>NZ_CP021377.1:956961-1275949 GCF_002157895.1 Oceanisphaera profunda
CCACTTGGTTGGAGATTAATAGCAAGGAGAACAGCACCGCGACCACCAACATGCCAATGTCGAGTTTGGGCGAACCAAAGGTGAATAAGCTCGGTAATTGGATGCCACTGCCCGTATTGGGCAGCGCCGAAGCACCTAAACCAAACACCGCAAAGGCGCCCCAGCCCAGCACTATCCCCACCAATACCGCATAGGTACGCACCAGCGCATGGCGGCTAAAGGAGCATAACAGCACGCCAATAAACACCAACAAGCCAATGGCCGCTACCGGCAGGGTCATCACGCCACTTTGCGGATCTGTGACCATGCCGCGCACAAAGACGCCGGACAGCTGAATCACCAGCAGCAACATAAAGCTACCCGTTACCAAGGGCGTGAATAAAAATAATAACCTGTGGGTTTGCTTAGCAATACCCAACACCAACATAATGGCGCCGGACACTAATACCCCGCCCGCCAATAGGCGTAATATCTCGCCACCTTCATAGCCTTGCGCGCGGCCAATATAGGCCATCACCACAAATACTATGGCCCAAGAACCCGCCGGCCCATCCGCCACCGGATAGCGATGGCCGATGGTGATTTGCACCAAAGAGCTCAAGCCCACCAACATCAAAGTGCGCTGCATTAAGCCGGCAATTTCACTGCCTTCAAGACCAAAAGCTTGGCCTAAAATAATCGGCAGTGCCAACGCATTGGCCAATAAAAAGATAAACCACTGGCTGACACTTAATCCCCAGCCCAAACGTGCGCGCATAACTGAACTCCAAACTAAAAGCCGCTAGAAGCTGTCAGCCTTAAGCCGTCAGCAATAAATAAAAAACGCCGAGCACACAGCGGCGCTGCTTTAGCTGCGCAGCAACATCTTTGCTCAGCCCTCTCCCGTGCCACCGTATGGCTTTAAATTCACACTGCTGTTCGGTGGTATATGTAGAACATCTGCATCAGAACCTGCTGCGCAGGCTTTCGGCGCTCAAAGCGCGCGACTACATTCGTGCACCTTGCAAACATCGGCATGGCTGTTTGACCGGGCAATATGCCACAGACTCAAATCTCAACGCAAAATCTGGCCGAATAAATTGGCCCCTACAAAACAGAGAGCATTCGGCGTTAAACGCGGAACAAGCAGACATCGCAAATTGTTAGTGTAGAAGCCTGCTTTAACTGGCTGGTGGCGCGCAGCGACACATACATTCGTGCACCCTGTAAAATTGGCGCGCTGGTTGGTAATTTTAAATTGAATTAAACATTCAACATTCAACATTCAACATTCAACATTGCTCGAAGGGCCGGTGCGCATGTAAACAATGACGCCAATATTAACGTTTTTCGCCACAGGAAGTCTCTTGACTCCTAAATAAATTAGGGGCGCAAGCAGCGGTAAAATACAGTAGAATACGCCGCCTCTGCTTAGCCGCAGATCCAGTTGTTGGGCCAGTACTGCATGCTAGGCGGTTTGGTAAAGTCGACGCGAGTCACGCCGCTTTTACCAACCCCCCCGATCGATCGTTAAAGGAACGAGAAACCATGGAAACTGCTCGACCCATTCGCCGTGCTCTGCTGAGTGTGTCTGACAAAGACGGCATCATCAATTTCGCCCAAGGCTTACACGCCCGTGGCGTAGAACTGCTGTCTACCGGTGGCACCGCCCGTTTGTTAGCTGAACAAGGCATTCCCGTCACCGAAGTGTCTGATTATACCGGTTTTCCTGAAATGATGGATGGCCGCGTTAAAACGCTACACCCCAAGGTACACGGCGGTATTTTAGGCCGTCGCGGCACCGATGACGCCATTATGACCGAGCACGGCATTGCCCCCATCGACATGGTGGTGGTCAACCTTTACCCGTTCGCCAATACCGTAGCCAAAGCCGATTGCAGCCTCGAAGATGCCATCGAAAACATCGATATCGGCGGACCGACCATGGTACGTGCTGCCGCTAAAAACCACAACGATGTGGCCATAGTGGTAAATAGCAGCGATTACGACCGTTTGCTCAACGAAATGGACTCAGGCAACAACAGCTTGACCCAAGCTACCCGCTTTGGTTTAGCCATTGCCGCTTTTGAGCACACCGCCCAATACGACGGCATGATTGCCAACTACTTTGGCACCATGGTACCCGCCTATCATGCTGCGAGTGAAGGCTCTGCTTTCCCGCGTACCATCAACTATCAATTCACTAAAAAGCAAGACTTACGCTATGGCGAAAACAGCCATCAGAGCGCCGCTTTTTATGTGGAAAACCAGATAGATGAAGCTTCAGTGGCCACCGCCACTCAGCTGCAAGGCAAAGAGTTGTCGTTCAATAATATCGCCGACACCGATGCCGCGTTAGAGTGCGTAAAAGAGTTTGATACCCCGGCTTGTGTGATTGTGAAGCACGCCAACCCTTGCGGTGTGGCACTGGGCGATAATCTATTAACAGCCTACGAGCGTGCTTATCAAACCGATCCTACCTCTGCCTTTGGCGGCATTATCGCCTTTAACCGCGAATTAGATGCCGACACCGCTAAAGCCATTGTTGATCGTCAGTTTGTGGAAGTGATCATCGCACCTAGCGTGTCTGATGCCGCACAAGACGTTGTTGCCGAGAAGAAAAACGTGCGCTTATTAGTATCTGGAATTTGGGCCGAGAAGACCAAAACGCTGGACATTAAACGCGTGAACGGTGGCATCTTAGTGCAAGACCGCGACCAAGGTAACATTGGCTTAGACGACCTAAAAGTAGTCAGCAAGCGCCAGCCTACGGACGCCGAGTTGCAAGACTTGTTATTCTGCTGGAAAGTGGCCAAATACGTGAAGTCCAACGCCATTGTGTACGCCAAAGGCGCACAAACTATTGGCGTAGGCGCCGGCCAAATGAGCCGCGTGTACTCTGCTAAAGTAGCCGGCATTAAAGCCGAAGACGAAGGCTTGCAAGTAGCGGGTTCAGTGATGGCATCTGATGCCTTCTTCCCGTTCCGTGATGGCATAGACGCCGCTGCGGCCGCCGGTATCAGCTGTGTGATCCAGCCGGGTGGCTCTATGCGTGACGATGAAGTTATTCAGGCCGCCGATGAGCATGGCATGACCATGGTCTTCACCGGCATGCGTCACTTTCGCCATTGATAAGAAGCTAGGAGCTTAATTGTTAGTAGGATAGGAAAAATCACACGCCGACGCGCTAAACCGCATCCATGCGGCGCTCAGCACATGACGTCCCTGTCATGTGATGGTCGGCTTAGTGATTACTTCCTATCCTTCTCTGTTTGAAATAATCCTAGCTTCTATCAAGTGCTTTACTAATTTTGAGGAACAAAATTGATGAAAGTATTAATCATTGGTGGTGGTGGTCGTGAGCATGCTTTGGCGTGGAAAGCCGCACAATCGCCTAACGTCAGTCAGGTATTCGTGGCCCCAGGTAATGCGGGCACGGCTTTAGAGTCGAATCTGACGAATGTAGACATTGCTGCTACCGATATTCAAGGCTTGCTGGCGTTTGCCAAACAAGAACAGATTGGCCTGACCATTGTTGGTCCAGAAGCACCATTAGTCGCCGGTGTGGTTGATGCGTTTGACGCCGAAAGCTTAGCCATTTTTGGTCCCACTGCGGCCGCGGCCCAGTTAGAAGGCTCTAAAGCCTTCAGCAAAGACTTTTTAGCGCGCCAAAATATCCCGAGTGCTGAGTACCAGAACTTTACCGAAGTTGAGCCTGCTATCGCTTATTTACGCGAAAAAGGCGCACCTATCGTGGTAAAAGCTGACGGTTTAGCGGCCGGTAAAGGCGTGATTGTGGCCATGACCTTAGCAGAGGCAGAAAACGCCGTGCACGATATGTTATCTGGCAATGCCTTTGGCGCTGCAGGCAGCCGTGTGGTGATCGAAGAGTTTCTCGATGGCGAAGAAGCCTCCTTTATTGTGATGGTGGACGGTGAAAACGTGTTGGCCATGGCTACCAGCCAAGATCACAAGCGCGTCGGCGACGGCGATACTGGCCCCAATACTGGCGGCATGGGTGCCTATAGCCCCGCACCCGTAGTGACGCAGGAAATCCACGACCGCGTGATGCGCCAAGTGATCATGCCCACAGTGCGGGGCATGGCGGCTGAAGGTAACGTTTACAAAGGCTTCTTATACGCGGGCCTGATGATCGATAACGCCGGTCAGCCAAAGGTGATTGAGTTTAACTGTCGCTTTGGTGACCCAGAAACGCAGCCAATTCTGATGCGCTTGCAGTCTGATCTCGTGGAGCTGTGCTTAGCTGGTTGTAACGGTAAGCTAGATACGGTCACGGCCGAGTTTGACCCGCGCGCCGCCGTGGGTGTGGTATTGGCGGCGGGCGGTTATCCGGCGGATGGTTATCGTAAATTTGACGCTATTACTAATATCCCCGCAGAAACGCCGATCAGCAAAACCTTTCACGCCGGCAGCAGCTTTCAAGACGCCACCTTGGTTACCTCAGGTGGGCGCGTATTGTGCGCCACGGCCTTAGGTAATACGGTAACCGAAGCGCAAGCCAATGCCTATGCGGTGGCTGAACAGATTAAATGGCAAGGGATGTTTTATCGTCACGACATCGCCTATCGCGCCATAGAGCGAGAAAACCAAGGCGCTTAATACCACGCCTTACGTTATACGCTTTACGCTGTATGCAAAAATACAACGCCTAAGCCGCCATCATTGATGGCGGCTTTTTTTGTGTCTAACCCACTCGTAGAGGCCGCTTTAGCTGGCCGGTGGCGCGCAGCGACACGAAGAGCCACCAAACAATGCCATGTTCAAAAACGGTATTGTTGTTAGGTTTTAGTTTTGCTATGCAAAACCGGCCGGCTAAAGCGGCCTCTACGGGAACTACCGGTATTTTTACTCATCACCCTTTACGCTTCACTCTTCACCATCACCTAAACCCTATTCCTCACCTATTCTTGATGTTAATGCAGCTCTGCAAGGTGAGCACTGCATTCGCTTTACTTTTGCCAACAGGAGTATCGTATGCGTAGCAAAGACATGTCTTACAATAAATTGTTTAGCAAAACTTTACTGGGATTAGGGCTAACCTTCGCCATCAGCTTGCCGCTGCTGGCCGCCCCCATACAAACCGCTGATAGCGCCGAGGGCGAGATCCTCACCAATGAAGCGGGCATGAGTTTATATGTGTTTGAGAAAGACCAAGCCGGCGTGAGCAACTGTAACGACCAATGCGCCGACAATTGGCCACCGCTGATGGCTACCGCTAAGGATAAAGCCGAAGGGGATTACGGCATTATCAAGCGTGCCGATGGCGTTTTACAGTGGAGCTATAAAGAGCAGCCGCTGTATCTGTGGAAAGACGACAAAGCCGCCGGCGATGTGTTTGGCGATGGCAAGTTTGATGTTTGGCACTTGGCTAAGCCTTAGCAGCGTGAGGCGTGAGGCGTGAGGCGAAAATAGCCACAAGCGCCTAGCACCAAGCAAAACAAAAAGAGCCCCTTTGGAGTGTATAGCAAAAAGGGGCTCTTTTATTGTGACCTGTTAGCCGCGTACAAAGATCGTTATAACTGCTCGGCTAACCAATCGGCAAAGCCTGGCATGGCACCTAAGTGCGGCAACAGCGTGAGCGTAAGATCTGGGTATTGCTCGCGCTTTTGATGCAGTACCGAGGGCAAGTCTTCTACTACATGTCGGCCTTGGGCCAAAAAGTACGGGAACAGCTTAATCTCAGTGGCACCCGCCGCCACTTGGCTGTCTATGGCTTGTTCAAGCGAAGGCTCGGCCAGTTCCCAAAAGGCATGGCCCATGATTTCAAAACGCGCCGCCATAGATTGCGTCACGCTGGCTGTAAAATCAGCAATTTCTTGATTGGCCGCCTCACGACGACTGCCATGTGCCACCAAAATAAACCCTTTCATCTTTTATTTATCCTTTGCTGTTTGCTTAGCTCATGGCTTTTAGGTTCAAGACTGTTTACGTTTAGTTTTGCTACACAAAACCGGCGCGCTCAAAGCGGCCTCTACAAGAACGCTTATGGCTGACAACTCCCACTACCGCAGGAGTTAAGTCGATTGCTTAACAAGCACCTGCGGCACTTGGCCCGCCAGTACATCCACACAATAATCCCAGCTGGCAATACGATAATGTTGAATATCATCATCCAGATGCAAGCCTTGGCTTTGCTGATGAAACCAAATTAAAAAACGCGACGGCGTGATCAAATGAATTTGAGTATCTGAACTCCCCTCGTCTTCGTCGTCCATAAAGCTCAACACGTCGGCGCCTTCTAGCATCCGATAGCCAAACACATGATCAAACTGTAACTGGTAAATTACTTGGGGGGGCGTATCAATCTTGGTCGGCATGCCCATAGAGAGCAGCAATTTACCGGTCCATACATCCTGATATACCTCAGTCAACATAAGCCCGGTGGTTAAACCACGAGCGCCGGACCAGGGTGTGGTCATTTGTCGAACGGTATTGGCTTCCATCAGAGCCTCCTAGAAAAGGAAACAGGCTGGCATTAGTTATAACAAGTTTATGTTAAAAGGAGCAAACTGAGAGAGAAAAAACCCGACCTAAGTCGGGTTTAGAAGATATTACTTGATGGCATCTTTCAGTGCCTTGCCCGCTACAAAAGCAGGGACATTGGCAGCAGCAATCTGAATTTCAGCACCTGTCTGTGGATTACGACCGGCGCGTGCAGCGCGGTGGTTCACTTTAAAGGTACCAAAACCCACCAGTTGTACTGGGTCGCCTTCTTTCAGGCTTTGGGTTATACCGCTTAGTACTTCTTCCAGCGCGGCCTTGGCCTGTGCCTTATTTAAATCTGCCTTAGCGGCAATTGCTTCAACAAGCTGAGTCTTATTCATAGGGATCCTTTCTCACTTGGCATTAAGTGGTTACCCACTCTATTCAAATTTAGGCTTCAAGCAAAGCCTTTGTATCAAGGGCTACATCAAGTGCCGTTGTTTTGTGCAGATATTGCTAAAAGCGTCACATAATTCCACTCAAAAGCCGCCCTCACTCGCCAAAAACGCGCTGCTAAACAAGCAATCAGTTAACAGGCGTGCGGTTAAACAAGTGCGGCGACCAACACCGACTCAGCATAGCCGAGCTCGGTATGAGCTACTAGAGGCCAAATGCGCAGCGGGTCAAATTTGTGCGCTTAACCCTTCAAAGCCGACAAATTCCGACCGCCCGCTGGTTTAGGGCGGCTTTATTTCGCTTTGGCCACTAAGTCTTTAATAACCACGGTAGAGTCACAACGGCCAAAACCGTCGGCTAACAATTGCTCATACACCTTATGCACATGCTCGGTCAGGGGCAACGTTAGTCCTTGTTGTTCCGCCTCATCTAAACAAATACCTAAGTCTTTGTGCATCCACTGAGCGGCAAAGCCAAAGTCGAATTTATCTTCACTCATGGTTTGGGCACGGTTTTGTAACTGCCAGCTTTGGGCGGCGCCGCCACCTAATACATCAATTAGGGTCGGAATATCTAAGCCGGCCTTTTGTGCGATCATCAAGCCTTCGGCAATGCCTTGTACGGCACCAATCACGAAGATTTGATTGACCATCTTACAACGCTGGCCTGAGCCCACCGGCCCTAAACGCGTCACTTTTTTACCGTAAGCAGCTAATACCGGTGACGCTTCGGCTACGTCCGCCTCAGTACCGCCCACCATAATGGTTAAGGCACCGTTTTCGGCCCCCAACTGACCACCGGAGACTGGCGCATCAATAAAGCGCAGATCCAGTTTTGCGGCCGCAGCAGCAAGCTCTTCTGCCAATATGGCAGAGGTCGTAGTGTGATCCACCAACAATGCGCCCGCTTTCATACCCGCTAACACACCTTCTTCGCCATATACTACCGAGCGTACGTCGTCGTCGTTGCCCACGCACACCATCACCATGTCTGCGTCTTTGGCCGCGGCGGCCGGTGTTAAGGCATGGCTGCCACCGTTACTCTCGGCCCAAGCGGCTGCTTTTTCTGGACTGCGGTTATACACGCACACCTGATGGCCGGCTTGTTGTAAGTGCGCCGCCATAGGAAAGCCCATCACGCCCAAGCCAATAAACGCCAATTTCATTACGCTAACTCCTTGATTAAGATAAAAAATTCCCAGCGCCAAACGCCTAGCTAAAAATAAAATCTGAAAAAATTAATGAGTAAGATCTTAACCCCAAAGGCTTTGTCACTTGTCGACCTTATCTCGGCTTAATTTTCCGCGCCTACTGTGCGCCTTGTGCGTTTCGTTGCAGATAAGCCTTTAAGATCTTAGAGCCTGTTGCAACGGAACCCACGGAAAAATAGTGATCAGATCTGACAGTGATCTTAATAGTTAAGGTCTTACCCAAGCATTTATCACTCATCGATCTTATCTCAGCTTAATTTTTCCGCGTATTCTGTGGATTCCGCTGCAGAGTTTCTTGATGCTTTTAAAACAAGATCCTGACTTACGTCAGGATGACGGCATAAAAATGCTACAGCTGCGCCCTAAAAATGTAAGCCCGGCGATAGGGTGTCGGGCATGCTGACTTTATTTTCTTCCATAGACGCCACCGGATAGGCGCAGTAATCGGCGGCGTAATAGGCGCTAGCTCTGTGATTACCGCTGTCGCCCACGCCACCAAAGGGGGCGGCACCGGAGGCACCGGTAATCGGTTTGTTCCAATTAACGATACCGGCGCGAATATGACGGAAAAAGTAATCCCAGTCTTGTTGGTAATCCGATAATAATCCCGCCGCTAGCCCATAACGGGTGTTGTTCGCCAAGGTTAGCGCCTCGCGAAGATTGCCGTAGCGCATCACCTGCAACAGCGGACCAAAATATTCTTCATCCGGAAGCTCCTTAATGGCGCTGACCTCAATAATGCCCGGCGACACTAAGCCGGTATTGGCTTGCAATGACTTGAGCATCAATAACGACTCGCCGCCCAGCGCCAGCAAATGCGCCTGTGCCGCTATCATGGCTTTGGCCGCATGCACCGAAATCATAGCGCCCATAAAGGGCTGAGGATCTGCATCGTACAAACCAACCTTAATGGCCTTAGTTACTGCCAGTAAGCGCGCCAGAATACGATCGCCCGCCTCGCCTTTAGGTAATAATAAGCGTCGAGCGCAGGTGCAGCGCTGGCCCGAGGTAATAAAGGCCGACTGCACTATGGTATGGACTGCCGCGTCTATGTCTGCCACCTCACCGACCACCAGTGGGTTATTGCCGCCCATTTCCAGCGCCAATATTTTACTGGGCTGGCCAGCCATTTGGTTGTGTAGCAGCTGGCCGGTACCTGAAGATCCAGTAAAAAACAAACCGTCTAAATCTCCATGGGCCGCCAACGCTTTGCCGGTGTTCACCTCGCCTTGAACTAGGTTCAGCACCCCAGCTGGCAAGCCAGCTAGCTCCCACAGTTTTACCATGGCTTCGGCCACTTGTGGGGTCAGCTCAGAGGGTTTAAAGACCACCGTATTGCCGGCAATTAAAGCCGGCACTATATGTCCATTAGGTAAATGACCCGGAAAGTTATAGGGGCCAAAGACTGCCACTACACCGTGAGGTTTATGGCGAAGCACGGCCCGGCCTTGGCCTAAAGCGGTTTCGGTGAAACCGGTGCGCTCGGCATAAGCTTTGGCTGACAGCGCGATTTTACCGGCCATGGCCGCCGCCTCGGTGGCACTTTCCCAGAGGGGTTTACCGGTTTCTTGGGCAATCAGTTGTGCGATGCGCGCTTTATGCTCAACCAATAACTCCGCATAACGGCCAATAATGGTAAGCCGGTCGTTCAATGGCCGCTCAGCCCATGCAGGGCTTGCTGCGCGCGCCGCCGCCACTGCCGCGTTCACTTGACTAAGGCTTGCGGCAGCACCGCGCCATAGCTCAACATTTTTTGCCGGATCGATTGAGCTAAACTCCTCGCCCTCGCCGGTTAGCCAATAACCGTTAATATATTGAACCGCTGTTGCCTGCTGCTCAGTGTCCGTCATTCAATATCTCCTTTATAAAAAAGAGCTTAAATATTTTTTGCCACGGAACCCACGGACAACACAAGGAAAAATAGTGATCACATCTGAAAGAGCCAAGGCTATATAAGGGTAAGAGCCAACCAGCGGCTCATAAAAGGGCAAGCCCTTATCATCAACAGCTCTTAGTCACTCGTCGATCTTATTTCATCTTAGTTTTTCCGTGAGTTCCGTGCTTCTCGTAACAAAGAGTCGTGGCAAAAATTCTTAGTCCTAGCTGTTACCTCTAGCTCGCTACTTGATGCAGCTAGAAAGGCATATATCTCAGCTTATATTTCGACAAGTCTTACCCTATCACCCTTGGTTACTTTGAGTAACTTCGCCACCTCTTTGGTGAGCGTTACTGTGAGTAAACCGTCTTTATCAGACTCGCCTACTAACTCAACCTCTGTGATTAAGGCGCGAAAATCTGCAAATTGAGTGTTGCTGATCAAGTGCTGGTTCCCTTGGCTAACATCACCAATCTTAACTGTGTATTGTCTACTATTTCGCACCGAGCGAATTTGCGATAACTCACACTCTACACTGGGGCCTGCATCAAAAATGTCCACATAGCCGCGCCACGTGAACCCTTCTTCTTCCAGTAAATGCAGAGCTGGCCGGGTGTTGTTATGAGTAATGCCAATAACATCTCTGGCGGCTTTTGATAATAAGTTAACGTAGATAGGAAACTTGGGCATTAAATCCGCGATAAAGCCTTTTTGGCCGATGCCGGTCAGGTAGTCGACGGTGGGGAAATCCATGGTAAAAAAGTGCTCTTGCAGCCAATGCCAAAAAGGACTGCGGCCTTGCTCGTCTGACACGCCGCGCATCTCGGCTAAGATCCGATGATCGAACAGTTCACTAAACTCGGCCAAGAATAAAAAACGACTTTTTGAAAGCAAACGCCCATTTAGCCCAACACGTGCCGACTCTCGTAAAAACAAAGTGCACAGCTCGCTCACCCCCGTGTAATCGTTAGTCAGGGTCAGGGTTTCGACTACATTATAAATGCCCAACTTGGCGGAGCTGTGTACTTGTTTACCGAGCAGGTAATTATAAAAAGGGTCAGATAACCCCACGGCTGCGTCTATGGCACAGGTGCCCAGCACCTCGCCGGTTTCACCGTCTTCGGCCACAAAAAAGTACAAGCCTTCGGCTTTAGCCGTGCCACGGTTAGCAAAGGCCGCCAATGAGTTGTCTATTTTGCGTTGTAATAAATCGTCGTTAACCGGCAGCGAAGTAAAGCCATGGCCAGACTCAATAGCGAACTGTTTGAGGGTAGGAAAGTCTTTCTGCGCGATAGGTCGTATCACCAGCATGCCAGACTCCTTATTAGCGCGAGTTAGGAAAGCGAGGCGATTGCCTCGCTTTGGTATTAAAACTAAAAATTAAAAGCTTTTTCTGCCACGGAGTCCACAGAACTCACGGACGCAGTTCACGTGCGACAAGTGACTAAGAGCTTCGATGGTAAGGGCCCCTCCTATTCAAGCTAGGGTATTTGGCTCTTACTACTTAGCGTCATTCTCAGGTCTGAACACTATTTTTCAGTGTTCTTCCGTAGCGAAAAGGCCCTGATCAATTAGTTTTCCAGATTGGTATTAATTGTTTGGCTCAGGCGTAGCTCGAGGGGCTTAGTTTTACTGCGTAAAACCAGCCGGCTAAAGCGGCTTCTACATTCGTGCAATATGTAGATACCGACGCCGATTGGGCCAGTCCCCTTCACTCTTAGCCTTGCACGACCTTGGCGACGGCGCGTTCAAAGCGGGCCAGCCCTTCGGTTACGTCTGCGTGACTGATCACTAAAGATGGCGTAAAGCGCACTACGTTGGCACCGGCTATCAATACCATTAATTGCTCATCCATGGCTGCATCTAAAAATTCTTTGGCGCGCCCTTGATACTGCTCGTTCAACACACAACCGAGTAATAAACCCTTGCCGCGCACTTCACTAAAGCACTGATACTTATCATTAATGGCGCTTAAGCCATCGCGATACCAGGTTTCGCGCTCTTTAACGCCGGCTAACACCGCATTGGTATTCACCGTATCAAAGGCGGCTTCGGCTACAGCACAAGCCAGCGGATTACCGCCGTAGGTCGAGCCGTGGGTGCCCGGTTTTAGCGACGCGGCGATCTTGGTGGTGGTTAGCATGGCCCCAATCGGAAAGCCGCCGCCCAGCGATTTAGCACTGGTTAAAATATCCGGCACCACGCCTAAGTCCATATAGGCATAAAGTGCACCAGTACGGCCGACGCCGGTTTGTACTTCATCAAAGATCAATAAGGCATTGTGTTGATCGCATAAGGCGCGCACCGCCTGCACATATTCTGGATCTGGGCTGATAATGCCGCCCTCCCCTTGCAAAGGCTCCATGACCACGGCACAGGTGTTATCGGATATTATGGCTTTAAGCGCAGCTAGATCGTTGTAATCTACATGATCGATATCAGCAGGTTTAGGGCCAAAACCATCGGAATACGCCGCTTGGCCGCCCACGGTCACGGTAAAGAAGGTACGGCCGTGAAAGCCTTGGTTAAAGGCAATAATTTGTGATTTTTGTTCACCAAAATGCTCCAACGCATAACGACGCGCCAACTTAAAGGCCGCTTCGTTAGCCTCGGCCCCTGAGTTACAAAAATAGGCTTTTTCGGCAAAGGTCGCCGCCACCATTTTGCTCGCTAAACGCAGCGCCGGCTCATTAGTCAGTACGTTACTAACATGCCATAATTTTTCGCTTTGTTCGCGCAAGGCACCAACCAAGGCCGGATGGCAGTGGCCTAAGCAGCTGACCGCAATACCACCGGCAAAGTCGATATATTCTCGGTGTTCTTGATCCCACACTCGAGCGCCTAAGCCCCGCACGGGGATCATTTGGGCGGGAGCGTAATTAGGCACCATAACTTGGTCGAATAATTCGCGGGTGACTGCCATATCAGACATGCTTACTCCTTGAATACCGCCATTCTTTAGCGGTAAATGTTAAATATAGGTGAATATACGGACATTATGACCAACAACCTGTGAGCTAGCTCGATAAACAACAGCAGCAAGACAACAGCGCCAGCCAAAAACTAATCATAAATACTGCATAAGTTAGCAGTTAAAAACCAAAATACAGGCTATAGCGCCACTATATATTGCATAAAACTACACCCAAGTGCAGTAATAAAATGCCTATATTTTAAAAATGTACGAAAAATATGTGCGAAAGACATCTACGAAGAATATGTACGAAAAAATACTATCCCTCACTCTTAGCCTACTCACTTAGCCAAGCCCAGAGCACAGCTGAGTTTAGCGCGCCAATAAGCGCAAGAAATTACCCAGCAACTGATGACCGCACTCGGTCATGATGCTTTCGGGATGAAACTGCACGCTGTGGATAGGCAAACTATTATGCTGCATGCCCATGATTTCATCCCGCGCGCTTTCTTCAGTCTGGCTCCAAGCGGTGACGCTAAAGCAGCTCGGCAAACTGGCGGCCTCCACCACTAACGAGTGATAACGGGTGACCGTTAATGGCTCTGGCAAGTCCTGAAATAGCCCCTGACCAGTATGGCAAATACGAGATGTTTTACCGTGCATTACTTTCTGTGCCCGTACCACGTTACCACCAAACGCCTGCGCGATGGCCTGATGCCCCAAACAAACCCCTAAAATAGGCAGTTGGCCGGCAAATTCTTTAATGGCCGCCAGCGAAATACCCGCCTCAGTAGGCGTACGCGGGCCTGGGGATATCACCAAGCCTGCGAGCTTAAGCTGTGCAATCTCATTAACGGTGATCTCGTCATTGCGCCTTACCATGACCTCTTGGCCTAGCTCACCAAAATACTGCACTAGGTTATAAGTAAAAGAGTCATAGTTATCGATCATCAACAACATAAGTGCAGTTTCCGTTAAATTAAGTTCAAAGCCGTGAGTCGTGCCAACATAAGGACACTAGAAAGCTTGCCATAATACTGCCCCCGCAGTCGCAACTAAAGCACAACCCGTCTGTGCGCAATGTTGAATGGTTAATTTTGAATGATTAATAAATTTTAATTCAACATTAAGCATTCAAAATTCAACATTGCCTTTGTATCGCTCGGCTCTGTACCTTAATCATGAAAAAGGCGCCCATTGGGCGCCTGATTATTTACGGTTTGCGAATGTTTAACTCGCGGGTTCTTCGGGTTGGATCTTAAAGAACACTGCATACAGCAGGGGCACGACTACTAGCGTGAGTGCCGTGGCGAAGGTTAAACCAAACATGATCACTACCGCCATGCTCTTAAAGAAGGGGTCGAGCAACAGCGGCGCTACCCCCAAAATGGTGGTAAAAGCGCCCAAGAATACCGGGCGGGCACGGCTTACGGCTGCATCAATCACGGCGTTATAGCGCGCCTTACCGTCTCGTATTTCTGCATCCGCTTGGTCCACCAGCACGATGGAGTTTTTCACCAACATGCCGATTAAGCTCAGGCAACCCAAGATGGCCATAAACTCAAACGGCACCTGAAACAACACCAGCCCCACGGTTACCCCAATAATGGCCAAGGGTGCGGTAAGCCAAATCACCAAGGGTTGGCGCAGCGCATTAAACATCACCACTACCGCCAGTATCATGGCGGTAAAGCCGTAAGGTGCCGAAATCGCCAAGCCCTCGTTAGCCTCTTTCGATGCCTTGTATTCACCGTGCCATTCTAAGCGATAACCCGGCGGCAGCTCTATGGCCTCAACTTCAGGGCGTAAGCGCTCAAATAACGGCGTCGACTGCTCACCAGGCAAGGGATCCACCTGCGCTTTAATGGTCGGGAAACCATCCACGCGGCGAATAATGGCGTCCGCCCACTCCACCTTTACCTCTTTAACTAACTGACTGACCGGCAGATAGTCTTTGGCCGTGGGGCTATACACCCGCACGTTAGCCACATCTTGTGCCGTCGCCCGCTCGGCAAAAGGGGCTCGCGAGATAATAGGAATTAGCTTATCCGCTTCCCGATACACGCCGATGCGCTGGCCAGTATAAGCACGGTTAATGGCTTGGCTAATGTCGGTAATGTCTAAGCCTGCGCGGCGCGCCGCAATCTCATCGATCACTGGGCGCAGCACTGGTACTTTTTGGCGCCAATCATCTTGAATCGCGATGGACTCTGGATCCTCGGCCATGATGGTTTTGGCTTGCTCAGCAAGTTGGCGTAATACACCCGGATCCGGTCCCATAAAGGCGGCTTCTATTTTCTTACCGCCGCCACGACCGAGCATAAACTTCCACACCTTGATGTCGACTTGCGGATGCAACTCGGTCAATTCTTCTTGCAGCTCCACCACCAGCTCGCTAATGCGCTTGGCATCATCCACATCCACTAATAGCTGGCCATAGCTGCTATTCGGATCTTCTGGACTATAGGTGAGCATAAAGCGCAAGCCCCCTTGGCCGACGAAGCTAGTCACTTGCTCAACGCCCTCTTTGCCTTGCACATATTTGGCCATTTTGGCCAGCTCGGTTTGGGTTTCGGTAATATCACTGCCTTGGGCCAAGTTCATGTCGATCACAAACTGCGGGCGTGCGGACTCCGGCATAAAGCCCACCTGCACCCAACCAAAACCGACGATAGCACTGACTAACATTGCCAATAAGATGCCACCGGTTAATAAACGCTTACGCAGTGCCGCCTGTAGCACGGCCCGATAACGCAGCAAAATGCCCGACTCTTTAATGGTGTTGGGATCTTGTACTTTGACCTTGAGCAGCGCCACACACAGCAAAGGCGTGAGCGTCACCGCAAACAGCCAGCTGAGCAGCATCGAATATAAGATCACCCAAAATAACGAGCCCGCATATTCACCCATGTCGGTGGGCGATAAGCCAATGGCACTAAAGGCCAAAATGCCCACTAAGGTACCACCCAGCAGAGGCCATTGAGTACCTTGCACCACGGCGGAGGCCGCAGATTCTGCCCGCTCGCCTTTTTGCATGCGCACTAAAATGCCGTCGGTCACTACGATGGCGTTATCCACCAACATACCGAGCGCAATAATTAAGGCACCGAGCGACACCCGCTGCATGGCAATATCGTCAAGCAGCATGGCAATTAAAGTCCCCGCTACCGTGAGCACCAGCACAGTGCCCACAATAATGCCGCTGCGCCAACCCATAAACAGGATCAACACCAGCACCACTATGCCTACCGCCGCCGCCAAGTTGGCCACAAAGCCGTCTACGGACTCACGCACTGAGTCCGACTGATAGGAAATAACTTCCAGCTCCATGCCGAGCGGGCGCTGGGATTCTAGCTCGCTCAAGCGCGCCTTTACCGCATCGCCCATATCGACCACGTTGCCGCCGGTCACTTGCGATACGCCTAAACCAATGGCTGGGCGACCATTAATTTCCATCAGCGCTCGGGGTGGCTCAATTTCTGAACGGGTAATGGTGGCCACATCTTTTAAGAAGATAATCTGCTCACCATCAGAGGAGGCCAGCGCAATATTACCCAAGGCCACCACCGAGTCGGCTTGGCCTTGTGGGCTAAAGTAGATGCGCTGTGGCCCAATGCGCAGATTACCCGCATCGGAGATCACGTTCTGTTGCTTAAGCGTTTGGTAAATATTATCGAGCGGTATATCTAACTGACTAGCTTTGCTGGCAGAGATTTCTAAAAATATCGCCTCTTGCGGCGCGCCTAAAGTGGCAATGCGGGCCACTCCTGGCACCAATAGCAGCTCTCGCTCTAAGTCATCGATGTAATCTTTGATTTGTTGCAGGCTGTAACCGTCGCCGGTAACCGCAAAAAACAAGGCATACACATCGCCAAAATCATCGTTCACCACTGACGGTCCGGCCCCGGGCGGCAACTGGCGCTGGGCGTCATTGATCTTGCGCCGCAGCTTGTCCCACACCTGCTCTAGCTCAGCGCGGCTATGGGCAAACTTCATGTCGATTTCGACCTTCACTAACGAGTCGCCCATGCGCGACACTGAAGTGACTTCTTTTAGCTCTTGCAGCTGTTGGACCGCACTCTCAATAACGTCGGTGACCTCTTCGGCCACCTGCGAGGGCAACGCCCCGGGATACGGAGTAGAGATCACCGCTTGGCGGATCACAAATTCAGGGTCTTCAAAGCGGCCCAGTTTTTCATAGCTCATATAGCCGCCTATCAACAGCAGCACACAAGCCATCCAAGCGATAGTACGCTTGGCTAAGGTCTGTTCAGCAATATTCACGTGTTAGCCCTTTTATTTATTCAATATTTGCGGCGCTTAAAGTGTCGAGTATTAACAGCGCTAAGCGCCTAGCACCAAGCGCCGAGCTAACATATAAACACCGATCTTTGCTTAGCTTGGTGCTTAGCGCTTGGTGCTCGGCGCTGCCTTTCTCTTTCAGATCTGAACACTATTTTTCCGTGTTCTTCCGTGGGTTCCGTGGCAAATAGGTTTTAGTCACTTGGTTGAGCGTGGTGCTTGGTGCTCGGCGCTGTTATTAAATTTACAGCGGGCGCACTTGCATGCCATCGCGCAGCTGGCTTACGCCGGCCGTCACAATGCGCTCACCGCCCTGCAAGCCGGTTAGCACTTCTACATCCGCATCATGCACTTGGCCCAAGGTCACGGTTTGTGCTGTGACCAATTGGGTTTCGCTATCAAAGATCCAGACTTGGGTTTCGCCCGCGGCACTCGATAAAATCGCCTTCAGCGGCACCATTACTTTTTGTGTTGGCGTGTCTGCCTCCTCTTGGCGAGGCTGCACTTCAACCGACATGCCCGGCAACACCTTAAGGCTAAAACCGGGCTCTAGCGCCAGCACCACTTCATAGCTTTGAGTTTGAGCATCGGCCTCAGTAGAAAATGATTTTAAGCGCACCGGCAGGGGTTGATCCGGATAGTCGGTAAATACCGCCACCCCAGCCACAGACTTAGGCTCAGAGCGCACGATGCGCTCGGGCACATTAATCACGATTTCTAAATCGCTGGTATCTTGCAGGCTCACAATGGCTTGTTTAGCCTGCACATTACTGAAATTTTCAACGTGGCGTTTGGCCACTACGCCCGCAAAGGGTGCGAGCAGTCGTGTATCGGCCACGTCTTTTTTGGCGGCTAAATACTGAGTGCGCGCCACTTCCATGGCGGTGCGTTTTTGGTCAACCTCAGCTTTGGCAACTGCTTTGCTTTGCTGCCAGATCTTTTGCACGCGGCCGTAATCGGTACGAGCTTTATTATATTGGGCACTGGCCGAGGCCAGCTGCAGCTCAACAGTTTCGGCATCTAAGCGTGCTACAAGCGCGCCCTTTTCAATCTGTTGCCCTTCTTGTACCGGAAATTCAATAATGCGACCGGGTAAATTAAAGGCTAACTCGGCCCGCTGCACCGCACGCACCCGACCAGGAAAGCGCAACCCAGAAATGCCATCGCTTGCCGCCACGGCCATAATCGGCACGGGGCGGATCACGGCTTTGCTCTCCGCCACCGGCTCTTGCTCGCCGCAACCGCTTAAAGCGCCCAGCAAGCACATAGCTACTAATACACCCACATAATTTTTCAAACGAAACTCCCAGTAAATTAATGAGTAGCCTCCAGCGCTAAGCTGAAACCAACACAGACTGTTGCTGAACTGCTTTTAAACCCAAAACTATTTTGCAACGGAAGAACACAGAACCCACGGAACAATAGAGATCAGATCTGAAAAAAACAAAGCCATGATAAAGGACTTTAATGGATAAGGGCTGAGCAACAGCTCATCAGAAGAAGAGTCCTTATCATCAAAGCTCTGATCCTTTCTCGATCTTATCTCAGCTTAATTTTTCCGCGTCTTCCGTGGGCTCCGTTGCAGATATGTCTTTAATCTTTAAGGTCCCATTTTTTATATAGAACTAGCTAACCTAATAGTCTCGGTTAAACATGGCTTGCAGACAACGTGCCTTATGCCCAAAATGGGCGTTGCTTCTCTTTTATCGATACGAGCTTAACCATGCCTTTCAATTATCAGCAACTCACCACTCATTTTGGCCATATTTACCCCGCTCATGTAGAAGAGCTGTGCGAGTTGCTAATAGTGCTACGTAAACAATTTTTTGGTGATCTTGATCTGATGCTGATCTTGGCCATTATTGGTTCGCGCACCCTGCCCGCACGCCAAAGCACAGCCATGAGCTATGAAGAGTTTATGCACCCAGATAAAGAAGTGGTGCAGCTACAACCCATTAATATTCAGTCGGTGGCCGAATGCAGCGGCATTGCCCGAGAAACCGTGCGCCGTAAAGTGCTGAAGCTAGAAACCTTAGGCTTAGTGGTGCGCGATGAAAGCGGCATGCTCAGCGTTACCGCTAAAGCGGCCACTAATTTGTCTGCCTCTACCGAAGCCAGCTTGCAATACCTGTCTGCCTTGGGCGAGAGCTACCTTGCCGCCCATCGCAATACCGAACACGAATAAGTTAGTGAGGCGCTTTTTACGCGGCCTGAAAAGACTCATTTTTCTCGCCATGCTGGCGGGCATGCTGTCTACGGCGAGCACGGTGATTCCACGGGGCTGGGACGCAGCACAGATCTTAGTCTTTAAAGACTCACTGCTGCTCACGCGCTTTAGGCTCGCCCAGTTGTCGGCAGATGATTATGCTCGCCAGCTTACACAAGCCCTGAGTGAGCAAGATATTGAGCTCGCCCGCTCTTTGCTGAACTTGGCCGATGAGCAAGGCGTGAGCTTGGCGCCGGAGTTTCATCAGCAAGTGGCGGCACAAGAAACTTGGCGCGCCACTACGGTGCGCAACTCTGCGGATATCTGGCAGGGCATGAGCACCGGCCGCGCCGACTCAGGCCTTGGCTTGGCCGCCGCCACCATCAGTGATTTCACCTTATTTGGCGATGTGCGCGATGTAATATTGCAGTCACTGGCATGGCCGGATCACGACCCCGTGTTGTTGGCCCTGGCCGGTACCGGCTTGGGGTTAACGGTAATGACGGTGGCCAGCGGCGGCACCGCAGCACCGGTTAAAGTAGGTTTATCGTTAGTCAAAGTGGCCCGCAAAAGTGGCCGGCTGAGCAAGAGCTTAGGCAGACAGCTAACACGCATCACCAAAAACGCCATCGATCCAAAGGCGGTCAGCGAAGTGGGCGCCCGCTTTAGTAAGCTGGAGCTTAAAACCTTAAACCGAGTACAGCTGGATGAGTTAGCCAGCGCCTCAAAACGCCTAGTGTCATCCACCGCCAGCAAACAGCTATTGAAAAGCGGCCGAGGCGTGCGCCGCATTGCCAAAAACAGCAGCAGCAAAGGCGCGCTCGATGCCTTGCACCATGCAGACTCGGTGCAAGAGTTGTCACGGCTGGCAAAATTATCCGACAGCTTAAAAGGCTCCTTTCGCGCCAGCTTACGGTTACTACCGGATCTGGGCAAAAGTATCTATAAGCTAACCTCGACCCTGATTGCGCTACTGCTGTGGCTGGGTGGCGGCTTGCTTTGGCTAGGCACTGCCGCTTGGTACAGCTTACGGGTGTTGGTGTGGTTGCTTATGGGGTTATGGCGTTTGTTTTAAAATTCAATATTGTAAGTAAAGAGCATTCGACAAGGTTTTGCTCTGTTTTTAAAACAGCCAGCTACGCTGGCCCGCCGAAGTCCTCTTTACCAAAGAGACGGGCGGCTACAGGGGCTTTTATCTTTTGTAGCGTGCCTCTGTTTACGATAAAGAGGACTTCGGCATTGTGTTATGTGTAAATTTTGGGCCACAAAAGCAGCTTTCCAAAAGGTCTGCCAGCTACAAAATTATTGACCAAAACGTGCCAATTGCATGGCTTGTAAACGACTCAAGGTGCGCCGAAAGGGAAACGCCAGTGCCCCTTGGCCATAAAGGTCACTCAAGGGTACCGCTGCACTAATGTAAATGGGGATCTGGCGGTCATAACACTCATCCACCAAGGCGATAAAACGGCGCACGCCGTCGTCTTGGCGAGATAACGCCGGCAGCTCACGATCTCCCGCCGCCACTTGGCTTACGCCATCTTCTGTACCGCGCGCGATAACCACTTGTTGCTCAGTTAATGACTGAGTGCAGGCAAGTTGAGGCACTTCGCTGAGTAAAATTGTCGAAAACTGGTCACACAATTCAATAAAATCCGCCGCGCTTAAAGGCTGTTCGCATAAATCCGCATACTTGCACCACAACACCTGCTCGCTGCGCTGCACTACCTTGATATCTCTGTGCCCTAAACGCAGTGCTGGCTGATTGTCTTTTTCATGTCTCGATTTATGTGCCGTCTCATTTCCCGCTTCTTGCGCAAAATCGGGCGCCAGTTCGGCAAACACCGCCGCTAAGGCTTGAGGCAGCCCCACCCAAAAGCGCTGCTGTAACTGGCCGGGGTGTAGACGGTGATCCTCAACGCCAGCCACACTTAACACCTGCAAATGTTGATTGATCGCCGCTATGGCTGGCAGTAAGCGCTCGCGGTTAAAGCCGTTTTCATAGAGCTTTTCTGGCGGCTGATTAGAGGTCACCACTAATACTAAGCCTTGGGCAAACAGCTGCTGTAATAAGCGACTGAGCAACATGGCATCGCCAATATCGTTAATATACAGCTCATCTAAACATAAGACGCGGGCCTCACTCGCCAGCTCTTGGGCCAACAAGGTTAATGGCTCGGGCTGTCCGCTCAGCTGAAATAAGCGTTGATGCACCCAGCGCATAAAGTGATGAAAGTGCAGCCGCTTGGCAGGCACGCTTGAGCCTGCACTCATTCCTTCATTTACACTATTATAAAAACTGTCCATCAACCAGGTCTTACCCCGCCCCACCGGCCCCCATAAATAAACGCCGCGCACGGTAGGCTCATGCGCCATCAGCTGTTGATAACACAGCTCTAAGCACTCAACCGCTTGCAGTTGAGCCGAGTCTTCTTTAAAGCCCGCAGCCAATGCCTGTTGATAAGCCTGCTGAGGAGAAACAGCTGTCATATAGCCTCCATTGACACCATTAAGGGCAAAAACAAGATACGGTGTAAAAGATGAAAGAGATAACCCTAACGCTAACGATAACCGCCAAACTGTGCCGAATCCTTTTTATCGTAAACAGAGGCCCCTACAAAAACCAATGTAACCCGTAGCCGGCAACTTGTTCGCCGGGCCAGCGTAGCTGGCTATTTTAAGGTTTAGGGATAAAACAAACCGAGCCGAAGTCCTCTTCGCCGAAGAGACGGGCTCCTACAAGGTCAAAACCAAGCGCTAAGACCGTGCCGAAGTCCTCTTTACCAAAGAGACGGGCCCCTACAAAAACCACCGTACCACTGTAGGCACCAATAAAAACGGCCTGTTCGATTGCTCGAACAGGCCGTTACCCAAAAGTGTGGTATTAAGCCAAGGCTTTTACCAATTCCAACACATCGAGTTCAACGCCGTCTAATTCTTCGTCCCAGTTAGGGCCAATGCGCACGCCGTCTTCTGACATGTCTTCTACCCAAACTTCTAAAAATTCGGCCAGCGTGATCTCGAAAGGTACATATTCCGCCCATTCGTCGATACACTGTACTTTGGCTTCACTTTCAGTAGACCATACCGGCATGACTTCGGTGTCTTCAAATTCAGACGAGTCACAAACGACCCACTCTTCGCCAAAGCGCACTCCCCACATCACGTGGTTTGCGGTCACTTCATCGAGAAAACGCTGATAATTTTGCTGGTGGCTATCGCTCATGTTGTTCACCTTTTGGCTGATAACGGGGAAGGCTAATAATGGGGAAATTACCCCAGATGGGGCGATACTGAACCAAATCCCCCCTAGACTCAATCAAAACAATAGTAATATGGCTTACCTGAGAGCCAAGGGTCAACTTTAACCTTAACTTTAACTCATGCCTTTAATTGATACCTTTAGCTGATACTTTGAACTGATTTTTTAGCTCATCGCTTTAAACCTTAGCATTAAGTAATAGGAGATTGGGAATGCAACTGCCTACTAAAGAAGCTGTCGCCAGTTTTGATGTGGACGCACAATATACCTTTACCCCAGTGTGCCCAAACGAACTCCCCGTGGTGGGTGGCGATACCATAGGGCCTGAGCTAAACGCCCAAGCACAATTTGCTGCCGTGCGTTTAGGCTCTAAGGATGCACATTCACCCCAAGCGCTGTGGGTAAGCAGCGAGCAAGCCCCACCGTTTAGTCCAGTTGAAGGCCCCAATATGGATATTCGCTGGCCCAGCCATGCGGTGCCCGGTACCAAAGGCTTTGAGTTACTGGCTGATTTACCGCATCCGGCAGATTATGACTTTTTTGTCTGGAAAGGCGTGGAGCCGGATATGCATCCGTACGGTGCTTGTTACCACGACTTAGCCGAGCGCCAAAGCACCGGCATCATTGAATATTTGCAGGCTAAAAATATCAGTACCGTGCTGATTGGCGGCTTAGCCACCGACTATTGCGTGCGCCACACGGCATTACAACTGTTGAATGTCGGCTTTAAGGTGGTGATTAATCTCGCCGCCACCCGCGGCGTGGCCGAAGACTCAACCGCCCTAGCCCTCACCGAGATGCAGCAAGCAGGCGCACACTTAATTTCCTGTGCTGCAGAGCTGAAACAAGAGTTAAAGTAAGAGCTCAAATAAGAATTAAAACAATAGCTGGAGCACACCAATGACCCAAACTAACCCTCAAGATTATGTGATCCAATCTTTGCTCGACACGGACTTATATAAATTCACCATGATGCAAACCGTGTTGCATCAACACCCGGCCGCCGAAGTGGAATATCACTTTCGCAGTCGTAATAAACAACTGGATTTTAGCGATTGCATAAAAGATATAGAGGCCGAGATTGCCCATTTATGCCAGCTGCGCCTATCGGAAGATGAGCTAAGTTACTTGGGCCAACTCGATTATATTAAGCCCGACTTTATTCACTTCTTACGCCTGTTTCGCCTCGACCAACGCTTTGTTCACGTTAGTTGCGAAAATGGTGAGTTGATCTTAAAAATCCACGGCCCTTGGCTGCACACCATTTTATTTGAAGTGCCGTTATTGGCGATCATCAGCGAAGTGTATTGCCGCCGCCATCATCCAAACCCGGACTGGGTAGGCGCGCGGGCACGTTTACAAGACAAGATTGAATTGGTAAAAAGCCAGCCAGAATACGAAGACTTTCGTTTTTCTGACTTCGGCACCCGCCGCCGCTATTCACGCCTCTGGCAGCAAGAAGTGGTAATGGAATTGGCCAAGCAACTGCCAGAGCAGTTTTCCGGCACCAGTAATTTAGACTTGGCGCGTCGCTTAAATTTAAAGCCAGTGGGCACCTTGGCCCATGAATTTATGCAGGCGTTTCAAGCACTCGGCCCCCGTCTTATCGACAGCCAAAAGATGGCGCTGGAAGCTTGGGTACATGAATATCGCGGCCAGTTAGGCATAGCACTCACCGATGTGGTAGGTATGGACGCCTTTTTGCGCGACTTTGATCTCTACTTTGCCAAGCTGTTTGACGGCCTGCGCCAAGACTCTGGCGACCCGGTGGAATGGACCGAAAAAGCCTTGGCCCACTATCGCAAACTCAATATAGATCCGCGCAGCAAAACCTTCGTCTACAGCGATGGCCTAAACATGCACAGCGCGCTGGATTTACATGTACGTTTTCGCGAACAATGCAAACCGGCCTTTGGCATTGGCACACACTTAACTAACGACATTATGAGCCACTCACCGATCAATATAGTGCTAAAAATGACCAGCTGTAACGGCCAAGCGGTCGCTAAACTCTCCGACAGTCCCGGCAAAGCCATGAGCGACGACGAGGGCTACATGGCTTATCTGGCACAGGTATTTGATGTCGATATCAGCAAAGTTAACTAGCCCTTATAGACTCAAAGATTATTTGCCACGCCTCTTTGTTTACGAGAGTCACGGAACGCACGGACGCAGTTAACAAGTCTTGGGCTCTTGGTGCTCGGCGCTGCCCTTTCACTATTTCTTATATATTAACGGAGCTCACATGACCGAACTTGCCCAACAAAGCTGCACTGCCTGTAAGCCTGATGCACTACAGGTGACAGAAGAGCAATTAGTAGAACTTATGCCAGCCCTGCCCGATTGGGCCTGCTTGTCTCGCGGGGGCGAGCTGCAATTAGAGCGCGTCTTTCATTTTAAAAACTTCAAACAAGCGTGGGCGTTTACCAATAAAGTGGCCGAGCTGGCTGAAAGTGAGTTTCATCATCCGGCCATTACCTTGGAATGGGGGAAAGTCACCGTTACTTGGTGGACTCACGCCATCAAAGGCCTACATCACAACGACTTTATCATGGCCGCCCGCACCGATTTATTGTTCGATAAGTAGCGCCGAGCTAAATCCAAAGCGCCGCTCTTTGTTGGTCTGTGCCCTTGGCCGTCATCCTGAACTTGTTTAAGGATCTCGTTTTTACGCTTTAAAGACCTAAACCGAGATCCTGATGTACATCAGGAAAACGGCATAAGTACAGCACCGACCAAAAAACGGCCAGCAGATGCTGGCCGTTTCTTATCATCAACTACAACTAAATAACTTAGCGTGCGGTTAGGGTTCTGCCGTCTTCGGCAAAAACAATTAACTCACCGCTGGCATTAAACTCAATGCGCTTCGCATGACCCAATACATCCAGCATGGTGCGCTCATTTTTCATCTGCGCATCAGTGCACATCATCATTGTGCCGGCTAACTGAGAAGTGCTCAGCTGATCGCCTTGTAACTGATAACTGCCATTAACACTGTTACAAAATGCACGGCCAAACACGCGACCATCGTCGCCAAAATTTAGGCTACCTTCGCTGTCACCTTCAACACCTGCAGGCACAGACACATCTTCGCCATTGAGGTTGGTCACCTGCCAAGCGCTACCTTGTAATATGGCGTTGGCATCTGACTCTTGGTTATTAGACACGTTGCTATAAGACTGGCACTCCGAATACGCCTTGCCTTTCACCTTAAGAAGGGCTTTATCGCCCTTATTCCACAGTTCGGTGCTAGGGTCGTTGGCTAACTGATAACGCGCGCCCGAGGCTGAGATTACCTGATCCAGAGTATGGGTTTGGTTGCCTAAGCGCAAAAATGCCAGCCCATCATCATAAGCCACATGAATGCGCTGTTCGCCGCATTGCATTAAGGTACTAAATTTATATTCAGCCACTTGTTGCAGTTCTAAATTGCCCAACGCCGTATCACTGGGCTTGCCCGATACGCCAATAGGAGCACTGCGCCAGCTCACTTGGTCTTGCTCTTTGATCACCGCGTTTAAGCTGTAAGTACCTGAGTCCAGCTTGTGATTATTAAGTTCAAGGGTAAAGGGGATCGGTAATTGTTGTTTGTCTAAATCAATGCGTTGCTGTGCGATAACCTTGCCATCTGCCACGCTGGTGTCACGTATGGTGACTTCGGCGACGCTATTGGGCGCTAAGGCAATGCGCGATAAATAAGATAAGCTACCCGTGAGCTGATGCTGTTCACTGGGCGCGTTGTTATTGGCACAGCCGCTAACAGCCGTCATTGCTACCACGGACGTGAATGCGAGAGAAGTTAGTTGCTTCATCAAAATACCTCAAAAAGATAAGAATCTTCGTCCTTGAGCTCAAGGCGCATCGCTATCTGCTTATATAGCGTCAATGCGGCCTTAAATTAGAGTAAATACACAGTGACTGTAACGGTTTACGTCTGCAAATACTCTAAACAAAAGCAAAAGTCAGGTCACCAACCGACAAATCTTCTCAATCGCGACATGATCTGCCACGACTGTGGTGGGCGCTGTGGCTTAGCGCTTTAGCTCGGCGCTGTATTATCTATTGCAGGAGCAACGGGTAAGCTACTGCCTTGGTGTCGTTTCACGACACCGGCCGGCTAAAACGTATCTACTCGATAAGGTGTCTGCTGTTAGGCGCAGCGCTTGGTACTGCCCTTCGCCGTCATCCTGACGCACGTCAGGATCTCGATTTAGAACCTTAATATATAAAGGCGAGATACCGAGGCAAGCTCGGTAAGACGGCATAAAAACAATAAAAAAAGACCTCCGAAGAGGCCTTTATACAGCAGTTTCAATTGAGCCAAACCGACTATGATCTCAGCTACAAGCCAGACAATAGCCACTTAATGGCGCCACCAAACAGAGTGAGCAGTAGCACGCCGCCTAGGTAGAGCGCGGCAAACCACAGCCAGCTTTTGCGCTTATTCATTAATAGCCCTCTTCAAAGTCTTCAACCTTGCCCGAGAAAATGCGATACCCCCACAAGGTATAAGCAAAAATTAAGGGTAAGAAGATGAAGATACCGGGCAGTAAAAATTTCAGGCTAGAATCTGGCGCACTGGCCTGCCAGAAGGTTAACTGGTGCGGGATCAGGTAAGGGAACAAGCCCACCACCAAGCCGGCAAAGCCTAAAACAAACAGGCCCACCGCCAGCCAAAACGGCCGCGTTTCATGAGGTTGGCCGTCTAAGTCGCGATACAATAACCAGCCAAACAGCGCACTCAATATCGGCAGTGGCATAAGGTAAACAAAGTTTATGCCGTCTAACCAGCGCGCGCGCACCTCGGTATTGGCAATTAAGGTCCATAAGCTGACTATCGCTAAAATCACCATGAGCGTGACCACCAGCTTGCGGCCTAAATGCGCAGCGCGCGCCATAATATCACCGCGGCTTTTCATCACTAAATAGCAACAGGCTAACAAGGCGTAAGCCACCATCAATGCCAAGCCGGTAAACACGCTAAAGGGACTAAGCCAATCCAGTGCGCCCTGCTCACCTACTTTCACGCCTTGTACCACGGCGCCTAAAATGGTGCCTTGGCAGAAGGTAGCCACAGACGAGCCTAAAAAGAAGGCGCTGTCCCACAGCGGTTTTGAGCGCTCAGACTTAAAGCGATATTCAAAGGCCACGCCGCGAAAGATAAGCCCAATTAGCATCAGCATAATGGGCGTATACATGGTGGATAAAATGCCTGCATAAGCGGCCGGAAAAGCCGCAAACAGCACCACGCCCCCAAACACCAACCAGGTTTCGTTGCCGTCCCACACATGGGAAATAGAGCGCATCATATGGTCACGCTCGCCCTCGCTTTTAAACCAAGGGTACAAGATGCCAAGGCCGAGATCGAAGCCATCCAGCACCACATACATCAGTACCGCAAAGCCCAGTAATAAATAATAAAACAGCGCCAGATCCATATTAATCCTCCACCACTTCGCGTTGCAGTTTTTTCACCCACTCAAGTGCGAAGCTGGGTGCATTAACGTCTAGCATATGTTGTTCTAATCGCGCTAAATCCGGCGGCCCTTTACGTACTAACTTGGCCATAAAATACAGATATACCAGTAGCAAAGTACTGTAAGTCACCACAAACAGCGTCAATGAAAACAGCACCCGCTCCGCCGGCAGCGGCGTCACTATATCCATGGTGCGCACTAAGCCATGCACCACCCAAGGTTGGCGGCCCACTTCAGCTACATACCAGCCCGCGAGCGTACAAATAACGCCGGTGGGGATCATCAGGTTCATCAGTAACAAGAAAGGTTTACTTTCAAACTGCGGGTGCTTACGCCGTAACCATAACCCCCACACCGCAGCCGCTACCATCAGCATGCCTAAGCCCACCATGATCCGAAACGAAAAAAAGATCAGCGGCACATAAGGTCGGTCTTCAGGCGGTACCGATTTTAAGCCTTGTATCTCACCGTCCAGTGAGTGGGTTAAGATTAAGGACGCCACCTTAGGCACCTTCACTTCAAAGTGGTTGGTTTCGTTTTCCATGTCCGGGATTGCAAACAGCAATAACGGCGCACCGGTTTCCGTTTCTGGCCAAATACCTTCCATGGCCGCCACTTTAATCGGCTGATGCTCTTTCACGTTCAAGCCATGAAAATCCCCCACTATCACCTGTAAGGGCGCCAGCACCAGTGCGGCCCATAGCGCCATCGATAAGCCTTTTCGGGCGAACGCCACATCCCGGTTTTTGCGTAAATACCAAGCACTCACGCCGCCAATTAAGAACGTCGCGGTGAGCATGGCCGCCAGCAGCATATGCACTAAGCGATACGGCATAGAGGGATTAAAAATAACTTCCATCCAACTCTCTACTTCAAAGCGGCCCTCTACTATTTTGTGTCCGGCTGGGGTGTGCATCCAAGAGTTCGCGGCAATAATCCAAAATGACGACACCCAAGTGCCGAACGCCACCACGCAAGTGGCAAAGTAATGCAGCTTTTCGCCGACTCTTTGCCAACCAAACAACATAATGCCGAGAAAACCCGCTTCTAAGAAAAACGCCGTCAGCACTTCATAGGCCAGTAAAGGCCCTAATACTGGGCCAACTAGCTCGGAAAACTTCGAAAAATTGGTGCCAAATTCATACGACAACACAATGCCGCTGACCACCCCCATACCAAAGGTAATGGCAAAAGGTTTGATCCAAAATTTGGCTAGTTGAAAGTACACCGGATTGCGGGTTTTTAGCCACATGCCTTCCCAAATCGCGATGGCAGTAGCTAAACCTATGGTGATGGCGGGGAAAATAATGTGAAAACTGATGGTAAAAGCGAATTGGATCCGCGACAGCATGGCAGCATCTAAGTCCATAATGTCTCCTTGAAGGGCGATAAAAGCGGTTAACTGCCGCAGGCAGAGTAGCCAATAGTAGAACAATAAAGATGGCAGAAAATTACAATTTTAATGTGAGCCTAGTCATAAATGTGCTCTGGCGCAGCAAACCATCTGTTTTTCGTGCCGCTCTGCGCCACCAGCCGGCTAAAGCGGCTTCTACAAAAAAACATGGTTCTCGTAGAGGCCGTCTTTGAGCAAGCCGGTTTTTCGCTGCAAAACTAAATCAAACTTCCCTAACGCAAATTAAAAGCAAATACGATCAGTAAGGCGATAGGCGTAAGGTAACGCACCACTGGGAACCACAGCTTGTGCCAAGCGCCGAGCTCGGCTTTTGAGTGTTCTGGCTTCATCTTCCAACCCACGAACACCGCAATCAAAAAGGCCACCAGCGGCATCATAATGTTGGCTGTTAAATAATCGTATAAATCGAACAGGGTTTTGCCTTCAAAGCGGGCAAAGCTATCCATCGGTGTAAAATCAGACCAGACGTTTAGCGACAATAAAGTAGTAATGCCCACCAACCAAGCAGCAAAGCCGCCACCGATAGCGGCTTTAACTCGGCTCACGCCCTTTTCATTAAGGTAACTCACCAAAGACTCCAGCATAGAGATAGAGGAAGTCCAGGCAGCAAACAGCAGCAATACAAAAAACAGCGTGGCAAAAAAGCCACCGCCCGGCATCTGACCAAAGGCCACCGGCAAGGTCACAAAAATCAGCCCAGGCCCTTCACTGGCGGCTAAACCATGGGCAAATACGATAGGGAAAATAGCCAAGCCCGCTAACAGCGCCACGCACGTATCCATCACGGCTACCACGACCGCCGTGCGCGCAATGGACACGTTTTTCGGCAAATAGGCACCGTAGGCCATCATGGCACCACTGGCCAAGCTCAGGGTAAAGAATGCATGGCCCAGGGCAGTTAGTATCGCTTCAGCGGTGAGTGCGGAAAAGTCCGGCTTAAACAAAAAGCTCACCGCTTCACCAAAGTGCCCGGTGGTGGCCGCGTAGCCCACCAAAATAAGCAACAATATGAACAGCGCGGGCATCAACTTAGTCACGGCACGCTCGAGCCCATGGCGAACGCCGCCGGCCGATACCAGTACGGTCAGGCCCATAAAGATGGAATGCCACAATAGTAATTGCCAGGGAGAGGCCAGTAAGCCGCCAAACAAGGCTCCCGAGTCTTCTGCGTTTATGTCGCTAAAACTGCCACTTATAGCCGATATAATATAAGGCATGGTCCAGCCGGCAATCACGCTGTAAAACGACAAAATTAAAAACGCCGCCAATGTGGCCATAATGCCCACACCGACCCAGCGTTTACTGCGCCCTTCCGCCTTAGCCACCACCGCCATGGTGCCAATCGGGCTTTTGCCACCGCGTCGCCCCACCATTACTTCCGACATCATCAGCGGCAAACCAATAACGGCTATACACGCCAAATACACCAACACAAAGGCACCGCCGCCGTTTTCGCCGGTAATATAAGGAAACTTCCAAATATTACCCAAGCCCACGGCCGAGCCGACCGCCGCCATAATAAATACGAAGCGACTGGACCAAAGGGCAGGTTTAGTAGCGGTGGCAGAGCGAGAAGAAGACGAGTTTGAGGCTACTTGCTGACTATCGGGCACGGGTGTGGCCACTCCTGTTACTAGGCTTAAGCGGGTGAGTAAGGCAGGGCCAGATTAAACGCTTAGCCCGAAAAGTTCGCAGTTTAACAGCATACGAAAGGTAAGGGCAGCGCGAGCGAATAACAAACCTAAAACCATTTTTGCCACGGAAGAACACGGAACGCACGGAAAAATAGGGATCAAATCTGAAAGGGAAAATCCAACCTTAACCCGTTAATGGTTAAGGTCTTAACCCTACCTGATTACGTATGAACTTCAGCCATGATGCGCGTTGTTTGGGTTTGTTCTTTGTAGCAGCCAATTTATTCGGCTGGCCAGCTTTGCTGGCTGTTACTGAGGTTTAGATTTAGACCAAAACACCAAACCGGGCCGAATAAATTGGCCCCTACAAGGTCAAAACACCAAACTGAGCCCCATATTCTTACCGAAAATATGAGTCACTCCATGTAACTTTTTGAATTTATTGGTGATTAGTTCACTGCAACATGGCTGAGCTTTGTTGGTAATCAGGTAACCCTAAAGGCTCTTATCACTTGTCGATCTTATCTCAGCTTAATTTTTCCGCGTCTTCAGTGGGTTCCGTTGCAGATTAGGTCTTTAGCTTGGTGCTCGGCGCTATCTTCACTCCCATTTACTCACTCCAGGATAACCGCCGCCAGTAAGCTCTTTGACAAACACTGAGGGAATTTGCTGATCTGCCAATAAGAATACCTGTTGGCGGGCTCGCGTTAGGCCCACATACAACAGACGGCGTTCTTCGGCGTACGGAAAGGTTTCTGCGACTGGTAACAGTAAATCCAACAGCGCGCTGGCATTTTGCTCCGGCGGAAAACCGTATTTACCACGGTTCAAACCTAACAGGATCACATGATCCGCCTCTTTTCCTTTGGCACCGTGCAAGGTTTGCACGGCAATATTAAGATTTGGGAAACGCCGACGCCACGCCGTTAACTGCGACTCATCGGGTAAGCTAAAGCGAAAACGCGCCAAAATATAAAGCGAAGCCTCGGGCTGCTCAGCAGCGACTTGGCCTAACAAACGGCTAATAGAGTCCATCTGGCTGTTGCTGTCTACGGGCAACACATGCACGCTCGGCGAGCTAGTGCGCGTTTGAGTATTCAGCGTTTTCGATAATTGTTCAGGGTTTTGCTGCACAAAGCGGCTAGCTACTTGTTCAATTTGATTATTAAAGCGAAAGGTTTTATCTAACTTAGTAATGCGAGTGGCGCCAAAAACTTCAGCAAAACGTGTGGTTAAACTCACATCACTGCCACTAAAACGATAAATCGCCTGCCAGTCATCACCCACACAAAATAACGATAACTCAGGTGCCGCATCACGCAAGGCCTGCAACAGCGCCGCGCGGGGGGCCGATATATCTTGAAATTCATCCACTAAAATATAGCGCCACGGCACCGCAAAGCGCCCTTGGCGCACCAGATCTGTGGCCTGCTCTATCATGTCGTCAAAATCAATCTGACCTTGGTCGGCTAATTCTTGCTGATAACGATGCAATAACGGCAAGATTAAATTGAGTTGCTCAGCCAGCGCAGGCGTTAGCTCATTAGGGTCAGGCTCGCCATAGAGTTTCAGCGCTGCGACTATCGGCGCCCACTCGCGCGCCACCCGATTATAATCGGGCTGGGGCAGCACTTGAAAACGATGCCGGCGCAACCAATCGTGCAGTTGCTGGCCGTAAACTTCATCATCATCACATAACTGCTCCAGCCACCGAGCAAGTGCTTGTATACGCACCTTATCTTGTTGTGCCATGGGGCTTAAAGCAGGCGTACGGCCTTGGGACTTACTCAAAATCATTAAGCCTAAGGCATGAAAGGTACTGGTTTTAACGGCTTGAGTGCTGGGTTGCTGTGCCAAACGCGCAGCCATTTCACTGGCCGCCTCGTTACCAAACGCCAATAACAGCAGTTCATCGGGCTCGGCCTGTTGAGAAGCCACCAAAAAAGCCGCGCGCGCCATCATTACACTGGTTTTTCCACAACCTGCGCCCGCGAGCACTAGGTTATGGTCTTCATCCGCTACACAAGCCAGACGTTGAGCATCGGTAAGCGGATGCGTTTCTAATGAATCAAATAAGTCACTATAATCGCTTAGCATCTGCTGACAGTAATCCTCCGCGCATTGCTCACGCCAAATGTCATCGGCCGCTATTAAGGTGGCCATTAAGCCCAAAGCGGCGGCTTCGCGATCGCTTAACTCCGTCGGCGGCGTTAAGGAAACCCAGTCAATAACGGCTTGATGTTTAGTGGCTTGTTGGGCTTTAGCTAATAACTTTTTTAATTTCAGCCAACGAGATTGGCGTAAGTAACCTTGTTCTAACAGGCTTACACAAGATTCAGCCAGCGGCAAAATACGCTTCGCCTGAAAACGATACCAAGCTAGATTAACCGCCTCATATAACGGCTCAGCCACGGTTTTAGGCAACCAGCCCAGTTCAATATCACCTTGGGCACAGCTTAAATGCAAACGATACAAACGCCGACCTTGCGCCAGCTTAGGCGGCGCATTCAGCTCTTGCCACGCCAGCGCATGGCGCTCACGTTTGAGGTGTAACACCACACCTTCGTCGGTCAGCTCACAAGCTAAAAACGGGTGATTAAACCAAGGCGCCAACCAGTGCGCCCGAAATATTTGCATAGAGCCCTCAAACAACAGTGTTGATCACTTCGCCTAAAATCATGTGGGTGCGCACGGTTTTAATATGGGGCGTATGTTCAATAAGATGGCGAATAGCGTCTAATCGCGCCATAGAAGCGGCTTCTACATACACTAACATGTCGGTTTCGCCGCTAATGGTATAGCACAGTTTAATTTCGGGTACGCCACGCAATGACTCAGCATACTGCTCGCACTGGCGTACGTGATAACAAAGCGCAAAATAAGCGCGCACCAGTGCCGGTGCTGTGCCCACTCGAGCATGATACCCCTGAATAATACCTCGCTCTTCTAAGCTTTTAATCCGCTCTGACACCGCCGAGCGCGATAAGTTAACCTCGCGCGCTATGCTTGCCACTGCCATGCGCGCGTTAGCTACCAATAAGGTCAATATTTGTTGATCAAACTTATCCACTGCATCCCCTTTTCGCCCCTACCCGCTAAACGTCGGTCTAATACGACGTTTAGCGTTGTACAAGCACCACTGTGACACGCCTATTTCTCTTTATAGGGCGCTAATATATCAGAATTAAACGGCACCGAGCGTCGAGCTAAAAACTTAAATACAGCACCACTTTTATAGCAGCTTGCTTTAGCTGACTGATAGCGCGAAGCAGCATTTTAAACACAAACACCGCGCAGCGTAGCGCGTGAATAGGGAATTAAAACAGCATGGGGCGTTTACATAAACAGCTAGGATTGGGCTACGGCACCGCCATGATGGCGACCTCGTTACTGGGTAGCGGTATTTTTGTGGTGCCGGCGGTAGCTGCTAGCTTAGCGGGGAGCGACTCGCTATGGGCTTGGCTGTTGCTAATGATATTAGTGCTCCCCATTGCGTTTACTTTTGCCCGTCTAGGTCGGTCCTTCCCTCATGCTGGCGGTGCGCCACACCTTATTGGTCGTGCATTAGGAGCAAACATGGAAAAGCTATCGGCGTTTCTATTTTTAGCCGTGCTGCCAGTCGGCCTACCCGCCATGCTCACTCTTACCACCGGCTTTTGGCATGCCTTATTTAACTTTAATGCCACCGGCGACTTATTAATACAGCTGGGCACCTTAGGTTTGGTGATGCTGCTGGGTACCCGTAACAGCGGAGCCTCGGGGTTGATTCAGCTGATCATCGCACTGGCCATTATTGGCTTGTTGAGTGCCGTGTGGCTAAGCGGCAACTTGATTAGTACCAGTTTAAGCACCTTTCCAGCGATGCAAAACGTACAATGGAATGCCCTGCCTGCCACCTTGGCCGTGATGTTTTGGTGCTTTGTGGGGTTAGAGGCTTTCACCCATATGGGAGAGGAATTTAAACGCCCCGAGCGAGACTTTCCACTCGCCCTATTATTGGGCGTATTACTGGCAGGCCTTATCTATTTAGCTTACGCGGTGGCGGTGGTTAAATTTGGTGTGTTTGGTAATGAAGTCACCAACACCACCTCGTTTCCAACATTAATGGCCACCTTATTTGGCGAACCTGGTCGCTGGGCCGCCGCCATCGTCGGCTACTTAACCTGTTTTGCCGGCCTAAATTTATACGTACAGGGTTTTTCTCGTCTGCTGTGGAGCATGGCTGATGAAGGTAAACTCCCCGCCTCATTAGCCAAACTTAATCGCAAAGGCGTGCCATTTCGCGCCCTAATATGGGTAGTCACCGCCAGTGCACTGTGCGTATTAGTCGCCTGGTTGTTTAAGCTGCCTCTTGAAGCCTTAATGCGCTACGCCAACGGCAACTTTATTTTGGTGTACCTACTCGCCATGGTCGCCGGCGTTAAACTGCTAAGCGGCAGCCACCGTTGGCTAGCCGCTCTTGCCAGCCTGTTATGTTTAGGGGTGTTTGTGTCATTAGGGATAGAAGCCGGTTACGCCTTAGTACTCGGCGCAGCCTTTATTAGCTGGGGCCGGTGGAGCAAACGACAAACCGCCAAACGAGTCCAGTTGCTTTCTGATGCGTCGGGCAGTCGACAGCAGATAACCATCTCAAACGAGACTAGTTCATAGTGATGGGTTCATAGCCGATAGTGAGGAATCGACTCGAGTGAATAAAGACGGTGAGGGGATGAACGAGGATTGCTCAGCGGCTCGGTGAGGCTGGGCCTTTTACTAATGTATACTGACCACTGCAGCTTATTTTCAGTGGCCAGACATCTTGGTGCTGGGTGGCCTTATCCGTGAAAACAAAACCCAAGACAGTCAGGGGTGCCTGACCTTCACCACACTCCGGTACTGGGCTGATTTTGGCAGTAGCGGCACCAATGTCAGACGCACCGAGCTGGTGATACTGATGGCCCCTACGGTAGTGAATTATCAGCAAGATGCACGGGGCTGAGCCCAAGTATTAAAACCTGCGTGGCAGATTTTCACGATAAAAACACGCAGCTATTGGTGCTGTATACAAATATTGGCGCCGCTCTTGACCGCCGAACACCAGCTACAAAAAAGCCGCAACAGCGGCTTTTTGATTAAACATTAACAATTAAGCATTTAACATTGCGCTAAGCGCTAGCCAAGGTGCTTGGCATGAAAACGCAGGTGGTCTTCTATGAAGCTGGCGATGAAGTAGTAGCTGTGATCGTACCCCGGCTGCATGCGCAGCGTTAAGTCGGCGTTGGCTTGCTTGGCCGCTTGTACTAACGCTTGCGGCTTTAGCTGCTCGGCCAAGAAGTTATCTGCCTCACCTTGGTCAACCAAAATTGGCAAAGTACTGCCTTTGCTCATCAGTAACAGACTGGCGTCATAATGGGCCCACATTTGGCGGTTTTCACCCAAATATGCGCTTAAGGCTTTTTCGCCCCATGGGCAGTCGCTCGGGTTACAAATGGGCGAAAAGGCCGACACTGACACAAAGCGCTCAGGGTTGCGCAGTGCTAACACTAAGGCACCGTGGCCGCCCATAGAATGGCCACTGATGGCCCGCTTACCAGACAACGGCAGCTCGGCTTCGACTAACGCCGGCAGCTCGTTCAGCACATAGTCGTACATCTGGTAATGCTGATTCCAGGGTGCTTGGGTGGCATTAACATAAAAGCCCGCGCCTAAACCTAAGTCGTAAGCGGCATTTTCATCGTCCGCTACGCCCTCGCCTCTGGGGCTGGTGTCCGGAATAATCAGTGCTAACCCAAGCTCAGCGGCAATGCGCTGGGCGCCCGCTTTGCTGGAGAAGTTTTCATCAGAACAGGTTAAACCCGACAACCAATACACGGCCGGCACTGGGCCCGCTGCTGCTTGGGGTGGTAAAAACACCGAAAACTGCATGCTGCAGTTGAGCACATTTGAGTCGTGCTGGTAGCGAATTTGACGACCACCAAAACAGACTTGTTCTTGAACAATTTGCATGGAAGCTCCAGCCCGCAAAGCGGGAATGTTGAGTTTTGAATGCTGAATGTTTAATTTAATAGCCAAACACTAAACCTATTTTTGACACGGAAAAGAGCAGAACTCACGGACACAGTTCACTGGCGACAAAAGATAAGAGACTTCTCATAGTAAGAGCCCTCCCTTTGATGGCTCGGGGGGTGGCCCTTACCATTTAAGTCTTTTCGGATCTGATCACTATTTTTCCGTGTTCTTCCGTGTATTCCGTGGCAAATGGGTTTAGTCACTAAAATCTAAACCGAGATCCTGACTTTCGTCAGGAAGACGGCTTAAAGATAAACACCGCTCTTTGTTGAGCTTGGTGCTCGACGCTTAGCGCTAAAAATTACTTATCGAAGTGGATCACCGTACGGATCGACTTGCCTTCGTGCATCAGGTCGAAGGCTTTGTTGATGTCTTCTAGCCCCATGGTGTGGGTAATAAAGGTGTCTAGCTCGAATTCGCCGTTCATGTACTGATCTACGATACCCGGCAATTGTGAACGACCTTTTACGCCACCAAAGGCGGAACCGCGCCATACTCGACCGGTCACTAACTGGAACGGACGAGTAGATATTTCTTGGCCGGCACCGGCTACACCAATAATGACCGACTCGCCCCAGCCTTTGTGGCAGGCTTCAAGTGCAGAGCGCATCACTTTAACGTTGCCGATACACTCAAACGAGAAATCTACGCCGCCGTCGGTCATCTCAACGATCACTTCTTGAATTGGCTTATCAAAGTCGTTGGGATTAAGGCAGTCGGTGGCACCCAATTGCTTGGCGACTTCAAACTTATCTTCGTTGATGTCGATGGCAATAATACGGCTGGCTTTGGCCATAACCGCGCCAATGATCACCGCTAAACCAATACCGCCTAAGCCAAATACCGCTACCGTATCGCCTTCTTGTACATTGGCGGTGTGTTTAACTGCGCCTAAGCCAGTCGTCACGCCACAGCCGAGCAGGCAGACTTTTTCTAGCGGTGCTTCTTTGTTGATTTTGGCCAATGAGATTTCTGGTACTACAGTACGCTCGGCAAAGGTGGAGCACCCCATGTAATGGAAGATAGGTTTGCCGTCTTTAAAGAAGCGCGTGGTACCGTCTGGCATTAAGCCTTGGCCTTGAGTGGCACGCACGGCTTGGCACAAGTTGGTTTTGCCAGACGTACAATACTTACACACACCACACTCGGCAGTGTAGAGCGGAATAACATGATCACCCACTGCCAGCGTAGTCACGCCCTCGCCTATTGCTTCCACAATACCACCACCCTCGTGGCCGAGAATGGCCGGAAAGATACCCTCAGGATCATCACCAGACAGGGTAAAAGCGTCCGTATGGCACACGCCCGTGGCTACAATGCGTACTAGCACTTCGCCTTTTTGCGGCGGCATAAGATCGACTTCTTCGATAGACAGTGGTTGGCCAGCGGCCCAAGCTACAGCGGCACGTGTTTTGATCATATCCATGAGTTTACTCCGATTGATAAGTGATGGTGCTTCGCACAATGTTGAATTGTTAATGTTTAATTTTAAATGAAGAACAAAAAGTTACAGCATTAAACATTAGCAGCAAGCGCCAGGCTTGTATTGTTGTCATTGTATTATATCGCCGTATAGGAACAACGGCTTAAAATGGAAATGATTTTTACTGGGTGGTAAAAGTGCAGCGCCGAGCGCCCAGCACCAAGCGCCTAGCTAAAAATATTAGAGCCACTGACAAAGACTATTTTTGCCACGGAAAAAATCTGAACTCACGGACGTAGTTCACGTGCGACTAGTGATATGAGCTTATTTATTGTAAGAGCTCCCCCTACCGAAGGCTGGTTGTGTGGCTCTTACCATGAATAGTTACTTTCAGATCTTATCTTTATTGTTCCGTGTTCTTCCGTGAGTTCCGTGGCAAATATGGTTTTGCTCTCTTGGTTAAGAGCGAGATCCTGAATCGAGTTCAGGAAGACGGCTTAAGGGCAACCGCAGATCTAAAAAGCCGCAAGGTTCGCGGCTTTGGGTCGAGCTTGGTGCTGGGCGCTTAGCGCTCGGCGCTGATGTTTTACATCTGCGACTGTAGGTAGTTCTGTAGTCCGATTTTGCCGATTAGGCCTACTTGCTGCTCTAACCAATGGGTGTGATCGTTTTCAGTATCATCTAACAGTACTTGTAGCATGTCGCGGGTTTGATAATCGCGTACTTGCTCACACAAGGCCATGACGTTGCGCAAATCAACGATCACCTTTAATTCTAAATCAAGATCGCTTTGCAGCATGCTCGGCACGTCTTTACCAATGTTCAGCGGTGCACGTGCCACCATGTTAGGCGTGCCACCCAAGAACAGAATGCGCTGAATGATCAAAGAGGCATGGCCTTTTTCATCATCAAATTCATGATCGATACGCTCAAACAGCTTTTGAAAACCCCAGTCTTCATACATGCGAGAATGAATAAAATACTGATCCATTGAACTCAGCTCACCGGCTAACAAGTCGTTTAGCGCGTCTATTACCTTGGCATTACCTTTCATATTCTTTTCCCCTTACATTTGCGATTGCAGGTAGTTTTCGAGCCCTACACTAACAATCAAATCCAGTTGGGTATCAATCCAGTCCAGATGCTCTTCTTCATATTCTTCAATTTCGCATAACAAAGCGCGCGATACATACTCTTGAATCGACTCGCAGTAAGCGATGGCGTCTTTTAAGACTGCCAATTGCCCTTCTGCTTGCAGCTTGTCGCATTGCAGCATTTCTTGGGTGTTTTCACCAATACGCAAGCGATTCAAATGCTGCAGATTCGGCAGCCCTTCTAGAAACAACACCCGCTCAATCAGCTTATCGGCTTGTTTCATGTCTTTAATAGACTTTTTGTATTCGCGCTCGTCTAGCTGGTGCAAGCCCCAGTTTTTGAACATGCGGGCATGCAAAAAATACTGATTAATGGAGGTGAGCTCTAGGCCCAGCACCTGATTCAGGTACTCAATGACTTTTTTATCGCCTTTCATAACATCCTCCTCTTAAATTGTGGGCTAAGCATAGTCGTTAACCGCCAACTTTACAAACTTGAACTGTAGATAAGTATTTGATTTTACTTGGATAACGTAGTCGCAATGAGAATGAATTGAATTAGTAACTTCAGCGCCGAGCGCCCAGATAAAAACACCGATCTTGTAGAGGCCGTCTTTAGCCGGCCGGTTTTGTGTAACAAAACTAAAAAACAACCAAAACTGTCAGCCTTTGGTTAGAAAAACAATCCAAACCAGTGCCGCTACGCGTCACCGGCCAGCTGAAGGCGGCCTCTACCAAAACCCGCTACGTGATGTGGCCTACACTCACTATTTGGTATGGGGGTCGCTATGCCATATAAAAATGCAGTAGCAGGTAGAGCCTCTCTACCTGGTCAGGTTTATCACATCACTATGTGTACCCATCAGCGCCAGCCGTTTTTTGCTTGCTGGAAGACGGGACGGATATTGGTCCACACCTTAAAAGATCTTCAACAGCAACAATTAGCCAATTCCTTGGCTTGGCTTGGGTAATCATGCCGGACCATTTACATTGGTTAATGCAATTAGGTGAAAGCCATGACTTATCCTCGACTTTGCAGCTATGCAAAGGGCGTTCAGCCAGAGCAATTAATTTGCATTTGAATCGCCAAGGCAGGTTATGGCAAAAAGGTTTGAACGAAACAACCATTCGCAAGGATGAAGATTTACGAATGGTTGCAAGATATATAGTGGCAAACCCATTACGTGCACAGCTGGTGAAAAAATTAGGAGATTACCCACTGTGGGATGCGGTATGGCTGTAACTCACGTAGTCGCCTACCAACAACACCCGCTCTGGTAGAGGCCGCTTTAGCCGGCCGGTTTTGTGTAACAAAGCAAGAACACCCATAAACACGCAAACATAAAGCATCTGCGCACATGGTGGTGTTCGACGTCTTTCGTGCCGCTACGCGCCACCAGCCGGCTAAAGCGGCTTCGACAAAAATACCCGCTCTGGTAGAGGCCGCTTTAGCCAGCCGGTTTTGTGTAACAAAACAAGAACACCCATAAACACGCAAACATAAAGCATCTGCGTACATGGTGATGTTCGACGTTTTTCGTGCCGCTACGCGCCACCAGCCGGCTAAAGCGGCTTCTACAAAAATACCCGCTCTGGTAGAGGCCGCTTCAGCCGGCCGGTTTTGTGTAACAAAACAAGATCCCACAGACAATATTGGTTTTGAATGGGGCGTGGTTTGTTAATTTTTATGGTGCTATACAATCTAAAAAGCCGCGAGTTCGCGGCTTTTCTGTTGAGCTTGGTGCTAGGCGCTTGGTGCTCGGCGCTAGATTATTTCACCCAAATTGGGTTGGAGTAGGCTTTGTTGCCTTGTACGTCTTCGACTATCCACTGCATCCAAGTGCGGTTGGGCGGTACGGGGACGCCGGTTCTAAACAACTTGGCACCGTTGATTTTCCAGCCCGCGACTTGTACGCCGTCTAACCAGATTTCGGCTTTAGCTAGGCCTACTTCGGAGCGAAACTCCACTTCGGTTTTACTAAAGGGTGCGGCTTCGCCACCAAAGTTAGTGGTTAACGGATACACTTCTGGACCGAAGCTGACGAAGCTGTGGCCACGGGCAGCGGCACGGGCGAAGTCGGCGGTGATGCTACCTTTGGGCGTGTATGCGTACACTTTACCGCTGTGTTGTTTGGCATTTTTCAGCAAAGGACCGGCGTTTAAGTACACGCGCTCGCCTCTGTCCCAACGCTGGCGCATCACTGTCATGTAGTTTTCAAAGTTGCCAGTGGTGGGCTTTAAGTCAAACAAACCCAATTCGGCTTGTGGGCTGGTGCTGGTGTAAAACTGCTTGTCGCTTTGTAGGCTGCCCAGTGAACCGGCGCTTAACCAAGCGCTAAACTCGGGATTTTTATCTGTGCTCTTGCCTACACTCTTGCCTGAATAGCTGCGGCGTAAATCGTCGGTCTCATAAAGCGCACTGAGTTCGTTTTGCAGTTGCGCCGAGGTCCAATGATTGCGCACCATGCGCGTCATATCGTTGTAGGTGGCCACGTTGGCATTATTAATGGGCGCATTGCGATCTAACTGATAACCGGCGAACAGGGTTTCTTTCACTTGGTCTTGTAACTGAGTGGTGAGCTTAACACCTGGGTAGTTTTTATTTACTTCATAGGTGCTCAGCACCTGCTGGCCATTCCAGTTACGCGTGACTTTAATCACCAGCTCATCATTGGTGTGTTTCACAATCTCGGTTTTTTCGAGCTTAAGCTCACCGGTACCAGGGGTGAAGTCTACGGATTTCACCAAATCTTTGGTGTATAAGCCATCTTCTACCATGGCTAAATCCACTAATGCGCCTTGGGATAACGCGAAGGCAAAGTAGGGAGTGGTGACGGTAATGTCGTCTGCGCCTTTGGCATCACCATTCACTATGCTGGTAGGGCCATGGGTCACATCGATTTTGGTAGCAATGTCAGCAGTTTTAGAGGAGCAAGCGGTTAACACCATGGCGGCCAGCAATGTGAGGCCCGTTTTATAAAAGCGCATGTTAAAAAACCCTAAGTGGAAGAAGGACCGTAAAGTAAGAATTTTGACAGGTATTACTCAGAACTCAAGCTTAGGCGTCAGCAGCACGGCTTAATGTTAGATGTTTAATCTTGAATGAGCGTAGTTGAAACGGCACTTTGGTTTAAGAGACCTACAGCCAAGCCGGCCGGATAATAGCCTAAACCGCCTGTTCAGCCACTAATACCGAGATCGAGCCCGGTGTTTAGCCGCGAGTACAATATTCAAAATTAAACATTCAACAATAAAAAACGCGCGACCAATTAGGTCGTTGCCGTTGAACATCTTGCTAAACGCCGAGTACGGCAATGCGATCGACTAATAGCAGTCGATGGATAAGTCAGATTAATGAAGCGAGAACTAAGTAGGTTAGTGAGTGAGAAGGCGGCCTTGGGCAAGTTCGCGTTCGCGTTGGCATTCGGCCAAGTAGATGGCGGCGACGACGGCGGGACGGCTGTGATAATCATCAATCACTTTGGAGACCATAAGATCGAGCGTTTTATCATTTTTAGCCATACGAAATTTGCGTAACCAATAAAATTTATCGATTAAATCGCTTTCAAGGGGCTGGGTTTCAGTCATCAAAGGGAATAGGTCCAATTAGGTGGTTTAAAAAGGGCCTATTGGCCCCTTAAACATTAGCGATTTCGGGGTACGAAACCAAGCACATCATATACATTTTCTAAGGTATTCGCAGCTTTCACTCGGGCCTTATCGGCTCCCAGCGACAATATTTTACTCAAACCGGCTTCGTCGGCGCGTAGCTCGTGAAAACGGGCTTGAATGGGTTCTAACATCGCTAGTACCGCATCGGCGGTTTCGGTTTTAAGGTGGCCATACATCTTGCCTTCAAAGTGCTGCTCTAGCTCTTTAACACTGCGGCCAGTGGCACCGGACATTAAGGTTAGCAGGTTTGACACGCCGGGTTTATTTTCTACATCAAAACGCACTACGGCTGGCTCTTCTGAGTCGGTGACGGCGCGCTTTAGCTTCTTAGCGATCACTTTAGGGTCTTCTAGCAGGCCGATAAAATTATTCACGTTTTCGTCCGACTTAGACATCTTTTTCGTCGGCTCTTGTAAGCTCATGATGCGCGCGCCATCCACCGGAATAAACGGCTCGGGCACGGTAAATACTTCGCCATACAACTGGTTAAAACGATGGGCTACATCACGGGATAATTCCAGATGCTGCTTTTGATCGTTGCCCACCGGCACTTGGCTGGTTTGGTAGAGCAAGATATCGGCGGCCATCAGAGCCGGATAAGTGAATAAGCCAGCGTTGATGTTTTCTGCATAACGGCTGGACTTGTCTTTAAACTGAGTCATGCGCGATAACTCGCCAAACTGAGTGTAGCAATTTAGCACCCACGCCAGCTGGGCGTGCTCAGGTACATGCGACTGAATAAAAATCGTGCTCTGCTCAGGATCCAGACCAATGGCCAAATATAAGGCCGCCGCATCTAAGCAAGCCGCACGCAGCGCTTTAGGGTCTTGGCGCACGGTAATGGCATGCAGGTCGACGATGCAATACAAGCAGTCATAGTCTTGCTGCATGGTCACCCATTGGCGAAGCGCCCCCATGTAATTGCCGATGGTGAGCTGGCCCGACGGTTGGGCACCGCTAAAGACGATGGGTTTGGCCGAGGCCTTAGCTTGCTGTTCAACCATGATGCTGTTCCTTGTGGGAAAATTTTAATTAAGTGTTTAATAAATATTAGATTTTGTGCGCAGCAAAGCTAAACCGTATCTCGCACTATTTACCTATGACACGGCCATCTACAAAAGACAGGCCCTTGTAGCCGGCCGTCTCTTTGGCAAAGAGAACTTCGCAGGGCCAGCGTAGCTGGCATTTTTAAAACCAAAACATAAAACCGTGGCGAATAAATTGCCACCTACAAAAAACGGTGTCTGTTTTTTAGCTAGAAGCTCGGCGTTTATTTCAATAAATCGAGCAGGCCTTCAATATTATCTAGCACCCAGTCGGGGTTACTGTCGGCGATATTGCGCCCGTAGTTATAACCGTACGTCACGCCCACCACGCGCATGCCGGCAGCCTTCGCGGCCAGCACGTCGTTTTCGGAGTCGCCAACCATGATGCTGTGCTCCGGCGCAATATTAAGCGCCTGACACACATGCAGTAAAGGCGCGGGATCAGGCTTTTTTTGTGCCAAGCTGTCGCCGCCTAATACATGGGAGAAATATTCATCAAGACCTGCGCTGGCTAAAATGTCAGGAACAAAGCGATAGGGCTTATTGGTCACTAAAGCCAGCGTTTTGCCCGCAGCTTTAAGCTGGTTTAAGGTCTCGAACACGCCCGGATACAGCACGACTTTGTGCTTAGCTACGCTATCATAAGCCGCATCAAAGCTCGCACGGGCCGTTTGTTGCTCATGCTCACTCGGTGTGTGGCCAAGGGCGTCAGTCAGCGCGCGCTCCACTAGCTTATCAGCACCATTACCCACCCAGTGCTGCACCGCCTGCTTTGGGGCTTGAGCAAAGCCAAGTTCTACCAGCATCAAGTTTACCGCCTGCCAGAGCTGCGGCAGGCTGTCGATCAAGGTGCCGTCTAAATCAAACTGCACCAGCTGGATCTTACTCAGCTTATTTACATCATTACTTAGCATTGACGTGGGCCAACTCACGACGCATTTGATCGATCACCGCTTTATAGTCGGGCTGACTAAAAATAGCCGAGCCGGCTACAAACATATCGGCGCCCGCTTCGGCGATAGCACGAATGTTCTCAACTTTAACGCCACCGTCAATTTCTAGGCGAATTTGACGACCACTATCATCAATCATGCGACGCACTTGGCGTAATTTATCGAGCGTACCGTCAATAAAGGACTGGCCGCCAAAGCCTGGATTGACCGACATCAGCAAAATCACGTCCACTTTATCCATCACGTACTCTAAATAGCTCAGCGACGTGGCGGGGTTAAACACCAAGCCTGCCTGACAGCCCTGCTCTTTAATTAGGCCTAAAGTACGGTCGATATGCTCAGAGGCTTCTGGGTGAAAGGTAATAATAGACGCGCCCGCCTTGGCAAACTGCGGCACTAGGCTGTCTACTGGTTTCACCATGAGATGCACATCTATAGGAGCGGTAATGCCGTAATCGCGCAATGCTTGGCAGACCATGGGGCCTATGGTGAGGTTAGGCACGTAATGGTTGTCCATTACATCAAAGTGCACCACATCGGCTCCAGCCTGGAGCACGCGGTCCACTTCTTCTCCTAAACGGGCAAAGTCAGCAGACAAGATAGAGGGGGCAATCAGGTAGTCGGTCATAGGGGGTTCCATAGGCACAAAAAACCGTTCAATTCTAACCCAAATCAGCACAGAGCACCAAGCGCTGCCGCTATAAGGGCAATGTTGAATGGTTAATTTTGAGTGTTTAATGAAAACGAGAGTACAGTGCCGAGCCGTTTTTCGTGCCGCTGCGCGCCACCGGCCAGCTGAAGCGGCCTCTACCAACAACACCTAACCTGTAGAGGCCGCCTTTAGCCGGCCGGTTTTGTGTAACAAAACAAGAAATTTAATCAACAGATTAATATCACACATCCGAATTGCACCTGTATATGTACGGAGTTCGACATTTTTCGTGCCGCTGTGCGCCACCAGCCGGCTGAAGCGGCTTCTACCAACAACACCTAACCTGTAGAGGCCGCCTTTAGCCGGCCGGTTTTGTGTAACAAAACAAGAAATTTAATCAACAGGTTAATATCACGCATCCGAATTGCATCTGTATATGTACGAAGTGCCGCTGCGCGCCGCTCTTACCCATTAAGAGCTTTTTCAGTTCTGATCACTATTTGTTGTAGGTAAAGAGAGTGAGTTCCGTGGCAAATGGGCTTTAGTCACTAAGAGCTAGAGCCAGAGCATTTTTGCCACGGAAAAAGATCTGAACTCACGGACGCAATTCACAGGCGACAAGAGCCTATTAATAGTAAGAGCTCCCCTGCTGCAGGCTTGGGTGTTTGGCTCTTACAATTAGAAATCACTTTCAGATTTGATCACTATTTTTCCGTGAGTTCCGTGAGTTCCGTGGCAGATATGGTTTTAATCTTTTAGTTAAGAGCGAGATCCTGAATCGAGTTCAGGAAGACGGTTTAAGGGCAATCGCAGATCTAAAAAGCCGCAAGGTTCGCAGCTTTGGGGCTAGCTTGGTGCTGCTCTTAAGATCACTATTTTTCCGTGTTCTTCTGTGGGTTCCGTGGCAGATATGGTTTTAATCTGTTGGGTCTTGGTTTAGCTTGGCGCTCGGCGCTGGTTGCTCGGCGCTGTCTGCCACATCATGCTCGGTAAACAATGCTAACAGTTCGTCGACGCGTTTGCGGTTGTGGGCGTGTCGGCTGATGGTGCGCTTGACTGAGATCACTTGTAGATCGGCACCACGATACAGCTCTCGGGTGAGCTCGATATCGTGATTACTCACTAATACCGGCACGCCTTTAGCGGCGGTTTCACGGGCTAAGCGTGCCAGTATGGCTTGATCGTCTAGCGTAAAGCCGTTGGCCGCATAGGTGGTAAAGCCGGTGGTCGATAAGGGCGCATAAGGCGGGTCGCAGTAAAACACTTGATCTGCTTGTGCTTGGGCAAATACCTCGGCGTAGCCTTTGCAAACGAAAGTCGCCTTCTGGGCTTTTTCGGCAAAAAACCACAGCTCACGCTCGGGAAAATACGGCTTTTTATAGGCACCAAAGGGCACATTAAAACCGCCACTTTTGTTATAGCGGCACAAGCCGTTATAACCGTGACGATTTAAATATAAAAACAGTAAGGCGCGGCGAAAGCGGTCTTGCTCTTGATTAAAGGCGATACGATAGTCGTAGTAAGCCGCTTTATCGTTATTGGCAGGCACAAACAAGGCTGCGGCTTCGCGGATAAACACCTCAGGCTGACTTTTCAGCAGCTCATAGAGGTGAATTAAGTCCGCGTTAATGTCGGCCAGTAAGTAAGACTCAAAGTCTGAGTTTAAGAATACCGACCCTGCCCCCATAAAGGGCTCAACCAGTTGACGACCTTCGGGCAAGCGCGCATTAATGCTTTCTACGAGGCCGTATTTCCCACCTGCCCATTTTAAGAATGCCCGAGTTTTAGTCATTGTTGTCATTAAAGCCGTACCAATAAAGGGCGCGCATTGTAACCATTAGCCGCTGTGTTGGCTATGGTTGCTATCCAGCCGCCAGCGGTAATGTTGAATTTTAAATGCTTAATGTTGCCTGATTACGTATGACCATCAACCATGATGTGCGCTGTTTTGGTTTGTTCTTTTCTCGTATCCATACCCTGCTGCGATATCAATACAAGCAGGGTGCAGCAAGGCTATTGCTTTGCGGTAGAGGCCGCTTTAGCTGGCCGGTTTTACTTTGTAAAACAAGAACATACAAACCACATCAATGTTAAACAAGGTGTGTTTTGTAGGTGCCTTTGCCAACGCCGTGCGGTTTGAAGATCTTGGTGGCGCTCCGCGCCACCGGCCAGCTAAAGCGGCCTCTACGGTGCAACGTTGTGAAATTTGGCGTGGTTGTGGGTCTTGAACGTATAGCCAGCAGAATATTCGACTTACCTCCCCGTAACCTATTGAATTCATTGATGCTGAATTTACTGAAACATAGCTGAGCTTTGTGGGTAATCAGGTAATGTTGAGTTAATACCTTGATTAACCATTCAACATTACTCATTCAACATTGCGTGAGCGCCTAACTACCGCACAATTTCTTTTTGCACTTGTCCGAACGGTTTAGGCCAAGGTTTAGCGGCTTGTAATTCTGACGCCAGCCCGTTAATCGCATCGCGGGCATGCTTTGCCGATACATAGTCGCCTTGGACTAAGACAAACCAAGGTTGACCGTCAATGGTACGCGGATAAACCCAAGCCGGATTAAGTTTATGCTGACTTACCAGCGCTTCTAATACCGACTTATTGCGCCCCGCCATTAGCTGCAAAGTGTAACGCTGACCAGATTTTTGCTGCAAGCTGGCAACACTGCCTAAATTAGCTTTGGCAGCCGCATTTTGGCTGGCTGCAGGCGCTTGTGCAGCAGGCTGCACAGCAGGAGCCTGAGGCGCTGCAGGCTTAGCAGGCGCCGTTTGTGCCGTCACCGGCGCACTAGGTTCGCGTTGCATCAGCTGGTTCACCACTTCATCTTCAATCACCACCCGCTCTTTATCGCTATCATCTGGCGTTTCGGTGTCAGACGCCGCTATGGTGGGTGATTCAGGCAGTGTCGGATTCGCCCACGGCTGTACCACGGCTTCGCCATTAGCATTGGTATTGTTAAGCGTATTATTGGCATCCGCGGTAAGCGGCTGGCCGCTATTTGGGATACCCGAAGGCAGCGCGCTAAGATCGTCTTGCGGTGACTGAGCAAGCTCAGACTTGTCTGGCCCGCCGGTTAAACTCACGATCACTATCAGTAACAGCACCACTATCAGTACCGTGAGTAATGCTTTAACAGATTTTTGCTCTAGTAGCTGACGATAGTCTTGTATATTCATCTGTGGCTCCATCATGGCGATTGCTTGGCCCGGATAATGAATATCCTGAGCGGCGTCTTGGGGGGGCTGAAATTTCAAGGCTTGCCAAAGTTGCTGTTGGTCGTCGGCCGTTAAGGGCGGCACTTCCACTTCTAGCATTTGGCTTTGCATCACCTCATCAAGCTGCTGGCGCACTTGTGCGGCCCACTCGGCAGTGCCCAATAACAGCATAAAAGGCCGCACCGCTGCCGGCAAGGTCCCGTAGAGTTGCACCAGCTCTTGCAGTTGAATATCCGTCAACCAAGCGCCGTTGTCTACCACCAGTAAGCGTTTATGTAAGCTCTGTGCTAAGAGTCGCGTCATGGAGTCCACTAACGAGTCTTGGGCGTCAAAAATAGCCCCAGGAAACCAATGGCTGAGTAGCGCTTCGCGAAAACGAATGTGGCTATCGAGTGTTTTCGCATCCAATATTACCGGATAACTGAGGCTGGCTTGCTCGATAAATAAGTTGGCTAGATGGGTCTTACCCGCGCCCTCTGGGCCCGTAAGCAAGATAAAATCGGTTTCAAGACGGGAAAGGTGACGCAGCCGCGCGAGCAGCTGCTGCTGAGAAGAAAAAGGTAAACTTACGGTGTCGGTCACACCAAGGATTCCGACACCACCAAGCCTAGCTGTTGTTCACTAACGTCACTGACCACCTGCGCACTGCCAATACCGAGCGGTAATATCAGGCGTAATTGGCCGGCCAATACCTTTTTATCGCGCATCATGTGCGGCAAGTATTGACTTAAACCCATGGTTTCGGGCCCGGTGATCGGCAGTTTGGCAGCCAGCAATAGTTGTTTAACGCGCTCAACTTGTTGGTCTGTCATTTCGCCGCGTAAGCGCGCCGTGTAACAGGCTTGCACCATGCCCACCGCCACCGCCTCACCGTGCAACCAATTGCCATAGCCCATTTCGGCTTCAATGGCGTGGCCAAAGGTGTGCCCAAGGTTAAGCAAGGCGCGCACACCATGCTCACGCTCGTCACGGCCCACCATGTCGGCTTTGATTTCACAGCAACGGCGAATGGCGTAACTTAAGGCGCTGGGCTCTAGCTGTTGTAAGCGCGACACATTTTGTTCGAGCCAGCTAAAGAAGTCCGCATCCCAAATAATGCCGTACTTAATGACTTCCGCCAAACCAGCGGCAAATTCCCGTTCGGGTAAGGTTTGTAAACACAAGGTGTCTATCAGCACTAGTTGTGGTTGATAGAAGGCACCAATCATGTTTTTACCCAAGGGATGGTTAACCGCGGTCTTGCCCCCTACTGAGGAGTCAACTTGCGCCAATAACGTGGTGGGCACCTGAATAAAAGGCACGCCACGTTGGTAACAAGCTGCGGCAAAGCCGGTTAAGTCACCAATCACACCGCCACCTAAGGCAATGAGCGTGGTGTCGCGGCCATGATTACCGGCCAGCAAAGCGCCCATCACCTGATTAAAGGTGTCTAAGCTCTTAAACTGTTCGCCATCGGGCAGCACCAAAGACTCAACTTGCAGTGGCGCTAACGCCGCCAACAAGGTGTCTAGGTATAAGGGCGCCACCACTTCGTTGGTGATGACCATGACTTTGCTGCCACTAATGGCATTACGCAACAGTTCGCCTTGAGTGAGCAAATGCTCAGCAATGAGGATGGGGTAGCTGCGCTCACCCAAACTTACGGTTAACCTTTCCATGGATCTCCTGTCCGTTACAGGCCGATCAGCTCGGCGATTTGATGGGCAACCAATTTGGCGCCTTGCTCGTCGGTGCGTACTACGTAGTCGGCAATTTCTAGATATAACTCGTTACGTTCCGCAGCTAATCGGGTCAGCACGTCTTCGGGTGCTTCTTCGGTTTGCAGTAGCGGGCGACGTTTGTCTTTTTGTACGCGAGCCAGTTGCTTCTCTACCGGTGTTTCTAAGTAGACCACAATGCCACGCGCCGACAGCCGGTTACGGCTTTCTTTGCTTTTGATGGAGCCACCGCCGGTCGCCAACACTATGCCCTGTAACTCACTCAGGTCGTTGATGACTTTTTCTTCACGATCGCGGAAGCCTTCTTCGCCTTCGACATCAAATACCCAGCTGATATCGGCACCAGTACGGCGCTCAATCTCATGATCGGAGTCATAAAACTCCATATGCAGTTGCTGCGCTAGGTATTTACCGATGGTGCTCTTGCCCGCACCCATAGGCCCTACAAGGAAGATATTGCGTTTCTCAGCCATGTTACACGAAATTCTCACAAACGAATGCGCCCCACGAACACCGCAGGGTCGACGATGGACCTAACCTTAACTTTCTGAAATGGGACGCCGAATTATCGCAACTGAACCGGTCGCTGGCAAGCGACAACAGCCATTAGGGATCAAAGAGGTCTTGAGTCTGTCCTCATGCCTGGCGTCTCACTTCTCGTTTTAGGTCTCTTGGCGGGCTATTTAGCCGCTGTTGTTCAAGGCATACGAATACTAAAATTCAAATACTAGGGCGCACAATACGGGGCGCGGCCCAGATAATCAACTCGCGCTTACTACATTCATGCGCCGTGAATACCGCACCGTTTTCCATAAAGCTCGGATGTAGGTGCTGTTTTAACCGCGAAATGGCGCAGCACGCCATCCTAACGCCGAGTTCATCTCATGGCATGGTTTTGCAAATTCAAAAAATGGTGGTGCTTAAGATAAGAAAAGCTGACCGGTGGCGCGCAGCGGCACCAAAAACATCACTAGGAGTACAGCTGTCATACTGAGATTTGATATTCGCCTATTAATTAAATTTCTTGTTTTGTTACACAAAACCGGCCGGCTGAAGTCGGCCTCTACATTCGTACTGAATATGAATACTGGCGTTGCTATGGGCTCGCGCTGATTAATACAAATGTAAGGTAATGGCCCGAGGGTGATGGCAGCCCGCGTGCTTTGCATAGCTGGGGGTAAGCGTCACAGATTGCGCTGTGATGGCCGTTATCTTGCCCAGATCCTCGCCTAAATCAGCTGCGACTCGATTATTCACTTTAGCAACCAACCGCTGACCAAGCGAGACTGGATAAATTTCCGCATCCGCCACTTGAATCAGCGCCGAAGCGGCCCCGCTACCCTGCTGCTCGTGAAATACCGCGCGCAAAACCAAATCAGGCAGTGGCGCTAATTCACAATTAGGCAGATGCTCATTGGCCTGCAGTTCAGCGTCGGTGGCGATATTTAGACTGGTGTTGATTTCACTGGCTGGGCGATTCGCCGCTAAAGATAACGGCTCCCAGAAAAAAGGATTACGCGCCGCATGAGCTTGATAGACAAGCACTGGGTAAGCCGTTACCGGTAAAAAAGATGGCGGCCCATTTCCTTCTTGAGTTTTGGCTTGGGCTTTAGTCTGGGTAATATAGTCGACCATGGGCTCGGGCTCATTGCAGGCACTTAACATCAAGCCTGCAACCATCAATAGCACCCAGTTCACGTAAGGTAAGCGAGGCAATCCGCTTAAGCCGAGTGTACGGGCCAATATTTCAACGCTATCGTGCTTCATGGTGAGCCACCTTCCTCCCGATTAGCATAGACATAAGCGGTCGCTAACACGCTCATATTCAACCGCTCATGCGCCGGATTAAACTCAACGCCACTATCAGCGACGGCAGGCTTAATGGTTGCTCGACGTATCTCTAAGCTATCAATCACCACCACACGGGGCAGCGCCGATACTTCTGCCGCAAACTGGCCTAATTGGTGATAATCCCCTTGTAAATGAAGTTGCAGCGGTAACTCGGTGGCAAGGGCTAACGGACGCTCGGCCTGCCATTGAAAACCGCTGAGCACTAGACCATGAGTTTTGGCCAAGGTACTGAGATCCTTAAGCAAGGTTGCTGCTTGTCGCTGATTGGGCAGTTGTTGCATGGCGCTCGCCACTTGCTGTTCTAACTCAAGTAACTGTTGCTGATAGGCCGGTAAACTGGCAGCTAATTGCGCTTTATGATGAAAAGTACGCTTTAACTCTGCCTCTTGTTGCAGTGCTTGCTGCCATTGCACCCAGTGTTCATTCAGATAAAAATAGCCGCCGCTTAAGCACAATAGCGCCGACACCAAGCCCAGTAACAGCCACTTAGCGCTGCTCGGCCACAGCGCAACTTGCTCTAACTCCAACTCATGTAAGGTCCAGCTCATGACTCCTCCTCTTCGATACTAGGCACTGTAGCAACCCCACTTGCTGACCAAGTCGGCAGAGATGGCATGGCAGGAATCGTGGCACTGGACGGTATGGATATTGGGGGCTGTATAGCTATTGGAACAGTTACAGTTTCGGGAGCCGATATAGAGAGCTGCAATGAAAACTGCTTAGTCAGGGCTTGATCGGAAATCCGAGCATCACCAGGTAAGGCTTGGGCTTGCAGTCGCGGCTTACTCAGCCAAACAGCTTGCTCTATCTGTTGTACTAACAACGACAATTGATGGTAACTCTGGGCTTGTCCTTTTAGCTCCAGCGCTTGTTGCGCTAAATGGACGCTATCTAGCCTTACACCTGCAGGCAGCCAAGTGGGCAGCTGATTAAGCAGACGCACGGCTTGGCTGCGCCTTTGTTGAAATTGCCCAATTAAGTCGCTGCGCGCGCTCAATTGTTGGCTTTGTTGGCGCACTTGCTCTATATGACGCAAAGCCTCGTCGAGCTCAGCGCTTGCCTGCTGCAGCTGAGTATTACGCAGCTGCTGGGCTAGGGCTTGTTGCTTGATTTGGTGGGTCGTCACCAAGATGGCAGCCACGGTTAACACAGATACCAAGGCCAGCTGCCCGATAAAACGCTTTTTCTGTCGTGCTTGGTGCTGCGCCCGCCAGGGCAATAAATTTATATTAGACATGGCGAACTCCGACGTAGCGCCAAGCCTAAAGCGGTACTAAACGCCGGCGCCTCCGAGTAATGATGAGGCTCACCGCCAAACATGACACTAAAATCCGGCAGCTGCACGGCTATGCCTAAGGTATGACTGAGGCGCGGCACTAATTGCGCAAGATCCGTATCACTGCCGCAGAGCAGCAGTTGCAAAGGCGACGTTTGGCCTGAGTTACTGCAAAAAAGCTGCAGCTGGCGTTGTGCTTGGCTGGTAACCTGCGCCATATAGTGTTGATTGCTTAACGTGGCTGGTTCTGAGTCTGCGGCCAAGGGCTGTAAACGCTGATAAATAATCTCACCTTGGGATATCACCATAAAAGTGAGACTTTCGGCGCTAAGCTCTAGCACGGCCACTCGCTGCTCGGGCGGTGGCGCTAATAAAAAGCACACCGCTCGCGCCAAGGCATGGCTGCCAATATCTACCACTTGTGCGCGCCAACCGACTTGGCGCAGGGCATCAACGCGGGCTTGCACATGCTCGGTACGAGCGGCACTGAGTAGTATTTTATCGCGATCTGGATGCAGCTCACTGGGCCCGAGTATTTCGAAATCTAAGCTTATTTCAGCTAAGGGAAAGGGAATGTGTGCCGCCGCTTCTTGCTCCATATGATGCGCCAGCATTTCAACGGGCAAGCTATTAGGTACATGCACTATTTTAGTGGTCACGCTGCTGCCGCTTACGGCAGTGGCCACGTTGCGGGTGGGTACTTTAAGCATACGGCGCAACTGCTTAAGCGCGTCTACCACTTGCGCCATATTGTGTAATTGGTGATCTACAATAGCGCCGCTTGGCGTGGCCACACTGGCCATGGCCTGCAACTGATACGCCGTTGGCTGGTCGGCAATAGCAGGGAGGGCACGCAGCGCCACCGCATTAATACGCTCACACCCAAAATCGATACCGAGTAAGGTCTCGCTTAAAGGGTTTCTTTTAAATACGCTGCAGGCACTAAAAATCGTGCTCAGTTTAGAACTCAGCTTATTACTTAACTTTTTGCTTAACTCTTTGCTTAAATTAGGGCTCAACATAGGCATCCATGCAGTTGATGAGTCGCGGCTTAAGCATAGTCAGCATCGGTAAGTTGCGGGCGGGATTGAGTGTTTAAAAAACAAAGCGCTCGAATAAACACGCCGACACAGGATATACTTGCGGTCTAAATGAGCGATAAATAATTCTGGGTTACTACTTCATGCTTAAATGGCTAATTCGCCTCTTCATATTCGGTCTATTCTTAAGCTTTTGCGCCATAGCTGGCGTGTTTGTGCTTTATCAACAGGTAAAGCCTGAGTTGCCAGATGTATCCGAATTAAAAGATATTCGTCTTGAAACGCCAATGCGTATCTTCAGTCAAGACGGTGAGCTGATCTCTCAATATGGCGAACAACGCCGTACGCCAATTGCGATTGAAGACATGCCACCGATGTTGATTGATGCGGTATTAGCGACCGAAGATGCACGCTTTTATGAGCATCCAGGCATAGATGTGATTGGTATTAGTCGTGCGGCCGTCGTCTGGTTTACCACAGGTGAAAAACGCCAAGGTGCCAGTACTATTACCCAACAGGTAGCGCGAAACTTCTTTTTAACCCGGGAAAAAACCATTACCCGCAAAATCAAAGAAATTTTCCTCGCCATGCACATCGAATCTTTGTTGAGCAAAGATGAAATTTTAGCGCTGTATTTAAATAAAATAGCGCTGGGTCATCGTTCTCATGGCGTGGGTGCGGCGGCACAAGTGTATTACGGCAAAGAAGTGGCGGATCTGACTTTGGCAGAAGTGGCCATGATTGCCGGCTTGCCCCAAGGCCCCTCCGTATTAAACCCCATCAGCAACCCCACTCGCGCCGCAGAGCGCAGAGCCGTGGTGCTGGGCCGTATGCTAGATACTGGCAAAATTAGCCGCGTACAATATAACGACGCAATGGCGGCACCGGTGGCGGCGCGCTACCACGGCGCCGAAATTACCCTCAGTGCACCTTATATCGCAGAAATGGCGCATCAATTCGCCTTAAGCATGTTTGGTGAAGATGCTTATACCAAAGGTTTAAAAGTCTATACCACAGTGCAATCAGAGGAGCAGCAAGCAGGCACTCAGGCACTGGTGGATGGTTTGCTGGCTTATGATTTACGCCACGGTTATCGCGGTGCCACTGAGCAATTATGGCAAGGTGCACCTTGGTCAAACGAACAAATCACTGAGCATTTAGCAAGCTTACCCAGCTATTGGCCATTAGAGCCGGCGGTGGTTACCGCAGTGGCGGCGCGCAGTGCCACCGTGCAAGTAAAGAATAAAGGTGAGCTGACCTTGGCGTGGGATGGCCTAAAATGGGCGCGTCCTTATATTGCTGACAACCGCCAAGGCCATGCCCTGCGCCAAGCCAAAGATGCCGTCGCGGTGGGAGATTTAATTTGGGTGCGCCCGCAAGGTGAGCAGTGGATGCTGGCGCAATTGCCAGAAATTAACGGCGCGCTTGCCGCCCTTGACCCCAATAATGGCGCTATTACCTCGCTGGTGGGTGGCTTTAACTTTACCTTAAATAAATTTAACCGAGCCCAACAAGCAGAGCGACAAATGGGTTCTAATATTAAACCCTTTATCTACTCTGCAGCACTGGATAATGGCTTTAGCCTAGCCAGCATGGTCAATGATGCGCCCATTAATCACTGGGATCCGGGTACCAGAAAAAGCTGGCGGCCACGTAACTCACCAAACGTCTATGACGGCCCAATGCGCGTGCGCGAAGCGCTAGCCCGCTCTAAAAACGTGGTCTCTATTCGTCTATTGCAAGGCACGGGCATTCCGATAGCCCTGCAACGCCTCAACGACTTAGGCTTTGATACGGCGAATATTCCTGCCACCGACAGTTTAGCTTTGGGCTCGCCCTCTGCCACGCCTTTGCAAATGGCTACCGGCTACGCGGCGTTTGCCAATGGCGGTAAAAAAGTCACGCCATTTGTGGTGCAGCGCATTGAAGACAGCAACGGCATCATCTTGTATGAAGCCGAACCCATGGTCACACAGGTGATCAGCGAAGAGACCTCGTTTTTAATCAGCGAAGCGCTTAACTCCGCCATTTGGGGCGGGAGTAGCCGTGGTCGGCATTGGAACGGTACCGGTTGGCGCGCAGGAAAAGCGTTAAACAGACAAGATATTGCCGGTAAAACTGGTACCACTAACGAATCTCGTGACGCTTGGTTTTCTGGCTTCACCCCAGATCGCGTAGCCAGTGCTTGGGTGGGCTTTGATGACTTTGGCCGCCCATTAGGCCGCACAGCTTACAACGCAAACCTTGATGGCAGCCAAGTAGCCGGCGGCGAGTTTGGCGCCAGTACCGCCCTGCCCATTTGGATTGGCTATATGAAGGCCGCACTCGCAGAATTTCCTGAGCGCGACCGACCTATGCCCAGCGGTTTGTATACCGCGACTATCGACCCTAACACGGGCTTGAAGACCACAGGCAAAGGGATAACTGAGTATTTTGTGCCCGGCACCGAGCCTAAATACTACAGCCGACCAGAAACCAGCCAATCCTTTGGTGGCACCAGCGTTACGGATGATTTGTTTTAAGTAATAGCGCCGAGCTCCCAGCACCAAGCGCTAAGCTAAATAAAAATCCACGCCAAGGCGTGGATTTTTGTTTTGGGTACAGTGCAACTAGAAAAACGCACCACCGCCAACATATTGCACCAATGTAGTCGCGTACTTTAGCCGCGAAATCCTGCGCAGCAGGATCTTATGCACAAACCTACCCCTTTGCGATGAATGGGGTTTAGATTCGTTAATATATGAAAGATCAAAGCAAAGAGGTTGCTTCGCCGCATTGCACCGCTCAAAGCAGCGCCTTACTTAACCACAATATCAACGCTGGTTTTAATCAGTTTCGCCATTTCGTTAAAACAAGGCCGGCGCACTGAATGATTACGGTGTAATAAGCTGATAGCTCGGCTGGGCTCGGGGTCCACCACCGGAATATAACTGACGCCGCTGTCTGTCAGCAGCGGATTAATCGCTAATTTAGGCATTAAGGTTAGGCCAGAGCCGGCGGCCACCATGTTGCGTAAGGTTTCAAGACTGGTGGCTTTAAAGTGCTGATCTTCGCCAATACCGGCGGCGAAGCAAAACCCCAGGGCTTGATCCCGCAAGCAATGGCCATCTTCCAGCATTAATAGCTTCTCGCCTGTTAGCTCGCTTAAGGCCACTTGGCGACGGTTAGCCCAAGCATGGTCGTGGGGCACAGCCAGTAACATGGGCTCGTGATACAGAGCTAAGCTGCCAAAGTTTTCCATGTTATCGAGTTGCGCCAAAATCAAACAATCGAGCTCGCCATCGGCTAATTGCTTGAGCAGGGTATGGGTCTGCGCTTCATATAAATACAGCTGTAACTCAGGAAAGTGCTGTTTAAGGGCTGGAATAATATACGGTAATAAGTAAGGGCCTACGGTGGGGATCAAGCCGATGTGCAGCTCACCGGACATGGGATCGGTAAAGGTGCGCGCTATGTCTGTTAGCTCTTTAGTTTCTGCCAATATGCGCTTCGCCTGAGCGGTAATAGCGTCGCCAGCAGGGGTAAATAATACCGAACGCGAGGTACGCTCAATCAGTATCACCCCTAACTCTTCTTCTAATTTTCGTAACTGACCGCTCAAGGTCGGTTGACTAACAAAGCACTTCTCGGCGGCCTTACGAAAGTGGCGCTCTTGGGACAGCGCCACTAAATATTCCAAATCCCGTAAATTCATATAGATCCTTAAAGCAGCGCCGCTGCGGCAATGTTGAATTTTAAATGTTGAATGCTTAATTAACATATAAACATTACATCTAGCCTCTATCAGTCACGGTTTTGAACACTGAAATAATGTCTTTTTTGAATGTCGCTGCGCGCCATCCTAACAGGCCGTATAGCAGCTAAAGCAAGCTGCTACAAAGATGTTACTGTCTTTTTAATTCAACATTAAAAATTAACCATTCAACATTGCGCTCGGCGCTGCCCTAATCCCCTACTCCGCATTCCATGCAGCGGTCTTCGATGGCGGAGCCTAGTTTTAAGTTGGCGTTTAAATCGCGCAGCGCGGTTCTTAAGCCTTCTTCTACGACCGGATGATAAAACGGCATGGTCAGCATTTGGGCCACCGTCATTTCACTTTGATGGGCCCAGGCTAATAAGTGTGCCAAGTGTTCTGCCTCTGGCGCTATCATCTCAGCACCCAAAAAGCGGCCGGTAACGAGTTCACCGTATACACGCAGCAAACCTTGATTGCGGCGCATCACTCGGCTGCGACCTTGATCTTCAAAGCTCGCTTCACCAACGGCAAAGCAAGTACCAGATTCAGAGCTATGTTGGCCGCCCTGTTGAGAACGCAGCTCTAATGCCTGATAGCTTTCGCCGACCATGGCGATTTGCGGCGAGGTAAAGACGATAGACAAAGTGCTGTGTCTGAATCCTGGCAACACCTGTGGAAAGCGCGCCGCATTATCGCCAGCAATGCGCCCCTGATCGTTAGCCTCGTGCAACAGCGGCAGTAAATTGCTGGCATCCCCTGCGAGAAAAATATGCGCCATGCTGGTTTGCATGGTGTGTGCATCTACTACCGGCGTGCCCTTTTCATCCAGCGCTAAGTCCAGCGCCTCCAACCCCAGTTTATCCACATTAGGCCGGCGACCGGTGGCGGCAATCACATAATCCACCAATATAGCTTCATTAACGCCTTCGGGATCAGTAAATTCAATTTCAACCTGCTCCCCTACCCTATGCATGCGTTGCACTTTGGCATCCGTGTCTAAATAGAACTCGGCACTGAATAATGTTTGGGCGTAGTCCATCACCTTTTCATCGGTAAAGGGTCCTAACTTTCCGCCTCGGCCCAGCATCCACACTTTAACACCTAAGCGATGCAGCGCTTGCCCAAGCTCTAAGCCAATCACACCGGGGCCAAATAAGGCCACCGACTTAGGTAAGTCGTCCCAAGCAAACACATCATCGTTGATCACCAGTCGATCGCCCAATTGCTGCCAATCGTTGGGATAGGTTGCTCGCGAGCCGGTGGCAATTACGATACTGGTCGCCGTAACTTGAGTGTGTTCATCCACCATTAAGGTATTGGTATCGACAAAACGGGCACAGCCGCTGAGCTTATTTTCAGCTGGAATTGAGTCGATGGAGTCGATAACCAAACTGACGAAGCGATCCCGCTCGCTCTTCACCCGCTGCATCACCGCTTTGCCATCTATGGTGAGCTTGCCCGGCTGAACACCAAAGCCGGTGGCTTGGCGCACTGCATGGGCGCTGTCGGCGGCGGCAATCAATAACTTAGAGGGCATACAGCCCACTCGCGCACAGGTAGTGCCGAGCGGGCCAGATTCAATAAGCAGCACCTTTTTACCTTGCTTACTGGCGGTACGCCAAGCGGCTAAACCCGCAGTACCACTGCCAATAATGGCGACATCGACTTGCAGCTGTTTGCTCATACGGACTCCTAAGAGAGAGGACTATGTAAAAACAATCTTGCTAGGTTAGTCTAAATCCTCAACTGAAACAGCTAGCCGCGTCTTAAATTAATAACAGCGCCGAGCTGACAGAGCAAATCTAAAGAACCACTGACAAGAGCTATTTTTGCCACGGAATCCACGGAACAGGTCACAAGCGACAAGAATTAACAGCACTAAGCGCCGAGCTAACATATACACCCAGCCCTTTGTTGAGCTTGGTGCTTAGCGCTTGGTGCTCGGCACCGTTTTTGCTTGCCCCCTTCACCCCTTACGCTTCACCCTTCACCGACTGTCGTCAGGATGACTGCTAAGAACAGCACCAAGCGCCGAGCTAACATATACAGTTCATTGTTGAGGTTGGTGCATAAGAACCTACTGCGTAGGTTTTCGCGGTTAAAACGCGCGACTACATTCTTGCACTATGCCGATAACGGCGCTGCTGTTGGCTAAACAAAAAAGCAGCGCCGACGGGTATCGGCGCTGCTGATGGTATTGAAATAGGTTAAATCGTTAAACTACACGACAGAGCAAGCGTTAAGCGAAATATGCGGTTAGCTCTTCGCTGCCGCCGATATGACGGCCATCGATAAAGATCTGCGGTACCGTGCTATGACCGGATACGGCTTTTAAGGTAGTGCTGCTGACGCCTTTGCCTAATACCACTTCTTCAAAGCGCATGTTTTTATCGGACAACATTTGCTTAGCACGCAAGCAGAACGGGCAACCGGGCTTACTGAATACAGTAATGGCCGAGGGCTTAAGCGCTGCAGGGTTAAGGTAAGCCAGCATGGTGTCGGCGTCGGACACCTCAAACGGGTCACCTGGCTTATTAGGCTCGATAAACATTTTGTCGATAATGCCGTCTTTCACCAGCATAGAGTAGCGCCATGAACGCTTACCAAAACCTAAGTCTTGTTTGTCCACTAACATGCCCATGCCGTCGGTAAACTCACCATTGCCATCTGGCAGCACACGAATATGCTCGGCTTCTTGGTCTGCTAACCAAGCGTTCATCACGAAAGTGTCATTCACACTTAAACATACGATATCGTCAACGCCGTTTTCGGCTAATACCGCAGCTAACTCGTTATAACGTGGTAAGTGAGTGGAAGAACAAGTGGGCGTAAAGGCACCGGGCAGTGAAAACACCGCGACGGTTTTACCTTTAAAAATATCGTCAGTGCTCACGTCCACCCACTGCTCGCCTTGGCGAGTTCTAAATGTAACCTGAGGAACAGCCTGACCGGTTTTATCTTCTAACATAACTTACCCCTTAATGAGTGTGCTTTGTTTTAAGTGTGTTTTGCTTCAATGGGGTCAGTATGCCCAAATGGGTGGCGTAAGTTAAACCGTTAGTTCCTATTGCACCGATAGGTAAAACCTATCAACTTCAGAAACCAAGCGAAACAAAAGACTAACGACGCTGCGATCGGTTCTAGTCTCGTCCCCATGTGCAGCAACGATATGCAGCTGGAACGGTCGACGTTCGACGCTCCGCATTCAGTTTTTCCCGAAAGGCTTAGTTCAGCCGCAAAGCGGCCTAATATCAATTGACCGCGCCGGGATGAACAATACAAAACAGACATCGCAAAGCAATATATTTGCTGTATCGGATCCGGCGCTGCCGAATTTCGGCGCTCAAAGCGCGTGGCAACCACACAAACCGAGACCTTGAAATTTCGTCATCGGGCTTGCCCCAGTATCTCGCTCTTTTTTAAGTCTCAACAGCAAACCGAGATCCTGACGTGCGTCAGGATGACGGCCTAAAGATTAAGAACAGCGCTAAGCGCCTACCACCAAGCGCGAGCTAACAGATAAACAAAGTTCCTTGTTGAGCTTGGTGACTGGCGCTCGGCGCTGTGCGTTAATCGATATAACAAAATTCAGGTACCTTGGACATGGCAGCTTCTACCACTTCTGGGCCGGCACCGGGTTTGTGGGCGTTTTCACTTAAATGTCGACGCCAAGCGCGGGCACCCGGTAAGCCTTGAAATATTCCCAAGGTATGGCGTGTCACATTGCCAAGATAAGTATTTTGGCTCAATTGTTGCTCTATATAGGGCAATAATTGGCGGATCACCTCATGGCGGCTCGGCACTTCATAGCGGTCACCAAACAGCTCGCCATCCACTTGTGCCAAAATATAGGGGTTTTGATAGACCTCACGGCCCAGCATAACGCCATCGAGTTGTGCCAAGTGCAGCTTGGCGTCATCCAGCGTTTTAATGCCGCCATTTATCGCTATGGTGAGATTAGGGTAATCACGCTTAAGCTGATAAACGCGCTCATAATCCAGCGGCGGCACATCGCGATTTTGCTTAGGGCTTAAGCCTTTTAGCCAGGCTTTGCGCGCATGTACGATTAGCGCATCCACGCCCACTTCGGCTAAGCCATCGACCAGCGTACAAAGAAACTCATAGCTATCCTGCTCATCAATACCGATGCGGGTTTTCACCGTTACTGGAATGGCCACCGCCGCCTTCATGGCCGCTATGCTGTCGGCCACACGTTGAGGCTCTGCCATTAAACACGCGCCAAACATGCCGTTTTGCACTCGATCTGACGGGCAACCGACGTTAAGGTTAATTTCACCGTAGCCGCGCTGTTCGGCCAATACCGCACAGGCCGCTAAGGCACTTGGGTCGCTGCCGCCCAACTGCAAGACCAACGGATGCTCTGGTTCACTAAAGCTAAGATAATCACCTTTGCCATACAAAATCGCGCCGGTAGTGACCATTTCCGTATACAGCTGCGCATGGCGGCTCATCAGCCGATGAAAGTAACGGCAATGGCGGTCAGTCCAATCGAGCATCGGAGCGACGGAGAAGCGAGCACTAGGATAATGAGTCATATAATTGAAGTCTTTTTGTACACAAAGGCCGCCATTATACCCAAGGTGGTGCACTACCCAAAGCTTGTTTAGATGAAGCTAAAGATGAGTGTGGTAAGATGCGCGCTGTGATCAGTGAGGGTGCTATCAAATATGTCTATTCCACATCAGCTTGAGCGTGCGGATTTGCTGTGTAAACAGCGCGGTGTGCGCTTTACTCCGACTCGCCGTAATGTGTTTATGCTTATCGCTGAATATCCAGGTGCGGTGAGCGCTTATGACTTATTAGATAGGCTAAAAGAGCGAGAGCCCAACGCTAAGCCGCCCACTGTATATCGGGCCTTGGATTTTTTGTTAGCTCAGGGGTTTGTGCATAAGGTAGAGTCGTTAAATGCCTTCTTGTTTTGCGAGCATTTTGACGAGCATCACCCCATGCAATTGCTGATCTGTAATCAATGTGGCTTGGTGATTGAGCTGCACGATGATGCCATTAACCAAGCCTTTGAACAGCAGGCGCAATTGAATGGTTTTACGATTACCAATCAGTCCATTGAAGCCCACGGCCAATGCCGACAGTGCCAAGCTGTGGAATAGCGATGTTGAATGGTAAATTTTTAATGTCTAATTAAACATTCACCATTCAAAATTCAACATTGCGCGCAGTGCTTAATCCACGTATTCCCAACGCGGGCGGGCGGTTAAGCGGGTCACCAGTTCATAGGCAATGGTGCCTACGTGGCGCGCCACTTCTTCTGCGGCCAAGCCCTCTCCCCACAGCAAGACTTCATCTCCCACCTGCTCATTGCCCTCTGGGCCAAGATCAACGGTGGCCATATCCATGGCTACGCGCCCCACTAAGGGCACGCGACGGCCATTAATCAGCACAGGCGTGCCAGCTGGTGCCATGCGCGGATACCCATCCCCGTAGCCCACGGCTATGACGCCGATGCGGGTATCTCTGGGGCTCACCCAACTGCCGGCATAGCCCACCGGCTCGCCGGCTTTATGCTCGCGCACCGCAATTAAGCTACTGGTAAAGTTCATGGCAGGACGCAGGCCGACGTCTGTGCCTTGCTGGTCGCTAAAGGGCGTAATGCCATAAAGCATAATGCCGGGGCGAATAAAATCCGCGTGTGCTTCAGGAAACGCCATGACACCGGCCGAGTTACAGAGCGCGCTGTGTTTCACCTTGCCAGCAGTGGCTTGCTTAAAACGTGTAATGGCCGCTTCGGTAACGGCGCGCTGTTCGGGCTCATCGGCGCGGGCAAAGTGAGTCAGGGCATTCACCGGCTGTATCACTTGCTTGATGGCGCTTAACCGCGCCAATATTGCTTCGGCTTGCTCTGGTGTAAAACCGATGCGATGCATACCGGAATCGATTTTAAGCCACACCGTAATGGGTGCGGCTAAGGGCGTGCGTTCCAGCAACGCCAGTTGCTCGGTTTGATGAATACAGACTTGGAAATTATGGCGGGCAGAATATTGCAGTTGGTCGGCGTTTAAAAAGCCCGACAGCAATAAAATAGGTTGGGTGATGCCACCAGCACGGAGCTTTTGCGCTTCTTCAAAGCGCGCCACGGCAAATAAGTCGGCCTCGTTTTTTAACGCAGTAGCCACGCTCAAGTCCCCGTGACCGTAGGCATTCGCTTTCACTACTGCCATCACTTTAGCCGTGGGGGCCAGTTGTTTAGCTCGGCGAAAATTATGCTGTACTGCGGCTAAACTGATGCGAGCAATAGCTCCGTGTGCATCCATTCCTGCTCCTTAATATTCATCATCAAACGCCGGCCCCGCGTAGTTATCAAAGCGTGAATATTGCCCCTGAAACGTGAGCCGAACTCTGCCTATAGGTCCATTTCGTTGCTTGCCGATAATAATTTCGGCGATACCTTTCTCTACGCTATCGTCGTGATAAACCTCATCGCGATAGATGAACATAATCAAATCCGCATCTTGCTCAATGGAGCCAGATTCACGCAGATCCGAGTTGATCGGCCGTTTATCGGCGCGCTGCTCTAGGCTTCGGTTTAACTGCGACAATGCCACTACCGGCACTTCCAGCTCTTTGGCCAAGGATTTCAGCGAGCGGGATATTTCGGCAATTTCCAGCGTCCGATTTTCTGATAAGCCCGGCACCGACATCAACTGCAAATAATCGATCATGATCATGCTAATGCCGCCGTGCTCGCGGGCAATACGTCGCGCCCGCGCTCGTACTTCGGTGGGCGTTAAGCCAGAAGAGTCATCAATATAAAGCTGACCTTTTTCCAGCAACATGCCCATGGTGGAAGACAATCTTGCCCAATCTTCATCATCTAACTGACCAGTACGGATCTTAGTTTGATCAATGCGCCCTAACGAGGCGAGCATCCGCATAATAATCTGCTCAGAGGGCATTTCCAAGGAGAATATTAGCACAGGTTTATCACTTGTCAGTGCAGCGTGCTCACAAAGGTTCATTGCGAAAGTCGTTTTACCCATAGAAGGTCGAGCGGCCACGATAATCAGATCGGAAGACTGAAAACCCGCGGTCATTTTATCCAGATCTTTATAACCCGAAGACACACCGGTAATGCCCTGATGCGGATTTTTATAGAGCTCTTCTATTTTACCGACGGTTTTTTCCAGCAAGCTGCGCAGCGGCTGAGGCCCTTCATTGGCATTGGTGCGGCTTTCGGCAATTTTAAAAACTTTGGTTTCTGCCAGATCAATCAGCTCACCCGCATTACGGCCTTGAGGATCAAAGCCCGCCTCGGCAATATCATTGGCCACGGCTATCATTTCTCGCACCAAGGCCCGCTCACGCACAATCTCTGCATAAGCCCCTATGTTGGCGGCGCTGGGGGTATTTTTGGCGATTTCGACTAAATAAGAAAAGCCACCGACCGTATCCAGAGATTCGTGACGCTCCAGCTCTTCTTGCACCGTGATCAAGTCGATGGGGTTGTTCAGCATGCTCAGCCGTTGCATGGCTTGAAAAATTAGCCGGTGCGGTCGACTGTAAAAATCTGGCTCAGAGACTTTTTCCGACACTCGATCCCAAGCATTGTTATCCAGCAATAAGCCACCCAGCACAGATTGTTCTGCTTCAAAGGAATGGGGCGGCATTTTTAGCTGGGCCACAGCCTGATCGATTTTAGTGACGGTTTTCTCGCTCATGAAGTTCTCTCTGCTATTACCTATGACCAGGGCGTGAGTAGGTCAGTCATAAGCGGTTATTGTACTGTGATAGCCGACCATTAACACTGTTCGATTATCTGCACCTCAACCACTATTCGGTGTTATTCTATTTGGTTAATGCGTGATCACTTGATCACCCGTTGACATAACATGTCCCTGCTTTAGGATGTGCTTGTCTGTCATTCAAGGAAGTTAACATGCGCAAATTGCTTACGTTATTTACACTTATTTTTGCGATTGGCATTACTGCCACCGCATTTGATGCCGAAGCCCGTAAAATGGGCGGCGGTCGCTCTTTTGGTAAGTCTTATAAAACAGCTCCTGCTCAACCCGCTAAACAAAACACCGCTAACCAAGCCGGTCAAACTCAAACGCCGAAGAAATCAGGCGGCATGATGGGTGGTCTGTTAGGCGGCTTGTTGGCCGGTGGCTTGCTGGCTGCTTTGTTCAGCTCAGGTGCCTTTGAAGGCTTTAAGATGATGGACTTCTTGCTGATGGCAGGTCTGGCATTTGTAGCCTTTAAGATCTTTAGCACCTTACGCAAAGGAAAAGCGCAAACGGCGCGCCCCGCGTTCGGCGGCCCCCAGCAGTTTGAAGCCCCCAAGCCGTTTGCAGCTACACCTGCTGCAGATACCAATACTGCTAGCAGCGGTTTCGCACCTAGCGATGTGCCGTTTAACCTGCCCCCAGGTTTTGATATGCAGGCGTTTTTGCAAGGCTCACGGGAGCATTACCGCACCTTGCAAGAGGCGTGGAATACCAATAACTTAGAAAAGATCCGCGAATACGTGTCTCCGGAGCTGTTTGCTGATTTAAGCCAAGAGCGTGCTACCTTAACTGGCGACCAACACACAGAAGTGATGTTTGTGGACGCCGAGCTGGTACGTGCTGACCATACCTCTTATCACGCCCAAGTGAGCTTGAAGTTTAGCGGTCGCTATCGCGACAGCCAAGAAGCCATAGAGCAAGATATTAAAGAAGTGTGGCACTTAGAGCGCGACCTAACCACCGATAACGCCCCTTGGTTAATCGTCGGCTTAGAAGACGAAGCATCAGCTTAAGTTAGCTATATGATTAGATAAGGCGCCTCAGGGCGCCTTTTTTGTGTCTGAGGTTTATGCGCAATGGTGAAGGGTGAATGGTGAATGGTGAATGGTGAATTAAATTTACTATTACACCCAACCCCACCGCCACCAACATATTCCACGAATGTAGTCGCGTGCTTTAGCCGCGAAATCCTGCGCAGCAGGATCTGGTGCAGCAATGCTATTGCTTTGCGATGCCTGTTTGGTCTTGTTCCACCCTTTGCCAGAGCATGGGTAGAAAAGCTAAAAATGATATGGCGGCACATTTAATATCGGAGCAAAGATATTGCTGCGCAATATTGCACCGCTCAAAGCCGCATCTACAGAAAGCCATACCTTAGGCAAGGAGCTGAATGCGGGTTTATGTTGAGGTCTTGACCTTGTAGAGCCAGTCTCTTCGGTAAAGAGACTGAGGGCTACGAGTTCGACGTCTTTTGTAGGCGTAAATTTATTCGCATTACGCCGCAGGCGTAAATCTTTAAACTCGGCCAGCTGCGCTGGTCCAGCGAATACTCTCTGTATAAAATAATTGCGACTACAAGAGCATAAACAATTCACAAACCCCAAACGCAAAAAAACCTGCTCGAGGCAGGCTTCTTTAATGTGGTGCACCCTGGAGGATTCGAACCTCCGACCGCTCGGTTCGTAGCCGAGTACTCTATCCAGCTGAGCTAAGGGTGCGGTTAAAACTGTAAATTTTGTTTTTGTTCTTTACTTCAATCTGTACATTTAGATGGTGCACCTTGGAGGATTCGAACCTCCGACCGCTCGGTTCGTAGCCGAGTACTCTATCCAGCTGAGCTAAAGGTGCAGCTTTAAAATGTCTTACTCTTTTATAACCAACACCACATGTGTTGGTTACGATATGGTGCACCCTGGAGGATTCGAACCTCCGACCGCTCGGTTCGTAGCCGAGTACTCTATCCAGCTGAGCTAAGGGTGCGAAATATGGCGGTGAGGGAGGGATTCGAACCCTCGATGCGGATTAACGCATACTCCCTTAGCAGGGGAGCGCCTTCAGCCACTCGGCCACCTCACCGGTTTATGTGGCGTATATTACCGTCACACGAAAATATGTCAAACCCTTTTCTCACCTGTTTTGTTCGTTTGCACAGTCTTTGTGCGCTTTGCACTAAAAGTCGTCATTTTGAACAAAAACCACCCCAGAATTACTTAACGAGTGACTTAATAATTCTCATCTGCTGCGTTGCCTTTCTCGGCTTGAATACGCATATAAATCTCTTCACGGTGCACAGATACTTCTTTAGGTGCATTAACACCAATGCGAACCTGATTACCCTTTACACCCAATACGGTGACCGTTACTTCATCACCTATCATCAGGGTTTCGCCTACTCGTCTGGTCAATATCAGCATCTGGTGCTCCTGTGGCTGCTATGTATTAGAAATAATTGTTATTTATTATCCGCTAAAGGGGTGCAAAAACCTAGTCTACTTTGTTAACAATTGCGGCTAATCGTTACAAAATCAAGAGGCCTGTCAATGACAGGCCTCTTATATTCACAAATCAAGTGCTAATCACAGTTCAAGCGCTCGATTGTAACATCACGCTATGGCTGATAGTTATAGCTCAGGTTAGCGCTTAGCGGTAGGTTTTAGCTTATAAACGTTCCGTTAACCAAGGTGCCACCGAGGCCAGTGCCGCAGGCAGTTGTGCGGGCTCAGTGCCCCCTGCTTGGGCCATGTCGGGGCGACCACCGCCCTTACCGCCTACTTGCTGGGCAACCAGGTTCACCAGCTCGCCCGCCTTTACCTTGCCCGTTAAGTCTTTAGTCACGCCGGCAATCAAGCTCACCTTGCCGTCGTTAACCGTCGCCAGCACCACTATGCCAGACTGCAGCTTCACTTTAAGGTCGTCCAAGGAGCCGCGCAGTGATTGGCTCTCGGCACCCTTAAGATCTGCTATCAGCACCTTAGTGCCATTAATCTCGAGCACTTGCTCTAATAACGCCGTGCCCGCTTGTGCAGTGAGCTTGGCTTTAAGCTGCTCGATTTCTTTTTCTAACTGACGGCTGCGATCCAGCGTTTGCTTCACTTTTTCTGCCACCGAGAACAAATCACCTTTTACTAAGCCGGCGGTGTGCGCTAACTCAGTATTAAGCTGATGCAGGTAGGCGAGTGCAGCATCACCGGTCACGGCTTCGATACGACGAATACCGGCCGCAATGCCGCTTTCAGACAAGATCTTGAACAAACCGATATCACCGGTGCGCTGTACGTGAGTACCGCCGCACAGCTCGGTGGAGGCATCGCCCATAGAAACGACGCGCACTTCATCGTCATACTTTTCACCAAACAGAGCCATGGCACCGGCTTCTTTAGCGCCGTCTAAATCCATTAACTGAGTAGCGACCGCGTGGTTAGCACGAATATCTTTGTTCACCATGTCTTCGATTTCACGCAGCTCCGCCGCTGTCATGCCTTCAAGGTGCGAGAAGTCAAAACGTAAGCGTTCAGGATCAACCAAGGATCCTTTTTGCGTCACGTGCTCGCCCAATAACTTACGCAGGCTAGCGTGCAGCAAATGCGTCACCGAGTGGTTCAGTGCAATGGCTTGGCGACGATAACTGTCGACGGCGGCCGTGACCGATTCACCCACTTCTACTGTGCCCAGCTCCAGCACACCTAAGTGCAAGACGCCGTTACCAGCTTTCTTGGTGTCTTTTACCACAAACAGGCCGTCGTCTAGCTTGATCACGCCAGAATCGCCTACCTGACCGCCAGACTCACCGTAGAACGGCGTTTTATCCAAGACGATGGCAGCTTCTTCACCCGCAATCAGGGCCGACACCGACTCACCGTCTTTAAAAATGGCGGTAATATTGGCAGGCTCGGCTAAATGCTCGTAACCGGTAAAGGCTGTGGTGCCCTCCACTTTCAGGGCTTTGGTGTAATCCACACCAAAGTTAGAGGCTTCTTTAGCGCGCTCTCGCTGTTGCTGCATTAACACTTCAAAGCCCGCTTCGTCGATGCTCAGCTCGCGGTCGCGCAATACGTCGGCGGTTAAATCCGCCGGGAAGCCATAGGTATCATAGAGCTTAAATACCACTTCGCCTGGCAGCACTTTGGCCTCACCCAGCTCAGTAATGGCATCTTCTAACAGCTGTAAGCCACGGCCCAGTGTGCGGGCAAATTGCTCTTCTTCTAAACGCAGCACTTTTTCGATAATAGCGCGTTGAGTGTTGAGCTCCGGATAGGCTTCAGACATTTGCTCGCACAACGCGCCCACTAGCGTATAGAAGAACGACTGCTCGGCTCCTAACTTGCGGCCATGACGCACGGCGCGGCGAATAATACGGCGCAACACATAGCCGCGACCTTCATTGGACGGCATAACGCCATCGGCAATTAAGAAGGAGCAAGAGCGAATATGGTCGGCAATCACCTGTAGAGATTTACTCTCTATATCATTGGTGCCTACTGCCACGGCAGCCGCTTTAATCAGTGCCTGAAATAAGTCAATTTCGTAGTTAGAGTGCACGCCTTGCAAGATGGTCGCGATGCGCTCTAACCCCATGCCGGTGTCAACAGAGGGCTTAGGTAGCGGCTCCATGGTGCCGTCTGCATGACGGTTAAACTGCATGAACACCAGATTCCAGATTTCGATATAACGGTCGCCGTCTTCCTCTGGGCTGCCCGGTGGCCCCCCCAAATCTGCTCACCGTGATCGTAAAATATTTCACTGCAAGGTCCACAAGGGCCGGTATCGCCCATGGTCCAGAAGTTATCAGACTGGAACTCACCGCCTTTATCGCCGATACGTACGATGCGCTCTTCTGGCACGCCCATTTTTTTGGACCAAAGATCGAAGGCTTCATCATCGGTGGCATAAACGGTCACCCACAGCTTCTCTTTAGGCAGTTTCACCACTTCGGTTAAAAACTCCCAGGCAAAACGAATCGCGTCTTGCTTAAAGTAGTCACCAAAGCTGAAGTTACCCAGCATTTCAAAGAAGGTGTGGTGGCGGGCGGTGTAACCCACGTTTTCCAGATCGTTATGCTTGCCACCGGCACGCACACAGCGCTGCGAGCTGGCCGCCTTGTTATAGGCTCTTTGCTCTAACCCTAAAAACAGATCCTTAAATTGGTTCATACCCGCGTTGGTAAACAGCAAGGTAGGATCGTTATGGGGAACCAGTGAGCTGGAGCCCACAACTTGGTGGCCTTGTTGGCGAAAATACTCGAGAAACGCGGTGCGTAACTCAGATGTGGTCATCTGCATGGATAATCCTGTTCTATCACTCGGTTCATAGGCGTTAACCCAGCTAATTTAAAAGGTATCTGCGCTAATGTAAAACGCAGCCTGCCTTTTGCCGGCGTTTAAGGAAGTTAACGGCAGAATAACAGCTAACTCGTCCGTCGTAACCTCTGAGGGCTTTTAAGACATTAGACATTATTTTGCAACGGAACCCACAGAAGAACACGGAAAAGTAGTGATCAGATCTGAAAAAACATTCATTGATAAGAGATTTTATGGCTAGATCTTACCCATAATCGCTTTGGCCTTTATCGATCTTATCTCAGCTTAATTTTTCCGTGGATTCCGTGGCAACAATGGTTTGGCCTTTAACTGATAGCAGCCGAAGGCACCTACTCAGTCTGGCTCGGTTTCTAGCGCGTAGCGCACTTGTTCGGAATTAAAACCCCGACTTTGTAAGTAACGTACTCGTTTAGCCTTCTCTTTAATGTCATCAATGTCGCGGCCGCGAAAGCGCGACTGATAACAAGCTAATGCCAGCTCAAACCAATCGGTCTCATCTTCTTCCAGCGCCAGTTCGATAATATGTTCGTCCACCCCCTTACGCTTTAGCTCCATGCGAATGCGCATAGGGCCGTGCTTTTTAAACACATGTTGGCGCACTTGAATGCGGGCAAAGCGCTCATCACACAGCCATTGCTGCTCCACTAATTTATCGAGGGCAGTTTCAATGAGCTCGGGATCAAATTGGCGTAAACGCAGCTTTTGTGCGAGTTCGAGACGGCTGTGATCACGGCGCGACAACAGCCCTAAGGCGCTATGCCACAAGGCTTCTGGGGTCAGTTTTTTGGGGTCTTTAATCATAGTGAAATTGTAAGGGGTGAAGCGTAAAGAGTGAAGAGCACCCAAGCTAAACAAAGGGCGGTGTTGATGTTTATGCCGTCATCCTGACGAAAGTCAGGATCTCGCTTTAGATCTTAATGACTAAAGCCCATTTTCCACGGAACGCACGGAAAAGTGAAGGAAAAATAGTGATCAAATCTGAAAGGTAAAAAGCGTTAAATGGTAAGAGCAAAACAACCCGCCTTCGGTAGGTGAGCCCTTACCATTAAATATCTTAGTCAGTTGTCACCCGTGACTGCGTCCGTAAGTTCAGATTTGCTTCCGTGGCAAAGAAATCTTTAAGCTCTGGGGTTGGTTTAACCCTTCACTCTTTACGCTAATTTAAAGCACATAAAAAAGGCCGGGAGTACCCGGCCTTGATTTTTAGACATCGTTATAAATAGCGTTAGAAGTCTTCTTTTTCGCCTTCAGGCAATTTGTTGCCTAAAGCGCCGGGCGCATCTTCTACTTTCACTTTTTCTTCGCCGGCTTTCAGCAGCAGCAAGTCGCGCAGCTTTTTCTCAATCTCATCAGAGATGTGCTTATGCTCTAACAAGTACTTAATAGAGTTGGCTTTACCTTGGCCAATTTTCTCGCCTTGGTAGCTGTACCAAGCACCGGCTTTGTCTACAAACTTGTGCTTAACGCCGAGCTCAATTAGCTCGCCTTGCTTAGAAATACCTTCGCCGTAAATAATCTGGAACTCGGCTTGTCTAAAGGGCGGCGCTACTTTGTTTTTCACGACTTTAACGCGGGTTTCGTTACCCACTATTTCATCGCCCTCTTTCACCGCACCAATACGACGAATATCGAGGCGCACTGAGGCATAGAACTTCAAAGCGTTACCGCCAGAAGTGGTTTCTGGGCTACCGAACATCACGCCAATTTTCATACGAATTTGGTTGATGAAAATCACCAAGCAGTTGGCCGCTTTAATGTTACCGGTCAATTTACGCAGCGCTTGAGACATCAAACGGGCTTGCAGGCCTACGTGTGAGTCACCCATTTCGCCTTCAATTTCGGCACGCGGTGTGAGTGCTGCCACCGAGTCAATAATGATCACGTCAACTGCACCGGAGCGCACTAACATGTCACAGATTTCTAATGCTTGCTCGCCGGTATCGGGCTGAGAAATAAGTAACTCATCCACGTTAACACCCAGCTTAGCCGCATAGAGCGGGTCTAGCGCATGCTCAGCATCCACGAAAGCACACACTTTGCCTTCACGCTGTGCTTCGGCAATCACTTGCAAAGTTAGCGTGGTTTTACCGGAGGATTCTGGTCCGTAAATTTCAACCACTCGCCCCATGGGCAAGCCGCCAATACCCAGCGCGATATCAAGTGATAAAGAACCTGTAGACACTGAGTCTATGTTCAACGCTTTGTTGTCACCCAAGCGCATAATGGAGCCTTTACCAAATTGCTTTTCAATTTGACCAAGGGCTGCGGCTAAGGCTTTTTCTTTATTTGGATCCATGATTGCTCCGCTGGGTAAGCTAATGCGTCTAAAAATTTATACGCTGATTATACTGGTTATTCGTACAGTATCAAGTGTGCATCTAGGTGGCAGTCCGCGACTCGAAGATAGCAGTGTAAGACGTAGTTTACGAAACATGACTCGATTAAGCTAACAGCTACGAATCGGACTCATAAGGCCTTTAGATTAGACTAAGTGCCGCACTTTATTAAGCCACTCTCATTAAGCCACTCTCGATAAACACGGAATACTAAACAAGGAACGCTAGATTGTTGGCACTAGAGCAGTGCTAAACAATCTTGCAATGCCGCTACGACGGTTTGCTGGCGCACCGCGTGCCTGTCACCGGCCAACTGCAACAAGCGCGTATATAGCTTATCTTCATCTGCTAAGTAGCAAGCTAACCATACAGTGCCGACCGGCTTTTCTGGACTACCACCGCCAGGGCCCGCCACGCCACTCACCGCCACGCCCAAATTGTCACCATTTTGCGCACAAGCGCCTTTAGCCATGGCAATCACCACCGCCTTACTGACCGCGCCCTGGTGCTCAATCACTTTGGCATCCACGCCCAGCATCTCAGTTTTAGCGGCATTAGAATAGGTAACAAAACCCCGTTCAAACCACGCCGAGCTGCCGGCAATGTCGGTGATCGCACCAGCAATACCACCACCGGTACAAGACTCAGCAGTAGTAATAGTTAAACCCCGCGCCAATAAGGCATCGCCTAATGCTTGCGCCAGCTGCAGTGTATCTAGCTGTACTTGCTCCATAAATGCCTCCTTGTTTACAAGGCCTAGAGATTTCTTGCCACGGAAAAATAATATTGATAGTAATAGCTGAAACAGACCACGCCGATATTTACATATTGCACGAATGTAGAGGCCGCTTTAGCCGGCCGGTTTTGCAAAGCAAAACAAAAACCATCTCGATTTTAAACACGGCGCTGTTTAATGATCTCTCAGTGCCGCTGCGCTGCCTTAAGCCGCCAAGCCACCCAAGATGCCTTGTATCAAGACCACGATGGCAGAAATAGCAGACACCAATAAAATGGCGGGTCTGGCACTTTCCACGCTCACCACTCGCTCCAAATGGCGGGATAACCAAAAACCGATGATAACCCCCGGCAGCATTTTTACAATCAAGGAGAAGCCCAGCACGCTCGCCCCTCCTTGCCACCACAGCATCAGCAGTGAAAGAGGCGTGCCGACTAAAAAGAAAGCGGCAATTTCGTTACGCGCCGTAAGCCGCGCTTCATGTTGATACAAGAGCGCAATCGGCGGGCCGCCCACAGACGTAGCCGTGCCTAACACGCCGGATAAAAAGCCCGCCACCGTTAAACTTACACCATTGAGCGGCAGCGAATAACGACGCAGACTCAACCACACCGCCAATAATAAAGCCGAACCAAAAAATAGGCTGAGCTGCCACGACGCTATGCTCACCAATAACAGCGCCCCGCACCAAGAGCCCGGCAGGCGCGCCACAATTGCCGGCAATATGCGGCGAAAATTAAGACTGTGGCGCTGTTTAAACACCACCACCACAGATAATAACCACCCCAACATCAACACAGGTCCTGGCACATAGGCGGGATCAATCAAGTACAACAAGGGCGCGGCCAACAGGCCAAAACCAATGCCCACCCAGGCCTGCACTATGATGCTAATGGTGACGATTAATAGCGCCAGCAATTCTAATGATGAATACAGCACGCATTTATCCTGCCGTAAAAAATGCCATTCTAGCATGAAAGAAACAGCGCCGAGCGAACCCGTAGCTCGGGCCTCTTGAACGCTTAATTTTTTAATATGAATAAAAAAACCGAGCCACTGACATAGGTCAATGCTCGGTCTTAAATAAGGTAAATAGCTGAAACACCAAACGAACAAAAGCGGTGGCTGTCTTTAAGCTAAACGCTCAGCGCTGGATGCCGGCCGTTGCTATACACTGCCCGCCCCTTGGCGAGAGCGTTCACTGTTTTCGACTAAGATACCGGCACCTAGGCGATTAATATCATTCCATAACGCATCATCAATTTCGATGCCGTGGTCGATAATGTACTCCTTGTTATCGGCCAATTGCTCGGGGCTCATATAAAGCGCGTTTCGGTTACCCTTAGAGCTCTGTAACGATGCAGATAAGTCCACTCGCGAGCTGCACACTATGGTGAGCGCCTGAGTCTCATCCGGATTAGTCACCAAGCTGGTCGTCGCCTCACTGAAACTGGGATAGCGCTCTCCTGCTTTAATCCCCGCCGCATATTCTTTCACCGTCTTGCTGCCGTTTTGCCAATAGGCGGTCACACTAATGCCCCGTCTCCCGCAGTCGGTAAGCGCCTTAAGCGCAAACATACGGTTATGGCAGTTATGCACGGTAATAGTGGCAATACCGCTTTCTAAGGCTTTGGCGTGCGCCAAATCAATCGAGGAGGCAATGCAGTTAAGCGCGCTACGGCCATTGCTGTCGATAATGGCTGAAGTACTGTCTTCATACACCACAGTACTGAGCGGCTTATCAAAATCCAGACCAATATAAGGCAAGGCGCGCTTTAGCTCTGCCAGGCCGTTAAGGCCGTGTTTTTCTAGCCATAACACCATATTAGCTGCATCTTCATAGTTACCCACAAAGTAGCCTGAAGCCTCAAAACAACGGCGCAACGCCGCTTTTAGTTCGTTCATTGACACTTGCATCAGTCAATTCCTCCCACTACGGGCGCCAGCGGCATAAACCAATCATCGTTATAAACGTGGCCAATATCTTCTAGCAGCGGAGCACCTTGAAACATGGTGTTGCGTACCCACAACTTAGAGCGGGGATCGAACTTACTCACGCCAAAAAAGGATAATTTGCAGCGCAGCAGGTGCATGGGCAGTACATCTTTGGCCAACAGGTTGGCTTGAATATCACCGTACACACAGCGGTCCATACTTTGAATGCGCCGCACGATACCGCGCAGCTTGGGTCGCGCCACCATAAAGCGGGCAGTGGTGTGCTCTGGATGTTCTTTAATGTATTGGCACAACAACTGGTAGCACTTATATACCGCGTAGCCTACGCCCAGTGGCATTTGCTTTTCTCGCCCTTGATCCAGCGCGCACTCACCGAGGCGGGGCTCCATTTTATCTTCTGAGCGATACCAGAAAATATCTCGTGAACCGACGGCATTAAAGTCTATTTTCAATGCCCAGTCATAACGGCGCTCGATCACTTCTTTGAGCTTTTGCAGTGGCATCAAAGAGTCCAGATCAAGAAACTCTTCCACGCAGTAATAGTCATCCAAGCCATCCACCAGCTGCGGATAAAGCTCCAACAGTATCGACACCAGCAGCTCTTGCCCTTGCAGTGAGCAGTGCTGCTCGCTCCACGCCAAGAAGTCATTCCAGTCGTGCAACGAGGCACCCGCTTGCTCGCGCAACGCCGAGAGATCGTCAATTACCCGCACATTGTTATTGGTCTGCCAAGGATCTTCGGTGAAAGTCTCCGCCATGTGCTGAGCACTGCGCGCCAATAGCGCATCCAATTGCTGGCGTATGCGGTCGTCGATAAAGCCTAAGCTTCGCACCAAGGCCAGCGCCAGCTCGCGCATTTCTATCCATTGGTTAATGAGCATGGGGTGATTAATCAGATAGGGGGCCATGCCAAGACCGGTGGAGTTGCCGATACCGAAATAGCGCTTGATATGCGGCTGCATGGGATTATATTGCTGCGGATTACGTTGTTGGGCAATGTGCTCAACTTGTAACAAGCTGAAGTTTCTCAACATTAAGCAGGCAAACATTTCGGCGGCAAAAGGCCGGGCAAAGTCGGGATACCGAGTGCTGACTTTATCCCAGTCGGCCATGCCCAGCTTGCCACTGCCGTATACAGCTGTGGTGCGATACAAGTAACCCACCTTGGCGATTTTGGCTATATCGGGCTGCTCGCCCTTGCTTAATTGATCGACCACATAATCAAAGTTGCGCGCACTGCGATTAGCACGAGACAACACAAACACGCGCGCATCCACGCGGCCCGCTTCCTGCAACGGCACATTTTGGCGTAAAAAGGCTAAGTAATCGTCTTCTACGCGCCCTGCTACCAGTGCCATGGTGAGATCCCATTTACTGGCAACCACGCGGTCGTTGCGCTCTGCTGAGCTTAAGTAATCAGAGAAAATAACGAAGCTGAACAGCCCCTGCGCGGTGTTGATTTCATAAATAACGGTGCCGTAACCCTCGGCACACAGATCCAAGCGAGCAGTATTGATTTGCCAGCGCTCAAGCATGATGCGGCGCACTAAAATGCGCATAAAACTCAATCGGCTCTGGTGCATAGCGCCCAGTCGTTCCAAGTCCATTACTTGGTCAACGGGTCGCAGTGGCAGAGCGTTAGGCCCCGCAGGGAGGCTTTGATTGCTGCTAACCTCATCATGTTTCTACCCTCGATAATGACTAAATATCCTTATTGCGCTATTTACCGAGCTGTAGCCCAACATAACGCAGGGTCAGAAAGATCAAACATTATTCCGTTATTCATTGAATTAGGGATGCGACTTTCTACCTCATGGCTCACATCATGGTGCCTTTCAATAAAATCCAACAAGTTAAATGCTTATATCGTTTGATAAGAAAAGTTTATCAGAATGCCAGCAAAGCGTATTAATACTGATGGCAATCTAAATAACTGACTTTATGGTTAGAAAAATAATGAGCAAAATGAGAGGTCGCGCAGGTTTATTAACAAGCAGTGAAGGGTAAATAGTGAAAGGTGAAGAGGACGACATGAAACAAAGACCACACATAATCATCCGTATTTGAAGGATTGGTGTGTATAAGCTAGTCCCCTTTGCTCTTCACCCTTTACACTTCGCAAGTTTAAAGCAGATACCGGAGCAAGTCCGGCAAGACGGCAGAAGAGACAACACCCAAACCAGTCTGCATATTCAGTCTCAGTCCTTACCATTAAAGATCCCTTTCAGCTCTGATCACTATTTTCCCGTGCTTCTCATTAATAAAGAGGCGTGTTCTTCCGTGGCAAAAGGTGTTTAGTGTCGGTGTGATATTTCAAACCGTTCCGCCTTCGGCGAAATGCGAGAGCAAGCGTTCGCCTACAAACACCCCTCAGTCTTGGCTGGCCAGAATAAAATCGACCAGCGCCTGGGCGGGCGGGGTTAACGACTTATTATTCAGCCGAATTATACCGATGCGCCGCGTGATCACCGGCGTGTGCAACGGAATAAAAGTGAGCTTGGTATTATCTTTGGGAAAGGCATACCAAGGCAGCGTGGTGACGCCAAAGCCCGCCTCTAGCATGGCCACCAACGACATCATATTAGAGATATAATACTGAGAATGCGCCAATAGCGACTCGGCCTCACTGCCCTCAAGCAATCGAGAAGTACCATTACTGATTAACCGATATTCCCGCAATGCCTGCCAATGTAACTCGCTGTGGCTGGCCAACGGGTGATCGCTAGGGCACACCACCCCTAATCTGTCTTCCCACACCGGCGTAAAATGCTTTTCACTTTCTCTTTGCTCATCAAACAGGCTGGCAATACCAAAATCCACCTGCTGGTTTTCGACCATTTTCAACACTGCATCCGAGTTATCGTCAAACACACTCACGTGCAAATCGTTGCTACCGATGAAATTAAGCAACAATTCAGGCAAAAATCGACAGGCAATGGAGGGCACAGACGCCAAGCGCAAATGTCCGGTTTTATGCTCGGCCAGCAAGGTCATGTCTTCGGCAATGCGATCGTGATGGGCGAGCAACTCTTTTGCCTTTGGCAAAAAATGTTGTCCAAACGGCGTCAGCTCAGTTTTAGCGGCACGACTATTATGCTTTTCAAACAAGGCTTCGCTTAACTTATTTTCTAAGTCACGAATCGACAACGAAATAGCAGGCTGGGTGCGATGCGCCTTTTCTGCCGCTAAATGAAAGCCTTTTAGCTCGGCTACCCAAACAAAGTGACGCAGTTGAGCAATCTTGAATTCTGGCAGCACGATAAGAATTCCTTATCAGTTAATATTATTAATTAATTTTTATTATTAAAACACAGCTTCTATGATGATACCAATCAAGCAAAGGAGATCACTCATGTCTAATTCAGTATTTCGTAACTACATCGCCGGTGAATGGGTTGAAGGCCCAAGTGCTATTGCTAACATCAGCCCGTCTGATCTGAGCGATGTTATCGGTCATTACGCCCAAGCCGATGCCGCTCAGGCCAAAGCCGCCATCGCTGCCGCCGTTAACGGCCAGTTAGAATGGCAGAAAAGTGGCCTAGAGCAGCGCTACGCCGTACTGATGGCCATTGGTGACGAGCTTATCGCCCGTAAAGACGAGCTGGGTAGACTGCTGGCCCGTGAAGAAGGCAAAACCTTAGCCGAAGGCGCCGGTGAAGTGTATCGCTCTGGTCAGTTCTTTCATTACTACGCCGCCGAAGTGCTGCGCCAAATGGGTGAAACCGCAGACTCAGTCCGCCCAGGTGTAGACATTGAAACCCGCCGCGAGCCCGTGGGCGTGGTGGGAATTATCACACCGTGGAACTTCCCGACTGCCACCGGCGCGTGGAAAATTGCCCCAGCACTGGCCTTCGGTAATGCGGTGGTGTGGAAACCCGCCAACCAAGTGCCTGCTTCCGCTTGGGCATTGACCGAGATTATCTCGCGCCAGCAGCTACCCGCCGGCACGTTCAACCTAGTAATGGGCCCTGGCGCCGAAGTGGGAGATGTGTTAATCCACTCTCGTGACATTAATGCCCTGACCTTTACCGGTTCACTGGAAACTGGCCGCAAGGTGGCCGTGGCCACGGCCGGTAACTTAGTAAAATGCCAGCTGGAAATGGGCAGTAAAAACGCATTAGTGGTATTGGACGATGCGGACTTAGATAACGCCGTTGAGTGTGCGGTAGGTGGTGCTTACGGCGGCACCGGTCAGAAATGTACTGCTTCTTCTCGCCTGATTGTTACCGAAGGCATTCACGACCGCTTTGTGGCCGCCGTGATTGAGCGCATGAAAAAGCTAGTAGTCGGTAATCCGCTAAAAGAAGGCGTACACATTGGTGCCGTAGCCGATGCCCGCCAAATGGAATCTAACCTGAAATACCTGGAGCTGGCCAAAGCTGAAGGCGGCAACTTGGTATACGGCGGCGAGGTGATCACCGCAGAAACCGAAGGCTACTACATGCAGCCAGCGCTGTTTATCGACACCACCAACGACATGACCATTAACCGCGAAGAAGCCTTTGCGCCCATTGCCTGTGTAATCAAGGTCAAAGACTACGCTGAAGCGCTGGCCACCTTAAATGACACCAACTTTGGCTTAACCGGCGGCATTTGCACCGAATCATTAAAGTATGCCACCGACTTTAAACGCAACGCCAAAACTGGCTGCGTGATGGTGAACTTGCCCACTGCAGGCACCGATTACCATGTGCCATTTGGCGGGCGTAAAGACTCTAGCTTCGGCCCTCGTGAACAGGGTACTTATGCCAAAGAGTTTTACACCGTCGTCAAAACCACCTACATCCGCGCTTAACGGAGACAGGGCTATGAGCCGAACATTACATAACGACATGATAGTGATTGACGGGTTGCAGTATTCCAACTGGAGCCGAGAAATCTTCGAGCAACTGCACCAAGGCGGCGTGACCATGGTGCACGCCACCATCGTCTATCACGAACAGATCCGCGAAACCCTGATGCGCGTTGCCGAGTGGAACCGTCAGTTTGAACTACACGGCGACCTTATTATGCCGGTGCGCAGCAGTGATGATATTCGCCGCGCCAAGGCCGAAGGCAAAGTCGGCATTATGTTTGGGGCGCAAAACTGCTCCCCGATAGAAGACGATATTGGCATGGTGGAGGTCATGCGTGATCTCAATCTGATGATCATGCAGCTCACCTACAATAACCAGAGCTTACTGGCCTGCGGTTGCTACGAAGCGGTAGATAGCGGCGTCACGCGCTTTGGTCGCCAAGTGATCAAAGAAATGAATCGGGTGGGCATGGTTATCGACATGAGCCACAGCGCCGAGCGCAGCACGTTAGAGGCTATCGAAATTTCTGAGCGCCCTATCGTTATCTCGCACGCTAACCCGTTAAGCTTTCACGATGCTAAGCGCAACAAGTCAGATACTGTGCTGAAAGCACTGGCCGAATCCGGTGGTTTGTTAGGCTTTAGCGCCTATCCTTTCCACCTGAAAAATGGCCCCGATTGCACGCTGGACGAATACTGCGACATGATTGCCCGCACTGCAGATCTCATGGGCGTAGACCGCTTGGGCATCGGCACCGATTTATGCCAAAACCAGCCGCTGTCGGTGCTGGAATGGATGCGCAATGGTCGCTGGTCTAAGGCCATGGATTATGGCGAAGGCTCTAAGGCTAATGCCGATTGGCCACGACCATTATCTTGGTTTCGTGACAGCCGCGACTTCCCCAACCTCACCAAGGGCTTGTTAGCCCGAGGCTTTAGCCAACAAGACACGGCAAAAATAATGGGCCAAAACTGGCTGACCTTCCTAGATACCGCCCTGCAGCCACAAACTGCTGCTCAATAAGAATAACGGGGAGCCTAGCTCCCCGTGTAATGTTCCATAATGGAGGCGAACATGAGCAATAAAACAGAGGCGGAACTGGCCATGGATACCCATTCAACAAATAATACCCCCCAAAAAACCACTTTTTTTACCGGACTGGACTTACCGGTCTTTCTGCTCAGTGGCGGCGCCCTTATGCTGTTCGTCATCATGGCGCTCTACGACATTCAATTGGTATCGAGCTGGGTAGACAATGCCTTTGCCGTATCAACCAAACTGTTTGGCGCTTACTGGCAGGTATTACTGTTACTGACCTTTTTAATCGCGATAGCCATGGCAGTAGGCAAAGGCGGCAACGTGCGCCTAGGCGGATTAGCGGTGCCGGAGATGTCTACTTTTCAGTGGATGTCGATCATCATGTGTACCTTGCTGGCTGGCGGCGGTGTGTTTTGGGCCGCAGCAGAGCCACTGGCGCACTTTCTTTCTCCTCCCCCTTTGTATGCCGATGAAACCGATGGCATGAACAAGGCCATTAACGCGCTGGCACAAAGCTTTATGCACTGGGGATTTTTAGCCTGGGCTATTCTGGGCAGCTTAACCGGCATCGTCTTTACCCACTTACATTACGACAAAGGCTTGCCGCTTAAACCTCGCACCTTGTTATATCCGGTGTTTGGTGACTGGGTCATGAAAAGCTGGCTAGGCACCTTGGTCGATGCTTGCTGCGTATTAGCGGTAGTGGCGGGCACCGTAGGCCCCATCGGCTTCTTAGGCTTACAAATCAGCTTTGGCCTAGAAAAACTGTTTGGCATTCCCGATACCTATATGACTCAGGTGATGATCCTCGTCGGTTTGATTGCCATCTATACCTTATCTGCGGTGAGTGGCGTGAATCGCGGCATTAAGATACTCAGTAATTTAAACGTGGTGCTGGCCGCATTTTTAATGCTGTTTATTCTATTGTTTGGCCCTACAGCCTTTATCATTGATGCCTATATCGGTGCCTTTGGTGTGTATATCAGTGATTTCTTCCCGATGGCGACCTTTAGGGCCGATCCTGCCTGGTTAGATTGGTGGACGGTATTCTTCTGGGGTTGGTTTTTAGGCTATGGCCCGTTAATGGCGATGTTTGTGGCGCGTATTTCACGGGGGCGCACCGTGCGTCAGGTGATTTTATTAATCGCCATCGTCGCGCCTATCATCACCTGCTTCTGGTTCACCATCATGGGCGGCAGTGGTATTGCGTTCGAGTTAGCCAATCCGGGCAGTGTGTCTGAAGCCTTCTCGGGGTTTAACTTACCCGCCGCATTACTGGCCATCACCGAACAGCTGCCACTGGGCACCATCATCTCGGTGTTGTTTTTAATCCTCACAACCATCTTTGTTGCCACCACCGGTGACTCCATGACCTATGCGGTATCCATGGTTATGACCGGAACGGATCACCCTCATTCAGGAGTACGAGTGTTCTGGGGCGTGATGATGGGGGTAGTGGCGGCTATTTTAATTTCCATTGGCTCCGGAGGAATATCAGCGCTGCAATCCTTTATTGTGGTCACCGCAGTACCTGTCTCTTTTGTGTTGCTGCCCACGCTATGGACGGCACCGAAGATCATTAAGCAAATGGCGATTGAACAAAACTTGTAAGACGTACTCGTTAAGCGATTTTTAATCTAACTGAGCGGCACTAGCCGCTCTTTTTTTCTGTATTTACCAAAAGGAATACCTCATGAAAACAGCCGTGAAAACCGATCTGTTCGCCTCTAAGGCGCCGCTAGAATGGGCAGTGATGGCCAATGGTCAGTTTTATACCGCACAAATTCCCATTGATGCCGAAGGTAAGGTGGTTGCCGGCGGCATTGAAGCCCAAGCCCGCCAAACCATGGACAACTTTAAACACACCATAGAAGCGGCGGGCTTAACCATGGCGCACGTCACTCAGGTGCTGATCTACGTCACCGCCCGCGAGCAACTGCCGATATTCAACAAGGTGTATGCGGAATACTTTGACGCCCCCTACCCCAACCGTGCCGCCATGATAGTGGTGGGATTGGCCCGAGAAGAAATGCTCTGCGAGATCGTGGCTTACGCCGCACAAGGCTAGCTCAGGCCTAATTAAACCCAACTTAAAGGCCTAATTTAAGCCTAACTCAAGCTTAATTCTGCCTAATATTTGCTCTTACGGCCAAGAGCGACACCAACTGTCGCATCTACTTGTATGCTACAAGTTACCTTGGTTTTAGGAGCTTTTTATGTCTGCACTCAACCCGATTCCTGAATTTTTGCGTAAGAAAAGCCGGCCCAAGCACACCTCCGAGCCCTGCTATGCGCCGCTGCCCATGCTATGGGCGCTGCGTCTGTTGCTGCTCGGCGGGGGCGTAAAAATAGGCTTAAGCAAACGCCGCCATGACTTAGATGACTTTTTACAAACGCTGGCCCCCGAACAAGAGGCAAGTGAGCTCACTCCCACTGAGGTAATGTCGTTGTTAAGCGCCGCCTTGGGCAAGCTAGAGAGCACCCGCATTGATATTCCGGCGCCGCTCGACACTAACTTGCAGCAACTGGGCGTCAGCCTTGGCCTCAACGAGTTGCAGCAAGAAATAGTGGCATTTTTAGTCTTGATAGAACAAGACAATGTGCTCAGCCAAGCCATGGGCTTATTTTATTCCAATACGGTGGGTACCCAGCAATTGGTGAACCTATTAGCCATCGCATTAGTACAACCCCGCCGCCAAGTGAGCTTAGCGCTGGCCGCCAGCAGCCCCCTGCTCAGCTGTGGTTTAGTGGAAATCGCCTACCACGGCCAAGGTCTGGCACTAATGACCGGCTTAGAGGACGTACTGCTTTATGAGCAAGACGGACCTTTAAGCTTATTGCAGGCATTTTCTAACCACAATCTGCCCACCTTATTAACCCTCGACGACTTTGCACATTTACAGCCCTTTATTGACCAACTCACCCGCTACTTATCCCGCAATATTCAAAGACCGCACAGCGGCATGAACATATTGCTTTATGGCGCACCGGGCACCGGTAAAACCGAGCTAACGCGCGCGTTGGCGGCGCATTTAGGTTGCGTGTTACATGAAGTGAAATTTGCCAATCTGCAAGGTGAAGCGCTAAACGGCCGTGAGCGTTTCGCTCGCTACCAGCTCTGCCAACAAGTGCTGCGCACCAATGCGAATAGCCTAGTGCTGTTTGATGAAGTAGAGGATGTATTTAATGAGCGCATCAGCCAAGGCCAAAAGGCTTGGGTGAATCGACTACTCGAAGACAACCCCCGCCCCGCGTTTTGGCTAACCAATGATATTTCCGAGTTAGACGCTGCCTTTATTCGCCGTTTTGATTTGGTATTAGCCATGCCGGAGCTTACTGCCGAAGCGAGACTTAATATCGCCAAGCGCTTACTCAATAAACTCAATGTCAGCGAGCCTTGGTTACAACAACTGGCCAAGCAGCCCCATTTACAACCGGCTCACTTAGCGCGAGCCGCTAAAGTGGTGCAAAAACTGGGTTATCGCAAAGCAGAAAAAGTAGAGGCGGCCATGGAAGACTTATTAGCAAACTTATACCAAGCCTTGGGTTTTCATTGGCAGCGTTTAAGTCAGCCAAAAATACAGTCGTTATTTAATCCCGCGCTGTGTGCCAGTGATACGGCATTAGCGCCCATGATCAAGGGCTTAGCGCGCAGTGGCATGGGCCGTTTGTGCCTATATGGCCCACCGGGTACGGGTAAAACCGCCTTGGCTCGTCATTTGGCCGTGACTCTAGATAAACCGCTGCTTGCCAAAAAAGCCTCCGACTTATTAGATGCCTTTGTCGGCGGTACCGAGAAAAATCTGGCGGCTGCCTTTGATGAGGCCACCGAGAGCGGCGCTATTTTGTTAATCGACGAAGCAGACAGTTTATTGGCCACGCGTGCCGGTGCGGTGCGTAATTGGGAAGTAAGCCAAGTGAATGAGTTATTGGTTCAAATGGAGCAATATAACGGTATTCTGGTGATGGCTACTAACTTTATGAGCCATTTAGACGCGGCCGCCTTACGGCGCTTTGATTTTAAAATTCGTTTTAATTACTTTAGTCCTGAGCAAGCATGGATGTATTTTAATACCCAGCTTGGACTGGCGGTAGGAACTGATTTTTATGAGCAAGAAGTGGCACATTTATATTCGGCATTATGCAAACTCAGTCAATTAACGCCCGGGGATTTTGCCGCCGTAGCCCGACGCCATCAAGTGATGGGTGAGAAGATCAGCCCAGAGAGCTTACTGGCAGGCTTGCAGCAAGAGCACAGCCTAAAAACCGCCGACCAAAGTAAGCCCATTGGCTTTATGGCCAATCAGTAATAAAGAATTCAAAAAACCTAAAATTATTTAGCCACGGAAGAACACAGAAAAATAAAGATCAGATCTGGAAGAAAATTTTATAATAAAAGCTGAGGTTAGGCACCGTAGAAGCCGCTTTAGCTGGCTGATGCCGCGCAGCGGTATTATAAATATTCAAACTACGCCATATTTATAAATAAACGTCCACATTCAATATGCCGTAGCTGTTATATTTTAGTTTTGTTACACAAAACCGGCCAGCTTAAGCGGCCTCTACGAGGATGTTTTCTTACAGTTCGGCGCTTACTTTACACCTCCCTCCACCAAGGAACACCATGGCAACGCAACACGACACGCTTATTCGATATATCACTATGTTACAGCTGATCCCACGGGCACCGCAGTTTAAGGCCACCACCACACTGCGCGACTTGCTGGCCGATCGCGGCTTTCACGTTGATCTGCGATCCATTCAGCGGGATCTCGATAAGATGTCGTTGCACTTTCCGCTGCTGTGCAACAAAAACGAGCGCCCTTATCGCTGGTCATTTGATCCCAGTTACAAGAGTAATTTGCCAGCGCTCGACACCGCCACCGCGCTAACTTTAGTGCTGGCAGAAGAATATTTAAAAAGCCTATTGCCGCAAATTGCCATCGACCGCCTCAGCCCGCAGTTTGATGGCGCACGAAAGTTTCTCGATGGTCTACATGAAAACGGTTACGCCAGCTGGTCTCGCCAAGTGCGCGCCATTCCTAATGGTAAAGCCTTATTACCCGCCGCCATCTTGCCGCACATTTGGCAAGGTGTCAGCGACGCGCTATTAGAGCGCCAAACCATAGCGGTGCAGTATTTAAGTCGCCAGCAAGGCGAGGTGCGAGCCTTTACCCTGCATCCACAGGGGCTGGTAGTACGCCATAGTGTCAGCTATTTATTGGCCACCGTGAATGACTATGAAGATATTCGCCAATTTGCCCTGCATCGTATTCAAGAGCTAAAACCTAGCCCCGCCGCCTATCGCAGCCACCCCGACTTTAGTGTTGAGGCTTACATCGCCAAAGGCGCTTTCGGTTATCCGCTAGGCCAACAACACGTCGAATTAGTCGCCAAAATAGACAAGGCCATGGCCTGGTTATTAGCAGAAACGCCCATCAGTCAGCAACAACACTTATCTGCAGCTGACGAGCAAGGTTGGATAACCCTCACCGCCACCGTACCGAACGATCAACAAACCCAATGGTGGATAATGGGCTTCGGCGCCCGCATCCAAGTACTCGCACCCAGCAGCTGGCGTGAGGCCATTATCGAACAAGCGCAGAAGATGATGGAGCAGTATGGGGCAGCGCCAAGCGTCCTGCACCAAGCGCCGAGCTAGACCCAAAACGCTGCTCATCTTTAAGCCGTCATCCTGACGAAAGTCAGGATCTCGTTCTTAGCCAAGGGATTAAACCCTTTTTGCAACGGAACCCACAGAATCCACGGAAAAATAAAGATCAGTTCTGAAAGAGATCTTATTGGTACCTGATTACCCACAAAGCTCAGCCATGTTTCAGAGAATCCAGCACCAATTAATTCAATAGGTTACAGGTAGGCACCGCCTCTTCGGTGAAGAATATGAGGCTCAATTTGGTATTTTGACCTTGTAGGGGCCCGTCTCTTCGGCGAAGAGGACTTCGGCCCGGTCTGGTGTTTTGGTTTAAATCTAAACATCAGTAACAGCCAGCAGAGCTGGCCTGCCGAAGTCCTCTTTATTAAAGAGACGGGGCAGCTACAAAGAACAAACCGAAACAGGGTGCGTTATGGCTGAGGTTCATACGCAATCAGGTATTGGTTATAACCCGTTCCGCCTTCGGCGAAATGCGAGAACAAGTGTTCGCCTACAAAAGCCTAGCCCTTACCATCAATCGCTCTTTCAGATCTGATCCCTATTTTTTTGTGAGTTTCGTGTTCTTCCGTTGCCAATGGGCTTTAGTCACTAAGACCTAAAGCGAGATCCTGACGTGCGTCAGGATGACGGCTTAAACATAAACACCGTCTGTTGTTGAGCTCGGCGCTTGGTTCTGCAGTGATCACTATTGTTCCGACCCTTTTCCGTGTTCTCGTCACAAAGAAGCGTGGCAAATGGGTTTTAGTCACTAACATCTAAAGCGAGATCCTGACGTGCGTCAGGATGACGGCATAAACATACCCCCCCCCTTTTTTGTTCAGCTCGGCGCTGCACTCAAGTCCATATGCCTTCAAACTCGGTTGCTGGTACAATGCGGCCTCAAGTTTTGGCACGTCTAATTTCTTAAGTAACGCTGCCTTACACTTGGCTTCATCATCAGTTTCATAAAGATATAAGGCATTGATTTTCATATGAATCAAGACAACTCCTCCCATACGCCCATGATGGTGCAATACCTTGGCCTTAAGGCTCAGCATCCCGATGTATTGATGTTTTATCGCATGGGCGATTTTTATGAGCTGTTTTATGACGATGCCAAGAAAGCCTCGCGTTTACTGGATATTTCACTGACCCAGCGCGGTAAGTCTGGTGGCAATGCCATTCCTATGGCGGGCGTGCCCCATCATGCGGCGGAGAACTATTTAGCCCGCTTGGTGCAAATGGGTGAGTCGGTGGCTATTTGTGAGCAAATTGGCGATCCGGGCATGACTAAAGGGCCGATGGAGCGCCAAGTGGTGCGCATTATTACGCCGGGCACCTTGTCTGATGAAGCACTGTTGGTGGAGCGCCAAGATAACTGTTTGGCGGCCATTTTTCATGATGGTCAGCAGTTTGGCTACGCCATGCTGGATGTAAGCACCGGGCGCTTTGTATTGAATCAATTTGCCACTGAAGAAGCGCTCACCGCCGAGCTGCAACGCACGCAGCCTGCCGAGTTGTTATACCCCGAAGCCTTTGCTTATTTTGCGGCTATTGAAGCCCGTAAAAGCTTACGCCGTCGGCCTGAGTGGGAATTTGATTTAGATACGGCGCGCACTCTGTTGTGCCAGCAGTTTGGTACCCGTGACTTAATTGGCTTTGGTGTGGAGCAAGCGACTACGGCGCTCAGTGCTGCCGGTTGCGTGCTGCAATACGTGAAAGATACCCAGCGCACTGCCCTGCCGCACATTAATAGTATTAGTCTTGAGCGCAGCCAAGATATGGTGGTGATGGATGCGGCTACCCGTCGCAACCTAGAGCTAACGCTAAATTTATCAGGCACGGTGGAAAACACCCTCGCCGAAGTGTTGGATAATACCGCCACCCCCATGGGCAGCCGCTTACTGAAGCGCTGGATCCACCAGCCGAGTCGTAATCTGGCAGCATTAACTCGTCGTCAAGACAGTATCGCCCTGCTGATGGACCAAGGCCGATATGAGGATTTACGCGCGCCACTGCGCCAAGTGGGTGACATGGAGCGCGGCTTGGCGCGCCTCGCGCTGCGCTCGGCGCGGCCGCGAGACTTAAGTCGCTTGCGCAGTGCGCTGCAGGCATTGCCGGAAATTCAGCAACAACTAGCAGACGCCAATGGCGCTAGCTTAACTGAGCTGGCCGCCACTATTAGTCAGTATCCGGAATTGGCTGAATTATTAGAGCAAGCAGTGGTGAACACACCACCGGTGCTTATTCGTGATGGTGGGGTGATCCGCGATGGCTTTAATGCCGAGCTGGATGAGTTGCGGGAATTGGCAGCCGGCGCGCATCGTTACTTAGAAGCACTGGAAGCGCGAGAAAAAGCCGCCACCGGTATTTCGACGCTTAAAGTGGCGTATAACCGAGTGCACGGTTTTTATATTGAGGTGAGTCGGGCCAGTGCCGACCAAGTGCCGTTACATTATGTGCGCCGCCAAACGCTCAAAAATAATGAGCGTTATATTATTCCTGAGCTTAAAGAGTACGAAGACAAAGTATTAAACGCTCAAGGCAAAGGCTTAGCGCTAGAAAAGAAATTATACGAGGCACTGCTGGATCGTTTGTTAGAGCATCTGCAGCCATTACAGCGCAGTGCCGGGGCTTTGGCCGAGCTGGATGTATTTGCCAATTTGGCCGAGCGCGCCGACAACCTCGATTACTGTCGCCCTACTTTGACCGAAGATGAGCTGATTGATATCGAAGCCGGTCGTCATCCGGTGGTAGAGCAGGTAATGAGCGAGCCTTTTATTGCCAACCCTCTTAACATGTCTGAGCAGCGCAAAATGTTGCTGATCACTGGCCCCAACATGGGCGGTAAGTCGACTTATATGCGCCAAACTGCGCTGATCGTGTTGATGGCTTATATGGGTTCGTTTGTACCGGCAGCCAGCGCGCGCATCGGCAAAATTGACCGTATCTTTACCCGCATCGGCGCCTCTGATGACTTAGCCTCCGGCCGCTCTACCTTTATGGTGGAAATGACCGAAACTGCCAATATTTTAAATAATGCCAGCCGCCACAGCTTGGTGTTGATGGATGAAATTGGCCGCGGCACCAGCACTTATGATGGTTTGGCATTAGCGTGGGCCTGTGCGGATGCGCTGGCCAATCAGCTACATGCCTATACTTTATTTGCTACCCACTACTTTGAGCTTACCGAGCTGGCTGGCCTGTGGTCGGCGGTGGCCAACGTACATTTAGATGCACTTGAGCATGACGACACCATCGCCTTTATGCACTCAGTGCAAGAGGGTGCCGCCAGTCGCTCGTATGGCTTACAAGTAGCAGCCTTGGCCGGCGTGCCCAAACCGGTATTGGCGCTGGCGCGCACTAAACTGGGTGAGCTGGAAACCGGTCAGTTACTAGCGGCCTCTGAGCAGGCGAAGCAGTCTGAAACAGCTAAACTGCCTGAGCAGAATAAAAAGCCGCGTAAGTCAAAAGCACCTATCGGCAGAGAAGATCGCCAAGAGGTTCAAGGCTCATTGCCCCTATTTGACGAACAAGCTGATACACCGCTTAATGCCGCTCTGTTGCTTTTAGATGAGATTGAGCCCGACGAGCTAACCCCGCGCCAAGCGCTGGAATTGATGTATCAGTTGAAGCAAAGGCGTAAGGCGTAAGGCGTAAGGAAATATTAAACCAAGCCATAAAACAAAAAGCCAGCACCGGACTCTGTGTCCGATGCTGGCTTTTTGGTATGCGTGGCGCTTACATTAGTTGTCGTAAAAAAGGGTGTCTACACACAGGCCTTGCTGGGTGACGATTTCTTTTAAACGGCGCAGCGCTTCTACTTGAATTTGGCGTACTCGCTCGCGCGTTAAGCCAATTTCTTGCCCCACATGCTCCAGCGTAGAGGCTTCATAACCCAGCAAACCAAAACGACGGGCTAACACTTCACGTTGTTTCGGATTAAGCTCCTCCAGCCAACGCACTAAGCTGCTATTCATATCGCTATCTTGCAACTCGGTTTCGGGGTTAGTGTCGTTTTCGTCGGCGATAACATCTAATAATGCTTTGTCACCATCGCCACCGATGGGCGTGTCCACTGAGCTGACTTTTTCATTCAGCTTAAGCATGCGTGATACATCACTGACGGGTTTATCGAGGGCTTGGGCTATTTCTTCGGCGGTGGGTTCATGATCCAGACGTTGGGCGAGCTCGCGGGCGGTACGCAAATAAACATTGAGCTCTTTCACCACATGAATAGGCAGGCGTATGGTACGGGTCTGGTTCATAATGGCGCGTTCTATGGTTTGGCGGATCCACCAAGTGGCATAGGTGGAGAAGCGAAAGCCGCGCTCGGGATCAAACTTTTCTACCGCGCGAATTAAGCCGAGGTTGCCCTCTTCAATCAAGTCTAATAAAGCCAGCCCGCGATTGTTATAACGGCGAGAAATTTTAACCACTAAGCGTAAGTTTGATTCAATCATGCGCTTGCGCGCAATTAAGTCTCCGCGTAAAGAGCGTCGAGCATACAAGACTTCTTCTTCTGCGGTTAATAACGGAGAAAATCCGATTTCACCTAGATACAGCTGAGTCACGTCTAGCGTACGGCTGCTGGCTACACTCGCTTTTTCTTCCGCGTCTACTGTTTCAACGCTATCTTGCTCGGGGCTGATCGTTGCATCCATTGCCTGATCCGCATCCGTGTTCTTTTTTGGGGTTGTTGCTTTGCTCGCATTCATGGCAGTTCTCCCTTTATCCGGGTACTACCTGTGTCCCGGATGTTATCTTTTTGGCAGATAGGTCATCGGATTAACCGATGAACCCTGATGTCGGATCTCAAAATGTAACCGTACATCAGTCGTGTCACTACTTCCCATATCCGCTATGTGCTGCCCAGAGCTCACGGTTTGCTGCTCTTTAACTTTAAGCACCTCGTTGTGAGCGTAGGCAGACAAATAATCATCATTGTGTTTGATGATGATCAGGTTGCCGTATCCACGTAGCGCGTTCCCTGCGTATACAACCTTGCCAGCTGCGGCAGCGTTAATAGCCTGCCCCCTGCTGCCTCTAATATCTATGCCCTTATTGCCGGTCTCTGCCAACGAGAAGCCCGAGATAATGGGTCCTGTGGTTGGCCAGTGCCATTTAATAGGTGCGTTATTAGCGGCGCTTTTTTGTGCAGCAGTTCCAGCGTAAACTTTTCCGGGAGCGGCTGCAACTGGCTTTGTGGATTTTATAACCGGTTGATTTTTAGGCACGGCTGCAGACTGGGTTTGTGTCACTCTTATCTTGCCAGCAGGTACTGCTGTTGTGCGCGCTACTTGTGACTTCTGTGAAGTGGATCCGCGAAGCAGCGTCAGGCTTTGACCGACATAGATGCGATAAGGCGGTTTTAAACCGTTCAACGTCGCCAGATCCGCCACTCTGTGATTCGCGTTGCGCGCTATGCTATTGAGCGTGTCACCTCGGCGCACAATATATTGCGCCCGCGCGGCACCCGGCACATCTAGGCGCAGCGTTTGGCCAGGGTAAATAGCATAAGGGGGGGCAATGCGATTATGGCGCGCTAGGCTTGGCACATCGGAGCCCGCCTGCCACGCAATGGAATACAGAGTGTCGCCTTTGGCCACCACATAATGGCTGCCGTTGGCTTTGATTTGTCCCCGAGCATTAACACCATATACAGGAGCGGGGCGTGAGGCAGAGCAAGCACTCAGCAAGGTTATCAACACAAGGTTGACACACCATAGCGTGAAATAGCGGCTCTGCCGGCGCATCAGTTTCTCAACAACAAATAAGCGATAACAGCGGCGGCCACACACAACCAACCCAAGATATCGATATAGCGGATAAGCTTGGCTTCCATGGGCGGCCCACCCCACTTCATGAGTCCCGCCACCATAAAGAAACGCAAGCCTCGGCCTACCAGTGACACTAGCACGAAGGGCAAGAACATCATGCTCAGCATGCCGGCGGTGACGGTAAACACCTTATAAGGAATGGGCGTGAAGCTGGCGATAAAAATCACCCAAATGCCCCACTCACTAAACCACGCTTTAGCTATCTCAATTTTGCCCTCATAGCCCATGGAGGCAATAAAAGGCGCCACGACCGGATCCCAAAGCGCATAACCCAGCAGATAGCCAAAGGCGGCACCCAGCACCGAGAAAAAGGTGGCCAGCCCCGCGTAATACCAAGCGCGCTGCGGTTTAGCCAGCGTCATGGGTGCCAGCATCACATCCACAGGTATCGGCCAAAAAATGGACTCAACAAAGCTATTTAAGGATAAATAAACCGGTGCGTGGCGATGCAAAGCCCAAATCATCACCTGTTGATACAACCGAGAAAAAATTTTCACTCAAGATCGCCTTTCACTAACGGGACAAAGCGCACCGGCTCTAATTCGGTACGGATAAATTGATTGCCATGGCGCTGATACAGCCATAACGATTGTTGGGTTTGGCCAACGGGGATCACCATACGCCCGCCATCGGCTAGTTGTGATAATAAGGCTTGGGGCGTTTCTTGCGCCGCCGCCGTGACCATAATGGCATCGAACGGTGCCTTACTTGCCCAGCCTTGCCAGCCGTCACCGTGTTTGGTGGACACATTATACAAATCGAGGCGCTGTAAGCGACGTCGCGCTTGATACTGCAACGACTTAATGCGCTCTAAAGTACAGACCTGATCCACCAACTGCGCCAATACCGCCGTCTGAAAACCAGAGCCGGTGCCCACTTCCAACACGCGTTTAGGGTTGGGCTCTTGCTCAAGCAACACTTCGGTCATGCGCGCCACTATATACGGCTGGGAGATAGTCTGGCCAAAGCCTATCGGCAAGGCACTGTTATCCCACGCCTTGTGCGACATAGCTTCGTCTACAAACTGCTCTCTGGGCAAGCAAGCAATGGCTTGCAGTACGCGTTCGTTGGTAATTCCCTGTTGTTGCAGCAAATGATAAAGCCGCTGTCCTGCTAACGTAAGCACCCTGTTACTCCACTTCTTTGATCCAGCTGGCTAATGCCGCCATCTTGCTGTGGGCCGTCATATCGATAGTGAGCGGCGTAATGGAGACATAGCCTCTTTCTACCGCATCAAAGTCGGTACCTTCGCCCGCATCATGAATGGCTCCCGGTGGTCCTATCCAATAAATGGGTCGGCCACGCGGATCATATTCTTTTAAGACCGGATCACAACGGTGACGATTACCCAAACGAGTCACTTTGATACCTTGAATTTCACTCAAGGGCAAGTCGGGCACATTCACATTTAGTATTTGATTAGTGGCCAGTGGCGCTCTTAATAAGCCTTGTACTAACAGGCAGGCGTAATGGGCGGCCGTGTCAAAGTGGCGGTCACCGCATAAGGAGATGGCCAAAGAGGGCAAGCCGAGGTGGCGGCCTTCGGTGGCGGCCGCAACCGTGCCAGAGTAGAGCACATCGTCGCCTAAATTGGCACCGTGGTTAATACCTGCCACCACTAAGTCTGGGTCGGGATCCAGCAAGCAGTTTACCGCCCAATGCACGCAGTCTGTGGGTGTGCCCTTCACGGAATAGAATCCGCTGTCGTCGAGTTTATCGACCCGCAGCGGCACTTCTAGCGTCAAAGAATGACTGGCACCGCTGCGATTACGGTCCGGGGCTACCGTCACTACTTCGGCAAATTCAGATAAGGCGCGACTCAAGGTGCGAATGCCAAGCGCATTCACCCCATCGTCATTACTCACTAATATCTTCATGCAGCTCGGCTTCCTTTACCAGTTCACGCACCACACTGGTGGCATAGCTGCCAGCGGGTAACCAAAATGACAGACTTAAGCGATCGCCATTAAACTGCCAGCTCATCTCTTGGGGTTTAAGTAACAGCGGGCGACGCTCTTGTTTTAAGCCTTGATTCTCTAGCCCGTCGCATAAGTCTTTTTGCTCACTCAGCGCTGCCAGTTCTAACTCGGCGGCGGCCTCAATACTTGGTAAACGACCGCGGCCCCACATGGGTGCGCTCAAGCGTACATCGCCTGAGTCAAAACGCGCTTGCAAGGCATCATCCAGTGGATTGTCGTCATTAATGGTGAAAAAAGACTGGGTGCCCGCCAGCATTAAACAGTCGCCGGCCATTAATTGTTCACCTAAACCGGCACTTAAGCGCTGGCTGGCGGCCAAGTTAAATAAATAGCTGCGCGCCGCGGATAAATACATGGAGCGTTTATTGCGGTCTTTAATCTTGCGGCCATTAAACATGGCCCGCGCTTGATCTAAATTGCCAAAGTGATGGCCAAAGCGTTGGTCGCCATAATAGTTAGGCACGCCGCGCGCTTGAATTGCGATTAAGCGGTGTTCAAATTCTTCTGGATCGCTAACGACTAATTCATTTACGACTAGCTCAAACCAGTTACCTTTTAGGGCACCGATTTTTAGCTTCTTATTGTGGCGCGCGCGGGCCAAGATTTGTACGTCGCCATTTTCTAGGCTAGAAAAATCTGGCTCCGCCTTACCGGGCAAATGCACGCCAAACCACTGCTCGGTCACCGCATGGCGATCTTTCAACCCCGCCCAGGTGACTTCACGCTGAGTGACCCCAGCTACGCGAGCTAATTCGCGCGCTATCCACTGAGTATTTTGACCGCGTTTGCGAATATAGAGCAAGATATGCTCGCCTTCGCCGCAGGGTGCAAAGCCTAGATCTTCGCGCACTTTAAAATCTTCGGGCACGGTTTTTAAGCGGCCCGTAGCCGTAGGTTCACCGTGCAGATAATGCCATTCGCCTATCCCAGAAGTCGCTGTCATAGTTGCACCAGCAGCACCACGGCTTCTGCCGCTATGCCTTCTTTACGGCCCACAAAACCCAGCTGTTCGGTGGTGGTGGCCTTCACATTGATAAGGCTCACCGGCACTTGCAAATCGGCGGCGATATTAGCCACCATCGCATCGATAAACGGCGACAACTTAGGGGCTTGAGCCAGTACGGTAATGTCTGCATTGGCTAAGGCGTAGCCGGCGGCAGCCACTTTATTGACCACATCGCGCAGCAAGATGCGGCTATCGACGCCTTTATAGGCAGCGTCGGTATCGGGAAAATGGCGGCCAATATCACCGGCACCAATGGCGCCTAATAGCGCATCCGTGAGTGCGTGTAAAATGACGTCGCCGTCAGAGTGGGCCAATAAGCCTTGCTCATAAGGCACGGCCACGCCGGCCAGAATACAGGGGCCTTCGCCACCAAATTTATGCACGTCAAAACCGTGTCCAATTCGCATCATGATTGTGATCTCTGTTGTCAGTTAAATACTGTCGTCTTACGCGGTACGCCACACGTTAAGGCAAGTTCAAAAGCTATTTTTGCCACGGAATACACGGAAAAAAACCGGAACAATTAAGATGAGATAAGAACGAAAACCTCTAGGTGTTAAGATCTTATAAACCATAAGCTATTTTGTCCTTTGAGCTAGCTCTTCGTCCGTGTGCTTCCGTGTATTCCGTGGCAAAGAAATCTTTAGCTCTTCTCTAAAAAAAAGCTCGCTAGTGCTAAGTCTTCGGGGCGGGTGATCTTAATATTGTCGGCGCGCCCAGCTACTAATTTGGGATTAAAGCCCGCCCACTCCATAGCTGAGGCTTCATCGGTAATGGTGATGCCCGCGGCCAGCGCGCCCGATAAGGCTTGGCGCAGGGTGTCAGTCGCAAAGCATTGCGGCGTCAGTGCGTGCCACAGTTCATCCCGCGATACGCTGTTAGCAATGGCCCCTTGGCCATCGCCGCGCTTCATGGTGTCGCGCACTTGGCTGGCTAAAATTGCGCCTTGAGCTTGGCGACCGGCGCCCATAACCGCATCTAGGTCGGCAGAATGTAAACAAGGGCGCGCCGCATCGTGTACCAATACCCAGTCGGTGTTCACATGCGCCAGTGCATTAAGCACCGTATCGGCCCGCTCAGCTCCGCCTAGCACTTGCTGAATACGCGGGTGTTGCGCCAAGGGTAACTGCTCAAACCAAGTATCGTGCTCTGCTGTGGCCACGATAATAGCGCCAATGGCGGGATGTTTAAGCAAACGCGTCAGGGTTTGTTCAAGTACTGTGCTGTCCGCCAACGTTAAATATTGCTTAGGCCTGTCGGCGGCCATGCGGCTACCAATGCCGGCTGCGGGCACGATGGCAGTATAAATACCAAGATCAGCTACGGCATTAATTAAGGCATTAGTAGTCACACGGAGATCAGTTGCGCTCATGGGCTAGGTTTATCAGCAAGCAACAGTCGATAAAAGGTTTCGCCGGGTTTAATCATCCCCAGATCGTTACGCGCCAGCTCTTCCACTGCCGCCAGTCCTTTATTGAGATCTTCAATTTCCCGATACAATAAAGCGTTACGGGTCACCAATTGTTCGTTATCGTCCATTTGACGAGTCACGTAGCTTTGAGCTTCATTGTATTCCGCCAAGCCATTTTTGCCCCGCCACAGATCATATTGCAGGGTACATAACACGGCGAGCAGTATTAGGGTTAGAATGCGCATGCTTCCTCCACGAATAGGCGGCTAGTTTCCCATATTCGGGCGCCGAACAAAAGAAACCCCGCACAGGGCGGGGTTTCATGTTTCGCTTTCATCAAGTTAGCCAGTTCGCGGCACAAATTTTGCCACTCAGCGGGCCGTTTACTTAATTAAGCCTGACCTTTAATCTCAGACAAACCGTGGAACGGGGCTTTGGCACCCAGCTCTTCTTCGATGCGGATCAGTTGGTTGTATTTAGCAACACGATCCGAGCGGCTCATAGAGCCGGTCTTAATTTGGCCTGCACAAGTACCCACTGCCAAATCGGCAATAGTGGTATCTTCAGTTTCACCTGAGCGATGGGAAATCACCACGGTGTAACCGGCTTTTTGTGCCATTTGAATCGAGTTCAAAGTTTCGGTCAAGGTGCCGATCTGGTTGAACTTAATCAAGATAGAGTTGGCGATACCTTTGTCGATACCTTCTTGCAAGATCTTGGTGTTGGTTACGAACAAGTCGTCACCTACCAGTTGGATCTTGTCGCCCAGTATTTTGGTCTGGTAAGCAAAACCGTCCCAGTCAGACTCATCTAAGCCATCTTCAATCGATACGATTGGGTAACGCTGAGTGAGGTCTTCCAGATAATGAGTGAACTCATTGGCGGTGAATACTTTGCCTTCGCCGCTCAGGTTGTAGTTGCCTTTGGCTTTGTCGTAAAACTCAGAGGCAGCACAGTCCATCGCCAGCACTATGTCTTTACCCAGTACGTAACCGGCTTGCTCAACGGCTGCTTTAATTGCCACTAATGCTGCTTCGTTCGACTCTAAATCTGGGGCAAAACCACCTTCGTCACCCACTGAGGTGCTCAGGCCTTTGGCTTTTAGTACTTTTGCCAAGCTGTGGAACACTTCAGCACCCATGCGCAGCGCTTCTTTGATGTTCTTAGCGCCCACGGGTTGAATCATAAACTCTTGAATGTCGACGTTATTGTCGGCGTGCTCTCCGCCATTGATGATGTTCATCATGGGCAGTGGCATAGAGTATTTACCTGGGGTGCCATTTAGCTCAGCAATCCACGCGTACAAAGGCACGCCTTTAGATAGTGCAGCGGCTTTAGCTACTGCCAGAGACACGGCCAGAATGGCGTTTGCGCCAAGCTTTGCTTTATTGTCTGTGCCATCTAAGTCGAGCATTATCTGGTCGATGTCGGCTTGTTGAGTGGCATCTTTGCCAATCAGCGCCTTGGCGATAGGGTCATTGATGTTGGTAACGGCAACTTGCACGCCTTTACCTAAAAAACGTGACTTATCACCGTCACGCAGCTCTAACGCTTCGCGTGAACCGGTAGAAGCACCGGATGGCGCGATAGCGCGCCCCATAAAACCGCCTTCCAAAAATACATCAGCTTCTACGGTTGGGTTGCCACGCGAATCAATAACTTCACGACCGATAATTTTGACAATCTTAGCCATTCTCTAACTTCCTCTATTAGTTGAAAGGTAAAAACGGGATCAAGCACTAAAAAATACGGCCGAGCTTCATGCTCAGCCGTGATGTTAGGTTATTCCAGCTCTCCCTGCTGATATTGGCCTGCCGCTTTGATAAAGCCGGTAAACAAGCCATGTCCATCCCGTGGTGTAGAGGTGAATTCCGGGTGGAATTGCGCCGCTACAAACCAAGGGTGATCGGGATTTTCAATGATTTCGACTAATTTCTTATCAGCCGAACGTCCCGTTACTTGCATACCTGCCGCCTCAATTTTTGGCAGCAGATGATTATTCACTTCATAGCGATGACGATGACGCTCATAGATAGTATCTGAACCATAGAGCGCGTGCACCTTAGAACCGGGCTCTAAATGGCACAACTGAGCGCCCAAGCGCATGGTGCCGCCGAGATCTGACATTTCATCGCGTACTTCAACTACGCCTTCTTCATCCAGCCATTCGGTGATCAAACCGACCACTGGAAACGGGCTCTCTGGATCAAATTCTGACGAATGTGCGCCTTCTAGGCCAACCACGTTACGCGCATATTCAATCAAGGCGATTTGCATGCCTAAGCAAATGCCTAAATACGGCACGCGATTCTCACGGGCATAACGGGCAGCCATGATCTTGCCTTCAATGCCGCGCGGGCCAAAGCCGCCGGGCACCAAGATGGCATCTAGGCCTTCAAGCAGGCTCTCACCTTTGGTCTCAAGGTCTTGGGAGTCAATGTATTTGATATTGACCGTGAGACGATTTTTTAAACCGCCGTGCTTCAGCGCTTCGTTCACTGACTTATACGCATCGGGCAGCTCGGTGTATTTACCGACCATGCCGATGGTTACTTCGCCGGTAGGATTCGCTTCTTCGTAGATCACCTGCTCCCACTCAGACAAGTCTGACGGTGGGCAGTCGAGCTGAAAACGCTTCACGACCAATTCATCTAAGCCCTGAGAACGCAGCAGCGCGGGGATTTTGTAGATAGAATCCACGTCTTTCAGCGAAATAACCGCTTTTTCGATCACGTTACAGAACAAGGCAATTTTAGCGCGCTCGTTAGCTGGGATCACACGATCACTACGGCAAATCAAGATGTCCGGCTGAATACCAATCGACAGTAATTCTTTTACCGAATGCTGAGTCGGTTTAGTTTTCACTTCACCGGCCGCCGCCAAATAAGGCACTAAGGTCAGGTGCATAAACAGGGTGTTTTCACGCCCTACTTGCACTGCGAGCTGACGCAAAGCTTCCAAAAACGGCAATGACTCAATATCACCCACGGTGCCACCCACTTCTACGATAGCTACATCATGCCCTTCGGCACCGGCAATCACGCGGTCTTTAATGGCGTTAGTAATGTGGGGGATCACCTGAATGGTGGCGCCCAGATAATCGCCGCGTCGTTCCTTGCGCAGCACGTCCGCGTATACGCGGCCGGAGGTGAAGTTATTACGACGCGTCATCTTAGTGCGAATAAAGCGCTCGTAATGGCCTAAGTCCAAGTCGGTTTCGGCGCCATCATCGGTGACAAATACCTCACCGTGCTGAGTCGGGCTCATGGTACCTGGGTCTACGTTGATGTAGGGATCCAGCTTCATGATGGTCACATTAAGACCACGAGCCTCGAGGATGGCGGCCAGGGAAGCGGCTGCAATGCCTTTACCCAGGGACGACACAACCCCACCAGTAACAAAAATATATTTAGTTGTCATGTAGAACCTGAAGAAGCTAGGGAACGGATGGATTATTGAATGCAAGACGGGGTGAAAGTATACGCAATAAGGCCTATCACGACAATGAAAACCTAAAAGCCGCGCCTAGCGCCGAGCACCAAGCGCCAAGCGGGAGCAAACTCGAGGCCTGTACATCAGAACCTGCGGCGCAGGTTTTAGCTTTGTAGCAGCCAACTTTTCTGTTGTAGCCAGCCGTCTCTTTAGTAAAGAGGACTTCGCTGGGCCAGCATAGCTGGATGGTTTAAATCAAAAAACAGACAGTGCCGAAGTCCTCTTTACCTAAGAGACCGGCACACTGCAAAAGATGTCGCACTTGTAGGCGCCGCTTCTTTTACATAGATAGTATTCGGTGGGCCTGCATAGCAGGCTTTTTAAGATTTAAGGATAAAACAAAACCGTGCCGAATAAATTGGCACACTACAAAAGCATAAACCTTGTAGGTTCCATATCTAGCACATTTAAACGCTTGATATAAATAGGAAAGTAGACAGAATGATTCTACCTCCTAAGCATGACCTAGGTCACAGTTTGTCAGGAGCTAATGGCACATTCACAAAAGGACATGAAATGAGCTTTACCTTCGAAGATTTAAAAAAAGATAACCTTGAGCCTTGGACGGATTATATTCAGCACGATTTTGTGCGCCAGCTTGGCGACGGCACCTTGGCGCCGAAGGCATTTCGCCATTATTTAAAACAGGATTATCTGTTTTTAATTCAGTTTGGTCGTGCCTTTGCTCTGGCCGCTTATAAAAGCCCTACGCTTGCTGACCTGCGCCACGCCAAAGCCGGCTTCGATGCCATTATCGACTTAGAGCTTGGCCTGCATATCGACTACTGCCAGCAATGGGGCATCAGTGAGCAAGACTTGGCGGACTTACCCGAAGCTCGCGCCACACTGGCCTACACCCGTTATGTATTAGATACCGGTAATCGCGGCGACTTATTAGACATGCACGTAGCACTGGCTCCTTGCTTGGTAGGTTATGCGGAAGTGGCGCGCTGGTTGATTGAGCAGCCTGAAACCATTCGTGGCGATAACAATCCGTACGAAGCCTGGCTTGCCATGTACGAAAGTGCGGAGTTTCAAGCAGCGGCGCAAGCCGAACGCGCTTGGCTTAACGAACGTTTAGCGGATGTCACCCCCACTCGTTTTAAACAACTGAGCCGCATCTTTAACGATGCCACCCGCCTAGAAATCGACTTCTGGGGCATGGGATTGAATCAGCAGATGTAAGAGACGGTGAGGGGTGAGACGTTAAATTTGTAGGGGTCGATTTTAATCGTCCGATTTTGGTCGAATAAATTCGACCCTACAACAGGCCTGTGCCCACCCCTCACTTGGTCGTCGAGGAGTGCAACGACGCGGCAAAGAGGGAATAAAGACGCATAACAACAGAGCGCAGAGCGGCGTAAGCTAACGCGAAATCTTGACGTTCAACAGAGTATCTCCAAAAACGAATCTCTATTTTTACCTCACTCCTCACAATAATTTTTCCAGCTCCGGTAACACCTCGAACAAATCCGCCACTAAACCGTAATCCGCCACTTCAAAAATGGCCGCGTCTGCATCTTTGTTGATGGCCACTATCACCTTGGACTCTTTCATGCCGGCCAGATGCTGGATTGCGCCCGACAGCCCTACTGCGATATACAGCTCAGGTGCCACTATTTTACCGGTTTGTCCTACCTGCATATCATTGGCAGCAAAGCCCGCATCCACAGCCGCGCGCGTGGCCCCAATAGCGGCGTTTAATTTATCGGCAAGCTGCGCTAACAAGGCAAAATTTTCTTTGCTGCCTAAGCCGCGCCCTCCCGAGATCACCACCCGCGCGGACGTTAGCTCGGGCCGGGCACTTTGGCTGAGTTGCTCGCTAACAAAGTGGCAACGAGTACTGTATTCGATTGCCGCCAGTTGTTTTATCTCGGCGCTATTGCTGTCAGTGCCATGCTCACCGGCATCGGCTGAGGCAAAGGCCGTAGTACGCACCGTAAGCAGCTTAATATCATCGAGCGCCTGCACGGTGGTAATGGCGTTGCCCGCATAAATAGGTCGGCGAAAAGTATCGGGGGATTCTATGGCCAGCACTTCAGATACCATGCCCACATCCAATAACGCCGCCACCCTAGGCAAGAGGTTTTTACCGGTGGTGGTCGCCGCAGCCACTATATAAAGATAATTTTTTGCCAGAGATTCAATAAGCGCGGCGCAGGGCTCGGCTAACTGATGTTGATAATCAGGAGCGTCCGCCACTAGCACAGTGCGCACCGCAAATTTGGCCGCCGCCTTAGCCACCGCTTGGCATTGATCTCCCATGATCAGTAGATCAATCTCACCTCCCAACTCAGTGGCGGCAGTGAGCGCATGCAAGGTGGCGGAGTTAAGCTGGGTATTATCGTGCTCGGCTATCAGCAAACAGGTCATAGGATCACCTTAATGTCGTGTTTGAGTTTATCGACCAGCTCGGCGGCATCTTTTACCTTAATGCCCGCTTTGCGCTTGGCCGGCGCCGTCACTTTAAGCTGTTGGCTGTGTTGTTTTAAAACCACAGCTAGCTCACTGATAGGCAGTATTTCTAGCGGCTTTTGCTTGGCTTTCATTATATTGGGTAAAGAGGCATAACGTGGCTGATTAAGCCGCAAGTCTGTGGTTACCACTGCTGGCAATTCGAGCAATAGCGTTTGCAAGCCGCCGTCTATCTCGCGGGTTACCGTTAGCTGTTCCCCCTCTAAAGTTAGCTGTGAAGCAAAGGTGGCTTGGGGCCAATTGAGCAAGCCGGCTAACATTTGCCCGACTTGGTTATTGTCCGTATCTATCGACTGCTTGCCGAGTAATACCAATTGTGGCTGCTCTTGCTTCACCAATTTAGCCAGTATTTTGGCCACATTAAGCGGCTCAATTGTTTGGTCGGTGCTACTCGCTGTTTGTTCAGTACTAATTAAGAGCGCCCTATCTGCCCCCAGCGCCAGCGCGGTACGTAATTGTTCTTGTGCCACTGCTGGCCCTATAGATACGGCAATAATTTCCGACACCCAACCTGCCTCTTTCATGCGCACCGCTTCTTCAAGGGCAATCTCGCAAAATGGGTTGGCCGCCATTTTGACGTTATTCAGCTCCACGGCGCTTTCGTCCGCTTTAACACGAATTTTAACGTGATAATCGATGACCCTCTTTATCGTAACCAGTACTTTCATAGCGCCTCCGCCAGCTCACAAGCTCGCCTTAATACTAGTCAAAAGTGCCGCCACTGCCGTTTTCCGCTTTGTTAAATATCACAATCAATACAATACTTTAGTCAGGCTCTACATCCATGACTCAACGTACGCACAATCCCTTACCCAACGAGGCCAGCCATGCCAAGAGAAGCGATGGAGTTTGATGTGATCATAGTGGGCGCGGGTCCGGCCGGTTTATCGGCGGCGTGTCGCTTGATGCAAGCCGACAAACAAGCAGGTCAAACGCTTAACGTATGCGTGCTAGAAAAAGGTGCCGAGGTAGGTGCCCATATTTTATCCGGCGCCCTGCTCGACACCCGCGCCTTAGACGAATTATTCCCCGATTGGCAAGCGCGCGGTGCACCGATAGCAATGGCAGTAGCAGACGAGCACTTTTATATGCTGAGCAGCGAACAAGGCGGCATTGAGGTGCCTCACGGCGTGCTGCCTCCCCCCTTACTTAATCCGCATTCTTATATCATCAGCTTAGGTAACTTATGCCGCTGGTTGGCTCGCCAAGCCGAGCAATTAGGCGTGACTATTTTCACCGGCTTTGCGGCCCAAGCGCCTATTTATAATGAACAAGGTGCTGTGTGTGGCGTCGTTACTGGTGATTTAGGCGTAGCAGCGGATGGCAGCCAAAAGGCGAACTATGTGCCCGGCATTGAACTGCGTGCGCCGGTTACCTTATTTGCCGAGGGCAGCCGTGGCCATATTGGCAAAGAGCTAATTACGCGCTTTAAATTAGATGAAGGCAAAGACACCCAACATTATGCCTTAGGCATCAAAGAGTTGTGGCAAGTAGCCCCTGAGCGTCATCAACCGGGCTTAGTGATACACGGCAGTGGCTGGCCTTTGACTCAAGCAAACGGGGGCTTTTTTATGTATCACGGCGAGCAACAACAAGTGGCGGTAGGTTTGGTGGTCGACTTAAATTATCGCAACCCTTGGCTCGACCCTTTTTCAGAGCTGCAACGGCTGAAGCATCATCCGCTACTGTCGCGCTATTTATATGATGGCCAACGGCTCAGCTATGGCGCGCGCACCTTAACCAAGGGCGGATTGAATGCCTTGCCGCGCATGACTATGCCGGGGGCGTTCTTATTAGGCTGCGATGCGGGCACCTTGAATGGTGCCAAGATTAAGGGCATTCACACCGCCATGAAATCCGGCATGCTGGCCGCCGATGCCGTGCTGAACGCTTGGCCTAATTCTGATGCTAGCTCTGGTTTTAGTGCTGGTGCCAATTCTGGTTTGAGTTCTGATGTGAGCTCTGGTTTGGCGCAATTCCAAACCAAATCAAGCCAGCATTTTAATCAGATTTTTACCCAAAGCTGGGTGCATCAAGAACTCGCGGACAGCAAAAACTTTGTGCTCGCGCTGCATAGATTTGGCCCTTGGTTAGGCGGCGTGGTTAATTATCTAAATCACAACTGGTTTAATGCCAAGTTACCCTTTGCAGCGCAAGATAAAACGCCCGATCACGCGAGTTTGGCCTTGGCCGACAGCCAACCGAACATTGCATATCCCAAGCCAGACGGCCAACTGTCTTTCGATCGCCTGTCATCTGTGTATTTGGCTAATACTCAACATGAGGAGGATCAGCCCTGCCATTTGATATTAGCGGATCCATTGTTACCACTGCGGGATAACTTGCCGCTGTATCAGGAGCCCGCCCAGCGCTATTGCCCTGCCGGTGTCTACGAGGTCGTGAGCCAAGAACAGGAGCTGAAATTTCAGATAAACGCCGCCAACTGCATACATTGCAAGGCCTGTGATATTAAGGATCCTGCACAAAACATCCATTGGACGCCGCCCGAGGGCGGCTCAGGGCCTAATTATCCGAATATGTAATGCCGCAGCCATTAGCGGAAAAAGTACAAAAAAATCCCCGAAGCGGCAGCTTCTAATAAAAAGAATCTGCGTCTTCGGGGACATGTGCATTGTTATTATTCAGCGCTATTTTTATTGGCTGTCTTGTTATAGAAGCAGACAGTTATTTTCGGCACTCCCGCTTATAACGCACCGCAAAATTTTATGTCCCATCCCAACATTAAACAAGCTAGACTTTAGTCCTACTCCAGCTCTACTCACAGCCGTTACCCCTCGATTAGCCAAAGCATTGCTTAGCACATTATACCAATCAGGAAAACTAACTGATCAAAACCTTTTCGCAACGGAACCCACGGAAGAACACGGAAAAATAGTGCTCAAATCTGACAAAGCCAAAACTAAGATAAAAGGCTTTAATAGGTAAGAGCTACCCCCCCCTCCTTACAATAAGCTGGTTCTTACAATAAATAAGCTCTTGCTCCCTGTCACTTGTCGATCTTATCCCATCTTAATTGTTCCGTGCTTATCGTAAACAGAGAGCAGCGTTCTTACGTTGCAAGATTGGTTCTGGATCTAGAACTAAAAGTGATCATTATTTTACTTAGAATGGTATTAGTTAAAACTACAGCCTCAAACCCCCGTCCATTTCCAGCATCCGGCCATGAAAGTAATCATTGTCGATAATGTATTGCAGGCTGTGCACCAACTCATTAATCTCGGCCAGACGCCCTGCGGGGATCCGCTGCGTGAGTCGCGCCATGGCCTCGGGTTTCATTTGTGCCGTCATCTCGGTGGCAATGGCACCGGGCGCTATGCCCGCTACCCGAATGCCATAGCGACTTAACTCACCCGCCCAGCACACCACCAGTGCCGCCACGCCGGCTTTGCTGGCTGAGTAATTGCTTTGCCCCCGATTACCCGCCCGCGCTACTGATGAAATATTCACGATTAAACCACTCTGCTGATGCTCGGCCATGTGCGCCGCCGCTTCTCGGCCACACAGAAAGGTACCGGTCAGGTTCACATCCAGCACCGACTGCCACTGGCTCAAGCTCATCTTGCTCATCAATTTACCGTCTTGCAGCTTCACCAAGAGCGCGTCTTGCATCAGGCCGGCATTATTCACCAGTAGCTGCAGCCCGCCGAGCTCTCCTACCAGATGGCTAAAGGTTTGTACTACCTGCTGTTCATCACTAATATCACACAGGTATACGCCCACCCGCATCCCTTTAGCGGCAATCATTTCGCCGGTTTTGGCCAAGGCCTGCTCGTTGTTATCAATCAGCGCCAAAGTGGCGCCCTTCGACGCCAAATGCAGCGCCATCGCCTGCCCCAAGCCTCTTCCCGCGCCAGTAATGGCGACCACCTTGCCTTTGATGTCCATTGCGGATTCTCCTGTTACTCTTGCTCGTGTTTGTTTGTCGCCAAGCCTGCGCTGGCTATGTTTACTGAAACGACTGCTGCCCCATGTTGCCCAGACCGATAAATACGATGCTTGCCGTTATAGGAACCTCCGTGACAAATCCGCCAGCGGGCTCATCGCCCAAGGCGACTCGAATAGCGCGTCCAGCAATGCCGTGTCTACCTCGGCCAGGCAGTTATAGGTCCAGTCAGGCTGCTGGTCTTTGTCGATCAAGCGCGCCCGTACTCCTTCGGCAAATTCTCGAAATCGGCACAGTTGCACCGACAACGCCAGCTCCGTTTGAAATACCTCAGCCAGCGAGCTATGTCGACTGCGAGCTAACTGCCTGGCGATGATCGCCATGGCCAGCGGACTGCCTGCCGCCAGATTTTGTTGGGCTTGGTGATACCAAGGGTCGTCACTCGCAACGGCGAGTAACGCTGCCACCTTGTCTTGCAGGTTATCTTTATCCAGCCACTGACGAATTTGTGGGTGGTGTGACTGTAACGGAGCTGGCAAGTCGGAGAACGCCGCCACCGACGCGGCCTCCAGCTTGCGCAACACCTCATTCACCGCGACGTCGGGGTTTTGCCAGTTCGCGACCAACCGCAGGGCCGGCAGCAATTCGCCCCATTTTTCAGCGGCAATGGCTCTATTGCCCAGCCCCAGCCAATAAGCATCGGGAGCCTTGATGGTGCAACCGGTGAGGGCAATAAACTCCCCCAGCCCCGGCGGTAAGTGATTGAGAAACCAGCTGCCACCCACATCCGGATACAGCGCTATGGTCACCTCTGGCATCGCCAGCCGACTGGTCTCGGTGACTATGCGGTGCGAGCTGGCCATAAACAGCCCCATCCCCCCACCCATCACTATGCCGCCGCCCCAACACAGCACCGGCTTGCCAAAAGTATGCAGCAGGTAATCGAGTCGATATTCCTGCTCAAAAAAGCGCGCCGCCAGCTCTGGGATAGGCGCCAACGTAGCGTCTGGGGTCGGCTCAATCTCTCGAATCGCGTGATACAGGCTCACCACATCGCCACCGGCACAAAACGCCTTGTCACCGGCGCCGTCCAGTAATACGGCAACCAGATTAACGTCGTGCTGCCAGCGCCTGAGCACCGCCAACAGCTGCGTGATCATGTCCAGCGTTAAGGCATTAAGGCTAGCCGGCGCATTCAATTGTAGGTGGCCAATACGCCGCCCATCCAAGGTGGTGTGCTCTGTGATCAAGACGCTATTTATTGAGGCATTGCTCATTAATACTCCTTTAGCCGCTTAAGTTACTCGATTAGCTCTACCGCTATGGCCGTGGCCTCACCGCCGCCAATGCACAGCGCCGCCACGCCTTTTTTTAAACCGCGTTGGCGCAGCGCATGCATTAAGGTCACCATAATACGCGCCCCACTGGCGCCAATAGGGTGGCCCAAAGCGCAGGCTCCGCCGTTAACGTTGACCTTATTTATGTCTAACTCCAGCTCCGCCACCGCCAATAAGGTCACCACGGCAAAGGCTTCATTAATCTCATATAAATCCACTTCATCCGCTTGCCAGCCGACTTTGTTAAGCAGCTTTTTAATGGCGCCAATGGGTGCCAGAGTAAACTCTGCTGGCAACTGGGCATGCGTAGCATGGGCCAGCACGCGTGCCAACGGCGTAACACCGAGCACTTGGGCATGACTGCTAGTGGTCAGCACCAAGGCGGCGGCGCCGTCAGAAATGGAGCTGGAATTAGCGGCGGTAATGGTGCCGTCTTTGCTAAAGGCAGGTTTGAGCTTGGGTATCTTCTCGGGTCGAGCAAGGCCCGGTTGCTGGTCGATACTGACCATGTTGTTAGCCACAGAGGATCCTTGGCGGGTCTCGACCTTAACGGGGGTAATTTCAGCGGCAAAGTCGCCCTCCGCTATCGCTCTTTGAGCACGACTTAATGACAACAGCGCAAACTCATCCATGGCGGTGCGACTTATAGCAAATTGATCGGCGGTGCGCTGAGCAAAACTGCCCATTAAGCCGCCCTCATAGGCATCTTCTAAGCCATCAAAAAATAGATGATCCAACAAACTGGCGTGCCCTAAACGCAAACCGGCTCGAGCCTTAGGCAATAAGTAAGGGGCTTGGCTCATGCTCTCCATGCCGCCTGCCACCATTAGCTCTGTACTGCCTGCTGTAAGTTGATCCCAGGCCAACATCACCGCCTTCATCCCAGAACCACACATTTTATTGATAGTGGTGCACGGCACGCTACTGGGGAGCCCTGCGGCTAAAGCGGCTTGGCGGGCCGGTGCTTGGCCAAGGCCGGCGGATAACACGCAGCCCATCATGACTTCATCTATCTGTTGCGGCTCTAGCCCTGCACGCGCAATTGCCGCCGCCATCGCAGCCGCGCCCAACTGAGGCGCCGACACTGTGCCAAGCTCACCCAGCAAGGCGCCCATGGGGGTGCGCGCCGCGCCGACTATGACGATATGCTCTTTTTTCATGGCCAGATTTTCCTCAGCTAAGCTATGCATTAATGGCGCTGACTTACCGTTTAGCATCCGTTATGCCCGTGTTCTAACACAGTTCTGGGAGGCAGTAACAGTCGACGGCTCCTAACAAGCATCTCAAGTTTAGTCGACGCCATTTTCCTTATGACAACTATAGTTAATGCGAACAAAACAGTAGCAAACGAAACCGGACGCGGGTTTGTTAAGCCAATTACTCTGGATCAGGAGGATGCCATGAGCGCTTTTTCGCCATTAAGCTTTTCGCCGCTAAATATGGGCTTAGATGACACCTTAGTTATGCTGCGCGAACAGGTGGCGGCCTTTGCTGATCGCGAGATAGCACCACTGGCTGAGGCCATCGACCAAGACAATCGCTTTCCTACCGAGCTGTGGCCCAAACTCGGTGAAATGGGATTATTTGGCATTACGGTGGCCGAGGAATATGGCGGGGTAAACATGGGGTATCTGGCGCATGTGCTGGCCATGGAAGAGCTGAGTCGCGCTTCTGCCTCGGTGGGCCTGTCTTATGGGGCCCATTCCAACTTGTGTGTGAATCAAATTCATCGCCACGCCACTGAACAACAAAAACAACAATACTTACCGGCCCTACTCAGCGGTGAACATATTGGCGCACTGGCCATGTCTGAGCCCGGTGCCGGCTCCGATGTGCTGTCTATGTCATTACAGGCCCGCACCGATGGTGACCACTTTGTATTGAACGGCAATAAAATGTGGATCACCAATGGCCCCGAAGCACAGGTATTAGTGGTGTACGCCAAAACAGATAGCAGCGCCCGTGGCATTAGCGCCTTTATAGTCGAGCGCGGCACGCCCGGCTTTAGCCATGCACAAAAGCTCGACAAACTGGGCATGCGCGGCTCCAGCACCTGCGAGCTGGTGTTTCAAGACTGCCGCATTGCTAAAGCCAACCTGCTGGGCCCGCTTAATGGCGGCGTAGAAGTGCTAATGAGCGGTTTGGATTATGAGCGACTGGTACTTGCCGGCGGCCCGCTGGGCATTATGCAGGCGGCCATGGATTTAGTGCTGCCCTATGTGCGGGAGCGTAAACAGTTTGGCCAAGCCATCGGCGAGTTTCAGCTGGTGCAAGGCAAGCTGGCGGATATGTATACCCAAATGAATGCCGCCCGTTGCTATACCTACATGACGGCCATGGCCGCCGACCGCGGTCAATTATCGCGCAAAGACGCCGCCGGGGTCATTTTACTGGCCGCCGAAACCGCCACCCGGCTGACGCTAGATACCATTCAGCTGTTGGGCGGTAACGGTTATATCAATGAATTTCCCGCCGGTCGTTTGCTGCGTGACGCCAAGTTATACGAAATTGGCGCCGGCACTTCAGAAATTCGCCGCATGCTGATTGGTCGTGAATTAGTACACAACAAGTGATTGTTTATCGTAGGAGCAGGCGATGCCGACACCTAAGAGGAACGGGGAACAGGGAACAGGGAACGGTATTTTACAAAATAAAGATTCGCTCTTGAGCTTAATTTTAATTTTTCCGTAGGTTCCGTGGATTCCGTGGCAAGAAAGTTGTTAGCTTTGATAAATAGCACATAGTGAATACCTGCAGGAGCTCTGGATGACCATACTGCCTGATAATATTAATCCCCAAGCGCCCGAGTTTAAGGCCAAGCATAAGGCGATGGCAGCTGAGGTGGCATTACTAAACCAATTGCTGGCTGACATAGCCGAAGGGGGTGGCCGCGATAAACAAGCGCGCCATCAACAAAAAGGGAAGTTATTGGCTCGCGAGCGCATTCGCGAATTGCTGGACCCTGGCGTGCCTTTTTTAGAGTTGTCTCCGCTGGCCGCCCATCAGGTATACGACGAGCCCGTGGCGGCGGCGGGTTTGGTCACCGGCATAGGCCGCGTGAGTGGTATTGAGTGCATGATAGTGGCCAATGATGCTACGGTAAAAGGCGGCACTTATTATCCACTGACAGTGAAAAAACACCTGCGCGCCCAAGAAATTGCCGAACGTTGTCGCCTGCCTTGTATTTATTTGGTCGACTCCGGCGGCGCACATTTACCCAGTCAGGCAGAAGTGTTTCCGGATCGGGATCATTTTGGCCGCATATTTTTTAATCAAGCCCGCATGTCCGCCGCCAATATTCCCCAACTCGCCGTCGTGATGGGCCTGTGCACTGCAGGCGGTGCCTATGTGCCAGCCATGGCGGATGAATCTATTATTGTGCGCCACCAAGGCACCATTTTCTTAGGTGGGCCACCTTTGGTGCGCGCCGCCACCGGCGAGGTGGTGAGTGCCGAAGAATTAGGCGGCGCCGAGGTGCATACCCAACAGTCTGGGGTGGCGGATCATCTGGCAGAAAACGATGCCCATGGGCTCTGGCTGGCACGCCGTTTAGTGGCGAACTTAAATCGACCTGCATTAGCTAACCCGTCTAAAAACCCCATACAACCCCGTTATCCCATTGAGCAATTGTACGGCATAGTGGGAACTGATTTGCGCAAAGCCATGGATGTGCACGCCGTGATAGCGCGTTTGGTGGATGACTCGGCCTTCGATGAGTTTAAGCGCGATTATGGCAGTAGTCTGGTCACCGGCTTTGCGCATTTACACGGCTTTGCGGTGGGCATTATTGCCAACAATGGCATCTTGTTTAGCGAGTCGGCACTGAAAGGCGCGCACTTTATTGAGCTTTGTTGTCAACGCGGTATTCCTTTGCTGTTTTTGCAAAACATTACCGGCTTTATGGTGGGTAAAAAATATGAGGCCGAAGGTATCGCCAAGCACGGTGCCAAGTTGGTGATGGCGGTCGCTTGCGCTCAGGTGCCGAAAATCACGCTTATTATCGGCGGAAGTTTTGGCGCCGGTAATTACGGCATGTGCGGCCGCGCCTTTGCGCCCGATTTTTTATGGATGTGGCCTAACGCGCGTATTTCGGTGATGGGCGGCGAGCAAGCAGCTGGGGTATTGGCCACGGTGCGCCGCGCCGCCAGTGATAAGAGTAAGCAGCAACACCAAACACCCCAGTGGAGTGAGTCCGATGAAGCTGACTTTAAAGCGCGTATTATTCAAAACTACGAACAAGAAGGTCACCCTTGGTATGCCAGTGCGCGGCTGTGGGACGACGGCATCATAGACCCTCTCGACAGCCGGCGCGTGCTGGCCATGAGCTTAGCCGTGGCCCTTAATCGGCCCATTCCGAATACGCAATTTGGCGTGTTTCGCATGTAGGAGGTGCCATGAGCGATCCGGTATTACTCGTCAATCACAGCCGCGGCCTAGTTGAGCTAATATTCAATCGGCCCGAGCAAGGTAATGCGCTAAACGAGGCCATGATTGACGCCATGGCCGACGCTTTACGCCACGCCGCTCGCATGCCTGAATTACGCGTATTAGTGATCCGAGCCCAAGGTAAGCACTTTAGCGCTGGCGCCGATCTTAACTGGATGCAACAGGCTTACCAGTTAACCCCTGAACAAAATTTAGCGGCGGCACGAAAACTCGCCCTGCTATTGCAACAAATCGACACCTTTTCCCATCCGGTGCTGGCACTGGTGCAAGGCGCGGCCTATGGCGGCGCCTTGGGAATTATTAGCTGCTGTGACTTAGTGATAGCCGCCGCTGACAGTCGCTTTTGCTTTAGTGAAGTGCGCTTAGGGCTGATTGCCGCCACCATTAGCCCCTATGTATTGCGTGCCATCGGCCTGCGCCAAGCGAGGCGCTATTTATTAACCGCCGAAGTGATAGCGGCGACCACCGCTGAGCAGTTGGGTTTAATTCATTACATGGCCACGCCAGAGCAGAGCTTAGATGAAGCGGCGGATGCGCTTATTGCAGGCTTACTGCGCAATGGGCCTTGTGCGCTAACGGCGACCAAGCAATGGCTGCAAGACATTGCCGACCTGCCCATTAATAGCTCCTTGATTGATCGCAGCGCCCAACGCTTAGCCGAGGTACGCGTCAGCGACGAGGCACAAGCTGGCGTTCACGCTTTCTTGCAACAACAGCCCCCACCTTGGGAGGATGACAATGTCTGATGCCACTCCTGCTCGCTTGTTTAACAAAGTCTTGATTGCCAATCGTGGCGAAATTGCCTGTCGCATTATTCGTACCTGCCGTCGGCTGGGCATTAGCACCGTGGCCGTGTATTCCGCCGCCGACACTGAGGCCTTGCATGTCACCTTGGCCGATGAAGCCTGGTATTTAGGCCCTGCTCCCGCTGCCGACAGTTATTTACGGCCAGATTTATTGTTGAACATCGCCAAGGCCAGCGGTGCTGAGGCCATACATCCGGGTTACGGTTTTTTATCGGAAAATGCCGACTTTGCTCAGGCCTGTGCCGAGCAAAGTATCGTTTTTATTGGCCCACCAGCAGCAGCAATTAGCGCCATGGGCTCAAAGTCTGCCGCTAAAAACTTAATGACCGCCGCCGGAGTGCCTGTAGTGCCGGGCTTTCATGAGGATGAGCAAGACCCAATACATTTGCGCCAAGCGGCCGAGCGTTGTGGCTTTCCGCTATTACTTAAAGCGGTGGCGGGTGGCGGCGGTAAAGGCATGCGTTTGGTGCTGCAACTGAGTGAATTTGATGAGGCGCTGGCAGCCGCCAAACGCGAAGCCAAGGCGGCCTTTGGTGACGATGTCATGCTCTTGGAGCGCTATCTTCCAGAGGCCCGCCATATAGAAGTACAAGTGTTTTGCGATCAATTTGGCCAAGGGGTTTATTTGGCCGATCGCGACTGTTCTGTGCAAAGGCGCCAGCAAAAGGTGCTTGAAGAAGCGCCTGCGCCTAACTTGGCCCCACACATAGCGGCGGCTATGGGTGAGGCGGCGGTGCGCGCCGCACAGGCCATCGATTATTGCGGCGCTGGCACGGTGGAGTTTTTATATCTCGACGATGGCCAGTTTTTCTTTATGGAAATGAACACCCGCTTGCAAGTGGAGCATCCCGTCACCGAACTGGTCACCGGGTTAGACTTAGTCGATTGGCAGTTACAAATTGCCGCCGGCCTGCCCTTACCGCTTAGCCAAGATCAAGTGCGGATCCACGGCCATGCCATAGAGGCACGCATTTATGCAGAAGATCCCGCTCAGCAGTTTTTGCCAGCCAGCGGCAGCTTGCACTATTTGCATGAGCCACAAACGGATAACCCCAGTCATGTCACGCCTGACGCGATAATCCGCCTCGATACCGGTGTGCGCCAAGGCGACAGTATCGGCATTTATTACGATCCCTTGATCGCCAAGTTGATCGTTTGGGCGCCCACTCGCGAGGGTGCTCTGCACCATTTAGCCCGCGCACTGGCGCAATATCGCATTGGTGGTGTGCGTACCAATATAGGTTTTTTAAGCCGTTTGGTCGCCAGCCCCGCGCTATATAGCGCTGAGTTACACACCCGCTTTATTGCCGAGCACGAGGCAGAGCTGTTTGCGCCCGCTCCCTTAAGCCGCTCGCAACAGCTGGCCTTAGTCGGCGTGTTTTTACTGTTAAGCGAGTCAGCAGCACAAGCGGATACTTCACCCTTTGCTGGCAATCAGGGCTGGTGGCTAAATATGCCCACTCGGCGCCAATTCGAGTTAGTGCAAGATGCGCAAAGATACCCACTGGTGATCAGCCCTCTCTCCGACTCTCTGCAGACAAATACTTGGCAAGTACAGCTTGAAGAGACCCAGCACCAGCTGAGCGCTCGTTTAAACGAAGACCGACTGGATGCGACAGTGGATCAAGTACCGCTGCGCTGTTACGTGGCGCGTTATGAGCATGAGCTGTGGATGTTTTATCAAGGGCAGCGCTTTGATATCCAGCTATATCAGCCTCATTTTGACTCAAATATTCAAGCGGCGGCCGACAGCTTAACGGCCCCCATGCCCGGGGTGATTAGTCAACTTAAGGTGGCGGTGGGCGATAAGGTAGCGGCGGGCCAAACGCTGTTAATTATGGAGGCGATGAAGATGGAGCATGCTATTCGCGCCCCGACTGCCGGCAACGTCGCTGAGCTTTATTATGCACAAGGCTGCCAAGTAGCCGCAGGCTGTGAGCTACTGCGCTTAGAGAGCGATTGATAAATAGGGATGATGATAAATTTATGCCCACAGACTCGGTAACCTTAGTCGAAATGGCACCGCGAGATGGCTTACAAAACGAAGCCCTGTTAGTGTCGACCGCCATTAAAATTGAGCTGATTGAGCGACTGGCTCGTAGTGGCTTAACCCGTATTGAAGCGGCCAGCTTTGTTTCGCCCAAATGGGTGCCACAAATGGCCGATGGCCAAGCGGTGCTGCTGGGCATTAAACGCCAACCCCAAGTAAGTTACGGCGCACTCACGCCGAATCTGCAAGGCTTAAAGGCGGCGTTAGTGGCGGGAGCCGACCAAGTAGCGGTGTTTACTGCCGCCTCCGAGTCCTTTTGCCAACACAATATCAATGCTTCTATCGCCACTAGCCTAGACCGTTTCGCCCCGCTGCTGGCGCTGGCCAAGCAATCTCAGATACCGGTACGCGGCTATGTATCAACCGCTCTCGACTGCCCCTATGAAGGTGCTGTCTCCCCCACCGCCGTGGCCAAGGTTGCCCGCGACTTATATCAGCTAGGTTGTGATGAAATTTCATTGGGCGACACCTTAGGTACAGGTACACCGCAGCGGGTGATTGCCATGCTGCATGCAGTAAGTCAGGAGGTGCCAATGGCGCAGCTGGCGGTACATTTTCACGATACCTACGGCCAAGCGTTGGCCAATGTCTATGCCGCTCTGGAACAAGGAATACGCATTATTGACAGCTCAGTGGCCGGACTTGGTGGCTGCCCTTACGCTCCGGGGGCCGCGGGTAATCTCGCTACCGAGGACTTAGTGTATTTATTAGAGGGTTTAGGGCTTAAGACCGGCGTTAGTTTGGCGTCATTAGTGCAAACCGGCCGCTGGATAAGTACCCAGCTAGGCCGACGTAACGGATCTAAAGTAGGCTTAGCTTGGATGAAATGATGGCCTTAGCTCAACTTTAATATCAACAAATCAGGTGAAGATGATATTAAAGCCCATTTGGCAAAAAAGTATGGACTCTATTAGCAGCAAAACTATCAAACTTTAGGCAAAAAGTGCGAAATTTGAGCAAGCGGCTGTAGATAATTCAACCAAGCTCTCAATACGCTCCATAATCAGCATCTGCGACTATAATCTAGTGTTCAGCGGCTAGGCGCCATGGTACCTTGCTCGGAATATTCAACCCTAAGCACTTAAAATAAGAAGGAATTTGCTAAATGCTTATTTTCTTTATCAGTATTACTATATTAATACTCGGCTATAAATTTTACGGCCCCTTCGTTGAAAAACAAGCCGGCATAGACCCCACAGTAGCGACGCCTCAGCAGCGCTTAGATGATGGCGTTGACTACGTAGCCATCAGCCCTGCGAAAGCATTTTTAATTCAATTCTTAAATATTGCCGGTGTAGGACCCATTTTTGGCCCTATCTTAGGCGCCATCTACGGCCCCGTTGCCTTGGTATGGATAGTCATTGGTAACGTGCTCGGTGGTGCGATACACGACTACTTCTCTGGGGTAATGAGCCTGAAAGAAGACGGTAAAAGCTTGCCAGAAATTGCCGGACACTATTACAACGTAGTCTTCAAAGGTGTAATGCTGGTATTTACCTGCATGCTGCTGTTTTTTGTGGGCGTGGTTTTTATTATGAGCCCTGCTGGGCTATTGAGTAATTTATCCTACTTTGAGGGTACTTTTTTAGCCGGCAACAGCTTTTGGGTACTGCTTATTTTAGGCTATTACTTTTTAGCGACCTTGCTGCCGATCGATAAAATCATCACTAAGCTGTATCCAATATTTGGTTTGCTGATGATAGTGATGACCACCTTAATTGCCGGTGCCTTGTTATTAGAAGCGCCGCATTTGCCTCAGGTCGGTGACATTTTTTCATACTTTGACAATCATGATCATGCGGATTTATTAACACCTAATCCCGACGGTGCCCCCATCTGGCCGCTGCTATTTTTAACCATCACCTGTGGTGCCATTAGTGGTTTCCACTCCACTCAATCCCCAATGATTGCCCGTTGTCTGACCAATGAAAAATACGCACGCCCAGTGTTTTATGGCGCCATGATGTGTGAAGGCATAGTGGCATGTGTATGGGCTTTGGCAGGTATTGCGGCCTTCCCGGGTGGTTATGTAGAGTTAAAAGCCATGCTGGCTCAAGGTGGGCCCGGCTTAGTAGTGAATCATATTGCGACCGGTTATCTGGGCGTCGTGGGTGGCGTGATGGCTATTTTGGCGGTGGCAATCTTCCCGATTACCTCTGGTGACACGGCGTTTCGTTCACTGCGCTTAACCATTATGGATGCGTTTAATATTTCTCAAACCACCCTGCACAGATTGGCCTTATCACTGCCTTTATTAGGTATCGCCTATCTGATGACCTTCTTGGACTTTGCGTTAATTTGGCGCTACTTCGCTTTCTCCAATATGCTGCTTTCTACCAGTGTGTTGTGGTTAGCGACCAAGTATTTGTTCGACCGAGGCACTGTCCACTGGGTGGCCAGTGTTCCTGCGGTGATCGGCACGGCCATTACTGTGTCCTATATTGTAACCGCGCCCATTGGCTTCAACTTATCGCCTGAATACAGCAAGCCGATAGGTGTAGTAACGGCAGTCGTCTGCTTTATCGCCTTGGTGATGCAGCATAAGAAACGCCCTGTTATGGCTCAGTAAAAGCCTGAGCTAAATAGTAAGTGAAAGAAAAAGGTAGCGCTGGGCGCTACCTTTTTTATTGCCCGACTACCTGCGTATGATCATGAATGCGAGGAGATGTGTGACGGCTATAAAAACATGTTGGGTTTTCGTAGATGCTAATTTATTCAGCACGGTTTTATGTTTGGTTTTAAAGCATTCTGCTGCGCAGAACCGGCGAATAAATTACCGGCTACGAAAGGTTCCGCGTTGCCATAACAAAAGTTTATGGCAAAGAAGTCGGAGTGTATTAGGCAAAGAGCAGATTCACAGAAAGCAAAAAGGGAGCCGAGGCTCCCTTTTTTAATGGACTGAATTCGTTATTATTACTTAACGAATTCCACGCCTAATTTGATATCGCCTTTCAGCGTATCCAGCATCTTGTCCATGGCATTCTGTTCAAACGCGCTTAACTCGCCGTAAGGCAGTACTTTCTCTACGCCGTTTTTACCCAGCAATACCGGTTGTGCGAAGAACTGTGCGTGTTCGCTGCCACCGTCTACATAGGTGTATTCGATAACGTCTGCTTTACCGGACAGAGCGTCTACTAAAGACAGCGCAAAGCGACAGGCTGCTTGGCCCATAGACAGGGTAGCTGAGCCACCGCCGGCTTTGGCTTCTACCACTTCGGTACCGGCATTTTGGATACGGTGCGTCATTTTCTCGACTTCTTCGTCGGTGAAAGATGCGCCAACAACCTGAGACAATAACGGCAATATGGTCACGCCGCTGTGGCCGCCAATCACGGGTACTTTAATGTCTGCTAAGTCGATACCTTTGGCTTCTGAGATAAAGGTCTCACCGCGGATCACGTCTAGCGTGGTGATACCGAACAGTTTTTTCTTATCGTACACACCGGCTTTTTTCAGCACTTCGGCAGCAATTGGCACTGTAGTATTTACTGGATTGGTGATAATACCGATACAAGCTGTAGGGCAAGTAGCCGCTACTTTTTCAATCAGATTTTTAACGATACCGGCGTTCACGTTAAACAAATCGGCACGGTCCATGCCAGGCTTACGCGCAACGCCCGCAGAGATCAGCACTATGTCAGCACCTTCCAGTGCAGCGGTTGGATCTTCACCGCCAAAACCCACTACGCTCACGCCGGTAGGGATATGGCTCAGATCGGCAGCAACACCAGGGGTAACTGGCGCGATATCATACAGGCTCAATGCAGAACCGGCTGGCAGGGTAGTTTTTAACAGTAAGGCCAGAGCTTGGCCAATACCACCGGCGGCTCCAAGTACGGCAACTTTCATAGCTAAACTCCGTTATTATTTGAATTGTTAGACGTTTCCTAATGCTTTAGCAACATAACGAAAGCACTGTAAAAACACAATAGTTAAGATAATGTGAAGCCTTTGTTTGTGAGAGCCATGGCGTTATCTCACGCCTTTCTGACTCTTATCTGGCTCCTTGTCTAGCGCTTGATCTAAAAGGGCAGACAAGGCGAACACTTATTGCTGTGTTTGAAATTGTAGCGCACGTTTCTCTAAGCGACGAAAAGCCAAAGTTAACAGACCATTCAACAGCAGATAAATAGCGCCCGCTAAGCCAAATATCGCCAAGGTATCGTAGGTCTGGCCATTAAGCCGTTGGGCCAAGCCCATGATCTCCATAATGGAGATAGTGCTAGCCAAGGAGCTGCCCTTCAGCACCAACACCACTTCATTGGAGTAAGCGGGAATAACACGGCGCATGGCATGGCGCAGTTTCACGCTCAAGGTTTGCCAGTTATTCATGCCTAACGCTTGGCAGGCCAGGGTTTCGCCTCTGGGTACCGCCTCTAGCGCGCCTTTAAATAGGCGGCAGGTATAAGCGCCAGCGTTCATGCCCAAGGCTAAGATGGCACAAAACATCGGCTCACGCAGGTAGGTCCACGCCCAGCTATTTTTAATCCACTCAAACTGCGCTGGTCCGTAATAAATTAAAAAGATCTGCACCAACAAAGGCGTGCCGGTGAGCAACAGCAAATAGCCCTCAGTTAGCTGTGCCAATACCGGAATACGCCGTTCTAATACCCAGGTTAGGCTCAACGCTATCACCAAGCCCAGCAATAAGCCGGCACCGGTAATTTGCAGCGTAATGTTAACTCCTTGTAATAAGGTTGGCAGGTAGCCAAACCAGTCGGGCATACCCGCAGAGTTCGAGAACAGCCAATCAGTCATAACGGGTTACTCGCGTGCGCAATCGTTGTAGCCCTTGCTGGCTGACCACTGTGATCACTAAATAGATAAGTGCTGCTATGCCATACCAAGTAAAAGGCTCATAGGTACGAGAAGCCACGGCTTTGGCTTGATACATTAAATCGTGCACGCCAATTAAAGACACCAAGGCGGTGTCTTTAAGCAGCACCAACCACTGGTTGCCAAGGCCTGGCAGCGCATGGCGCCACGTTTGCGGCAGCGTGATATGAATAAAGGTATAGAGCGGCGGTAAACCCAGCGCTTGCGCCGCTTGGCGCTGGCCCTTATCTACCGCATTCAGCGCACCGCGCAGGGTTTGCGCGCCATAAGCGGCAAACAATAACGACAATGCCGTGACACCACACCAAAAGGGGCTGAACTCAATGTACTGATCGGTGATTAAAAACAGTATTTGAGTGGAGCCAAAATAGATAAAAAATACCACTAGAATTTCTGGCAAACCACGCAACACGGTAGAGAAGGCATTAGCCGGCCAACGCAATAGCGCGAAGCGGCTCATCTCCGCACCACATAACAAAATGGCCAGCACTAGCCCAACCGCCAATGACGTCAATGCCAGCCCCAAGGTCATCAGGCTGGCATTCATTAGGTGAGTGAGCATATTACTTAGGGAAGTACTGTTGATGGAGCTTGTCGTAAGTGCCGTTTTCTTTTAACTGGCTCAAGCCTTGGTTAATTTGCTCCAGCAACACCTGATTGCCTTTAGTCACGGCAATACCAAAGCCAGTGCCAAAGTAGCCATCATCGGTAATGCGCTCGCCCAATACCGCATAACCTTCGTTTTTCGCCAGCCAATCACCCACCACTGCGGTATCGGCAAACACCGCATTAATGCGGCCATTGCTCATATCGAGCAGCGCATCTTGCACACTTTGATAGGGGCGCGCGGTCATGCCGTTGGCTTCTAACTTATCTTGAATGTATTTTTGGTGAGAAGTTCCGTTTTGTACGCCCACGGTATCTTTTTGTAGCTGGTCTAATTTCTCAAACTTATTAGCCGGCGTCACAAATACTGCGGAGTTTTCGTAGTAAATATCACTGAAGTCCACCTGCTTGGCGCGCTCTGGGGTAATGTCCATGGCAGCAATGGCGGCGTTATAACGACGAAATTTAAGGCTGGGGATCAAGCTGTCGAAGGCTTGATTATGAAAGCTGCACTCCATTTTCTGCACTTCACAAATGGCTTTCGCCAAGTCGATATCAAAGCCTTGCATCTCGTTGTTTTCGTCAACAAACTCAAAGGGGGCATAAGCGGCATTGGTCACAAACTTCACTTCCTCAGCCTGTGCTAATCCTGTACTGGCTAACAATGCTACCGCTAATAATGTCTTGTTCATCCGTTTGATATCCTTATTGTTATTTTGCCCTTTGGCCAGCTCTAAGTCATAAGCTGCCCATTGAAGTTGATCTTTTTAAATATTTTCGCCTGGGTTGAAATGCGAGAACAAGTGTTCACCTACAAAATACCGAACTGTGTTGTCCGCTTCACCCCTCACTCTTTACTCTTCACATGAAGAATTAATGCCTTAAAAACTCAGCAAAGCGTTCTGTCTGGGGCTGCACCAGTAAGTTGGCATCGCCGTATTCAATAAGACGCCCTTGCTCAAGATAGGCGACTTTACTGGCCACCCGCTTCGCAAAACTTACTTCGTGGGTCACCACCACTTGGGTAATACCGGTTTTACCCAGCTGCAAAATGATCTCGGCCACCTCTTTGGTGATCTCAGGATCCAATGCCGCCGTGGGTTCGTCAAACAACAATACCCTAGGGTTCATCATTAAGGCGCGGGCGATGGCCACTCGTTGTTGCTGGCCGCCCGACAGTGCATTGGGCCAAGCGTTACTTTTATCGCTGAGTTTAAGCTGTGCGAGTAACTGCTGAGCCTTATCTTGCGCTGCACTTTTATTCATGCCCAGCACTTTCAGCGGTGCTTCCAGTAAATTTTGCTCTACCGTGAGGTGGGGCCATAAATGATACTGCTGAAACACCATGCCTACCTTGCCGCGCAGTAATTGGGCGCGTTTATGTAGGCGCCCAGCGTGCACGTCAGGAAAGGAAAACTCCTCATCGGCGATAATGAGTTGGCCGGAGTCTGGTGTATCCAGTAAATTCATTAAGCGCAACAAAGAGCTTTTTCCCGCGCCACTGGGGCCCAGCAAGACTAAAATCTCGCCGGCCGGACAATTAAGCGATACCTGACTTAAAATTTCCTGACCAGCCCAGGACTTGCAAATGTTGTTAAATTTAATGCCCATGCGCTACGTCCACATCAAATGTCAGAGTGTTTGACTGATTTTATTTTGCAGAGCTACTAATGCAAGCTAATTCTGCATTCTTATGCAATATAAATGACTAATCCTTGATAAAAAACCATCATGGATAGACAATATGTGTCTTCACTCCCGCTCATTCGGCTGCAAATAATGAACGAAAAACAAGAACACCTGATTAAAGTCTTTAAGGCCTTACTCAATGAGGAACGTTTTGGTTCTCAGGCAGAGATAGTCGCCGCGCTGCAGGATGCTGGGTTTGATAATATCAACCAGTCTAAAGTATCGCGCATGCTGAGCAAGTTTGGCGCGGTGCGCACCCGTAATGCCAAGATGGAAATGGTGTATTGCCTGCCCGTCGAATTAGGCGTGCCCACCAGTAGCAGCCAGCTAAAAAACTTAGTATTGGATGTGGGCCATAACAATGCCTTGATCGTCATTCATACCAGCCCAGGTGCGGCGCAGTTAATCGCGCGCATGTTGGACTCTCTCGGCAAGGCTGAGGGCATTCTCGGCACCATAGCCGGCGACGATACTATATTTATTACGCCCACCCACGACACGCCCATCACCACCTTACACCAAAGCGTACTCGAACTGTTTGAGCAATATGTGTGACGTAAAAGCAGCGCCCTGCCTACACATTGCACGAATGTAGGCACTGCTTCAGCTGTGCAATATCGCGCAGCGATATCTTTGCTCCAATACTTGGCATACCCATCACCTCTATTTTTAAACCCATCCGGTATTAAAGGGTGGGTTTCGTGCATCAGAACCTGCTACGCAGATTTTCGCGGCTAAAGCACGCGACTACATTCGTGCTATATGCGAAATACAGCGCTTTAGTTCAAATCCCCTTTCGTGCTTAGCCACTCTTGTGAGGGTGCGAAAAAGGCGGCACCGGTTTCGGCTTGGGTGAACAGAGTGAGATGGTCAAAGTGCCCCTGCTCGTCCGGTACAAACATACTCTCTAACATGCGCGTAAAATGCATTGGCGTATTACAGCAAGAGATAAACACCAAGCCCTGTGCACTGGCGGTGCCCCAGGGCAGGCTTTGGCGCAAAATTTCCATGCTGTTACCGGCGTCGTCTTTTAAGCTGGTGCGTTTGGTGTGTGCGGTTGGCGCTTTGTCTGCCGACTGATATTCAATATTGTCCGGCTTAGTGCGGCCATAAACATCTTCTTGTGCTTGAATAGCCAGTTTTTCCCAGCGCGCTAACCGGTGGCGATAATGCTGCACGTGAATATAACTGCCCTCAGCAAACTGCCCCGCTTGTACTAGCGCCACTTGCGCACGATCTTCCCCTTGGGGATTTTCGGTGCCGTCTACAAAGCCCGTCATATCTCGCATTTCCAGATAACGAAAGCCTTGGCGTTCATCTTTTAATTCCACTAAGCCCGCTAACAGCGCCATTACTTTTTGCACAGCAACATAGGCCACATCGAGCCGGTCGGCGCGCAGCTGAAAGAATAGATCAAAGGGGGTTTCCGGTGCTATACGCTGCCCAACGGCTTGCGCAGGAAAAGCGGTCAGCTCACCGGGCCGCGCATTGGGATACAGCTCATCCCACGCGCCATGTCCAATGGCCACTAAGCCGGAGAAAGCCGCATCGGGGTAAGTTTGCGCGAGAGATTGCCATAATGCCGGCACCTGCGCCAAGGCATCGGGCACGCCGCTAAACCCCGTGGGCAATACATTAAACATTAAATAATAGGCGTGAAGATTGGGTTCGGCGCAAATGCCAGCTTGTGCGGTCATGACTCTGTCTCTTGGGTTTTAGATGAGTCATTGTAACTCAGCGCCGAGCGCCAAGCACCCAGCGCCGAGCTAAAGTCAAAACCCAACAACCACACCAATAACAAACAAGGGCACAACACAAACCTACAAAAGACGGTGTTATTTTTAAGCTTGATGCTTAGCGCTGGGCGCTCGGCGCTGCTGTTAAGCTACCGCCCTCTGCCCTTCACTGTCGGGAAAAAAGGTTAAGGCATGGGGTAATACTTTCACGTGTACTTGGCTCACGGCAGGCAGCAAATCGTTGGTGCTCACTTCTAAGCGCAAGCCTTGGCACTCCACCACACACCGGCTGTGGGTGCCTAAAAACTGCTGCTCTAACACATGGCCATTGCCTTGTTCAGTTAAAGACAACTGAATTTGCCGAGGCCGTAGCATTAGCTGACCGGTAGCACCTATGTCGGCATTAAGCACCGATTGGCTGGCAATCGGCCCCATGGCAGTGAGCACGGTATTGGTGTCAATTACCGTGGCGGGCACATAGTTGGCCAAGCCTAAAAAGTCAGCCACAAAACGAGTTTGTGGATGCTGATACAAGGTTTGTGGGCGGCCCACTTGCTCGATATGACCAGCACGAAATAACGCTAATCGGTCAGAAAAGGCGAAGGCTTCTTCTTTACTGTGAGTTACGAAGATAGCGCTTATGCCTTGGCTTTTTAGCAGCTCGCGAATCTCACCAATCAGACGCATCCGCACTTGGGTGTCTATGTTAGAAAATGGCTCATCAAGCAGCATTAATTGCGGCTTGCCAATCATGGCGCGCGCAATGGCCACCCGCTGTTGCTGACCGCCCGACAATTGATGGGGCTGGCGAGCGCCTAAGTCTGCCAGATTGACCAGCGCCAGCATTTCCGCCACTTTATCGGCGACCAGTGCCTTGTTGCGCTCTTTGTTTTGTATGCCAAAGGCCACGTTTTGCGCCACGCTCAAATGCGGAAATAGCGCATAATCTTGAAAAATCATGCCCACATTGCGCCGCTCCGGCACCACCGCCAGCCCTTGGCTATTCATGGTATTGCCGTGAATGGCAATTTCGCCTTGGCTCACCGGCAATAAACCGGCAATGGCTTTGAGCAGCGTGGTTTTACCACAGCCACTGGCGCCCAGCAGACACATGATCTCGTTGTCTTCGACCTGCAACGATAAGTTATTTAACACCCGATTGCCGTTATAACTGCAACTCAGATTATTTACATCTAATGCCGCCATCAGTGTGCTTGCTCCAATGATCGGTTTAAGAAAATCAGCGGGATCAGGCCCACTAACACTATGACGATGGCGGGTAGCGCACCCAATTCTAGCTGCTCGTCTGAGACAAATTGATATACGTAAGTGGCCAGCGTTTGAAAGTTAAAGGGCCGCAATAACAGCGCCGCCGGTAGCTCTTTCATGCATTCAATAAATACTAATAGTGCACCGGCTAATATGCCCTTGCGGATTAACGGTACATGCACTTTCATCATCATGGCACTGGGGCTATAACCCATGGTTTGCGTCACCATATCGAGGGAGGGCGATACTTTACCCAAACTGCTTTCTACTGAGCCTATGGCCATGGCGCCAAAGCGCACTAAATAGCCAAAGGCGATAGCGGTCATGGTGCCGGTAAATAATAAGCCAGGTTCGGTCATCCCTAACCAGAGAGCGGCATCATTAATGGCAAAGTCTAAGCTGGTTAAGGGCACTAATACGCCGATGGCCAGTACGGTACCGGGCAAGGCATAGCCCATGGAGGCCAAGCGTTTAGGAATTTGGGTATAGGTTTTGCCGGTTAAGCGATGGCTCATGCCGAGCACCAAGGCCACTAAAATTGCTAAGCCTGCCACTAGGCTGGATAACAACAAACTGTTGAGGCTGTATTCGAAGAAGCGGCTGTTCCACGCTTGGTCAAAATAGCGCAATGCGTGATAGCACAAAATAATAAACGGCAGTAAAAAGCCCAGCGCGACTAAGCCCCAGCAAAAAATCAGCGCGCTCCATTTGGTGACGCCGGTTAGCACATAGCCGCGCTGTTGCTCTTGGCCCATGTGCTTTTGAAACACTTGTTGACGCTTGCGACTCATGCGCTCCATGCTCAGCAGCAGCATCACCACTAACAGCATAATGGCGGAAATTTTTGCCGCCGCATTTAAGCTGCCATAGCCCAGCCAAGTGTCATACACGGCCGTAGTCAGGGTGTTTACGGCAAAGAAGTTCACGGTACCAAACTCGGCCAGCGTTTCCATGGCTACTAAGGATAAACCCACCACTATGGCCGGGCGCGCCAGCGGCAAGCTGACCTTTTTAAAGCTCTGCCAAGGAGTACAACCTAACAGTCGGCTGGATTGCACCAAGCTCATGGACTGCTCCATAAAGGCAGTGCGCGCTAATAAATACACATACGGAAACAGCACTAAGCCCAGCACCAAGGCGGCGCCGCCTAGGCTACGAATGGCGGGGAAGTAATAATCACTGGCGGATTGCCAGCCAAACCAATGGCGCAGCGTGCCTTGCACGGGGCCGGAGAAGTCTAATAAATCGGTGTAAACGAAGGCAACAATATAAGAGGGCATGGCTAGCGGCAGGATCAAGGCCCATTGCAGCCAGCGTTTGCTAGGCAGTTCGCACATGGCCATCAGCCAAGCGGCGGGTACGCCCGCTAAAAAGCTAAACACCATGACCCACAACACCAACCAAAAGGTATTGCTGATATAGGTAGGAAGCACAGATCCCCAGAGATGACGAAACACATCTTCGGTGGGTAATAAGGCTTCATAAATAAGTGCCATAATAGGCAAAGTCAGCAGCAAGGCTAGTACCCAGCTACTGACTGTCCACGCTGTTCGTTTCATTGATAGCTCAAACGGGGGCCTAAACCCCCGTCTTTTTTATAGATCGAATTTAACTTCGTCTACCAATTGCACTGCGGTTTTAGCATGTTTTGCTACATCAACCAGTGGGCGTTTATCGGCAGCGAAATCACCCCAGCCTTTTACCAGTGCAGAAGGTTCAACACCCTCTTTAACCGGATACTCATGGTTAGCAGACGCATACAAATGTTGCGCTTCATCACTTGCTAAAAACTCCATTAACTTAATGGCGGCATCTTTGTTTTTAGCGTGCTTGGCCAGTGCTACGGCCGAAATATTGACGTGTGTGCCACGGTCAGCCTGATTGGGGAAGTTGATGTACACAGCTTCTGCCGTTTCACGCTGTTCTTCATCGCTTAACATCACGCCATAGTAATAGCTGTTGCCTAACGCGTAATCACAGACACCATCTTTAATGGCTTTGATCTGGTCGCGGTCACCGCCTTGTGGCTTTTGTGCCAGGTTAGCTTTTAAGCCCTGCAACCAAGTTTTAGTGTAATCAACACCATGCTCATCAATCATGGAGGCAGTAAGGGCAACATTATAGGGATGTTTGCCGCTGCGAGTACAAACTTTTCCTTTGTACTTGGGATCCGCCAACTCTTCATAGGTAATATCTTCGCGCTTACCGATGCGGTCTTTGGAGGTATAAATGGCGCGGGCACGAGTGGTCACCGCAAACCATTTACCGTCAGCATCGCGATACTGCGCCGGAATACTTTCTTCAAGAATTTCGCTCTCAACCGCTTGAGTCAAGTCTTTGTCTACCACATCCATCAGGCGACTCACGTCGACCGTTAACAATAAATCTGCTGGAGACAAACGACCTTCACGCTCTAAGCGCTCACCCAAACCATCTTTTAAAAACACCACATTCACATCAATACCGGTTTCTTTGGTAAAGGTGTCGATGATGGGCTTGACCAAAAAGTCTTGACGATTTGAGTAAACATTCACTTCTTCGGCAAAGGCTTGGCCGGTAAAACTGGCGACGAGCAGTGCAGCGGCGGATAGACCTAATTTAGTAGGCATGCTTAACATCCATTTAGTTGAGTGAGAACAATTAACATTCAGCAGTATACTTAGGCGACGACTGGAAGCAACCAGTAACTCACATCTAAATGATAAAGCGTGTCATGCGCAGCCGCATTCCACTATATTGCCTGCACTCGCACCCTTTGTCTTTGCGCTAGCGCAACAATCCAATAAAAAAAGGAAGCCGAGGCTTCCTTTTCGTTATTACCACTAGTTGTAGAGAGTAGAGCCAGTAGATGATTTTGTTCAGCTGCGCTTTAAGGTCACAAACTCAGGGTAGGCATCAATGCCGCAATCTACTTTATCCATGCCCGACACTTCGTCTTCTTCGGTGACTCGAATGCCCAGGGTGCGCTTCAGCAAATACCAAACCAATAGGCTGGCACCCAATACCCAGCCACCGATCACCAAACAGCCGACCAGCTGAACCCACAGCGTAGCCTCAGGGTTGGTCACAGGAACCAGCAAAAGTCCCAATATACCGCAGACACCGTGTACCGAAATGGCTCCTACGGGATCATCGATACGCAGCTTGTCCAACACTACAATGGCATACACCACGACTATGCCCGCCAGCAAGCCAATACCTGCAGCCCATAGCGGGCTGGGCGATACGGGATCCGCGGTTATCGCCACCAAGCCCGCTAAAGCGCCATTGAGGATCATGGTGAGATCGGCCTTGCCCCAGGTCAGCTTGGTCACCAACAAGGCGCCAATCACGCCGACCGCTGCCGCCGCATTAGTATTAACAAAGATCCCGGCCACGGCGGTGGCGTTTGCCACATCCGACAGCAATAACTGCGAGCCGCCATTAAACCCAAACCAACCCATCCACAGAATAAAGGTACCCAAGGTTGCCAGCGGCATATTGGATCCCGGAATAGGATGGATCTCGCCGTTTTTACCATATTTACCTTTACGGGCGCCGAGCAGTAACACACCGGCTAACGCCGCACAGGCCCCGGCCAGATGGACAATGCCTGAGCCGGCAAAATCAACGAAACCTAATTCAGACAAAAACCCACCGCCCCACACCCAGTAACCTTCAATCGGATAGATAAAGCCGGTCATTACTACGCTAAAGGCGAGAAATACCCATAGTTTCATGCGCTCGGCCACGGCACCGGACACAATAGACATGGCGGTGGCCACAAAGACTACCTGAAAGAAAAAGTCGGCCTCCAGCGCATGATCCGCGCCCTCTGCCACCTGCCCTATTAAACCGCCTAGGCTTGGCAACCAGCCGCCCTCAGGATTATTCAGATACATAAGGTGATAACCAACTAATAGATACATGGTGCAGGCGATGGCAAACAGCAGCACATTTTTGGTTAATATTTCGGTGGTGTTCTTGGCACGCACTAAGCCCGCCTCTAACATGGCAAATCCTGCTGCCATCCACATCACCAGTACACCGGATATCAGGAAGTAAAAGGTATCCAGAGCAAACTTCATTTCCGTTAAGGTGTCCATGGGCTATCCCTCGCTTAAATGGCTTCCAGATCGCGCTCCCCAGTACGAAGACGCACCGCTTGTTGCAGTGCATAAACAAAAATTTTTCCGTCGCCGATTTTCCCGGTGTACGCCGCCGCTATAATGGCGTCGATAATTTCTTCCACCTGCTCGCTGGCTGCGGCAATTTCGAGTTTGATCTTAGGTACAAAGTCCACACTGTATTCGGCACCTCGATACAGCTCTGTGTGTCCTTTCTGGCGGCCAAAGCCTTTAACTTCTGTCACCGTCATCCCGTGGACGCCGGCCGTGGCTAGAGCCGTGCGTACATCGTCGAGTTTGAAGGGTTTGATAATGGCGCAAATCATTTTCATGGTGAGCCTCCTTGTTTGCCTATACCGTCTTGGTAGCAATTAGAACAAGCAAGCTTTACGCCAATGTGTTTATAACTTAATTATCAACAAGTTATACTTTAAAAACGGCAGGGTGATGAGGTCGTGATATGATATTGGTGCAGTAGAAACACTAAAAGCACCAACAGAGTGCAATGGAGCCCGTATGTTATTGTTATCTGCCCGCGTGCAGATCCCTGAGCAAGAAATAGAGTTTATCACCATGCGCTCCAGTGGCCCTGGCGGCCAGCATGTGAATAAAACCGACTCGGCGGTGCAGCTACGCTTTGATTACGCCAACAGCCCAAGCCTCCCCGATAGTTATAAAGAGGCGTTGGCGAAGATGAAGGATAATCGGGTCTTGGAGTCCGGTTGGATAATGATCCGAGTCGAGAGTCATCGCAGTCAGCTGATGAATAAAGAGACCGCTAGAGAAGCTCTGGTCAGCTTATTACAGCTCGCCGGCAAGCCCGTAAAGGTGCGCCGCCCCACCCAGCCCAGCAAAAACGCCAAGCGCAAGCGCACCGACAGCAAAACCCAGCGCGGTAAAATTAAGAGTGGTAGAGGGAAGGTAAAAATTTAAGCGGCCGACGTTCGGCGCCCAGCGCCAAGCTAAAGAAAGAGCTAAAGATCATTTGCCACGGAATCCACGACTCTCTGTTCACGATAAGCACGGAAAGATTAAGCCAAGATAAAATCGACGAGTAACAAGAGCCTATTTATTTTAAGAGCTTGACTGCTGATGGCTTGGTGGTTAGCTCTTACCATTGAAAATCTTGGCACTGTCAGATCTGATCACTATTATTCCGTGTTCTTCCGTGACTCTCGTAACAAAGAAACGTGGCAAATAGGTTTTAGTCACTAAGATCTAGATCTAGAGCGAGATCCTGACTTTCGTCAGGATGACGGCATAAAGACCAACACCGCCCTCTGTTTAGCTGGGCGCCGGGCGCTTGGTGCTCGGCGCTGTGTTTATTGATTCGTACAAAAATCCTGCCACTGTTCTAGCACTCGGGCGAGATCGTCTAGGCCGCAGCCGGCGTAGAGTTCATCATCGTAATAAGCCATGCCGTCTTCTAATTCGCTATCAAAGGCCAGCGCATGAGCACTGATTTCGGCTTCTTCTCGCGTCAGCAATAAGCTGCATTCGCCATAAGCTCTTTTAAACTCTTGGGTCTCACCGGCTTCTAACTGCGCAATTACATCCAGTAACTCGGCGGCCTCGGTCATGGTCACCTCATCGGTCAGCCAAGCACCCATCACTTCATGCCCCATAGAAAAACGGGCGCGATGCTGGCCATTTAGATCACGAAAAAATTCAAATTCCACACAAACTCCGACTGCTCATTCCCAACAAAGCCGCACTATCTCGTTAATAACTCGGCCGTGAGAGCGCGCTAGTTTACTCCTGATCTCGCCAGTAACGAAATCAGATGCTGTATCTGTAAGAACACCCGATGAATAAAGGCTTAGTGAGCGCTTTCATAAATCAAAGAACACAAGAATCATGGTAGGTATTAATAAAACACATGCATCAATGTTAAATATGCATGCTTTGAGTTGGCCTAATACTAACGCCTAACGTAGCCTATGCGCGCTCACCGTCGGAGCACGGCTTAGTAACAACAACGATAATAAGCAACAAAATACACTTAATTAACATTGTTGCAACAAAACATTTTATATGAAAACATAGCCCTTGATGTGGAAACATCATGGGGCACTAAGCCATTACTTCTTGCTACTTACTTTTGGAATGCAGATACCATGAGCCAACCAGCACAAACCCAAGCCCAGATCAGCCAAAGTGAACTGGTCTACAAGTTGCACGACAAGCCGCCCTTTGTTCAGGCGCTGTTCGCTGCCATTCAGCACCTGTTGGCCTTGTTCGTGGCCGTTATCACTCCACCGTTGATTATTTGTCAAACGCTGGGTATTCCCGCTCAAGACACGGCCCACATCATTAGCATGTCGCTGTTTATTACCGGCGTGGCGTCTTTTATTCAGATGAAGCGTTTTGGGCCAATAGGCACGGGTTTACTGTCTATTCAAGGCACCAGCTTTAACTTCTTAGGCCCTATTATTGCCAGTGGTTTGGCGATGAAAGACGGCGGCGTAACTACAGAAGCTATGTTGGCGGCCATTTTTGGTACCGCACTGCTGGCGGCACCCACCGAAATTATTTTGTCCCGCTTCCTACATTTGGCACGACGCATTATTTCACCATTAGTCAGCGGCATTATCGTCACGCTGATTGGTCTGACCTTAATCCAGATTGGCTTAACCTCTATCGGCGGCGGTTTTGGCGCCATGGCAGATGGCACCTTTGGCTCTTTAGAGAACTTGGCCTTAGCCGGTACTGTGCTCGCCATTATCGTGATCATGAACTGCATCCCTAACCCTTATGTGCGCCTTTCTTCTATCTTAGTGGCCATGGTGGCAGGCACAGTCTTGGCCATGTTTATGGGCAAGGTTCCCCCGGCAGTCGTTACTGATATTCCCGCCATCGCGTTCCCAATTCCGATGAAATATGGCCTAGGCTTTGATGCCTCGCTGTTTATCCCCTTGGTATTGGTGTTTTTAATTACCGCACTAGAAGGCATCGGCGATACCACGGCCACCTCAGAAGTATCTGGTGAGCCCGTGTCTGGCCCCGTTTACATGAAGCGTATTAAAGGTTGTGTGATGGGTGATGGCGTGAACTCCTCACTGGCCTCGGTGTTTAATACCTTTCCGGTATCGACCTTTAGCCAGAACAACGGCGTTATCCAAATGACCGGCGTTGCCAGTCGTTATGTGGGCTTCTTTGTGGCCGGCATCTTGGTACTGATGGGTTTGTTCCCGGTGATCAGTACGCTGGTGCAGCGCATTCCTGAGCCGGTATTAGGTGGCGCGACTTTGGTCATGTTTGGCTCTATTGCCGCCGCCGGTGTGCGCATTTTATCGCGCGAGCGTTTAGACAGACGCGCGCTCTTTATTATGGCCATCTCATTTGGTGTGGGTTTGGGTGTTTCTCAGGTGCCAGACATTCTGCAGTTTATGCCAAGCCTAGTGAAAAACGTCTTCTCTTCCGGCATGGCAGCAGGCGGTATTGTCGCCATTTTATTGAACTTGATTATGCCACTTAGCCCAGAAGCTAAGGCTATCGAAGAGCAAGAGAAAGCCGACGATTTAGCTCATCGCCTGCAAGAAAAAGCAGATAAGGCACAAAAGAAAGTTAACACTAATTAAATAGCTCATCCGCCATTAGGCATTGAGATAGCAAAACTAGCCGACCGCGCACCCAGTGCCTGGTCGGCTTTTTTGTTGAATTCATATAAGGTGTGAAGCGCAGACTACAAGCCAAATAACAAAAACGAGCTCCTGATGTGCATCAGGAAGATGGCAAGGGCAGATTCAGCACAGTGTTGATCATAGCCTCACTATTCCCCCCTCCCACCTCACACGAACCTACAGCGCCCAACGGCGCAGCAAGTTGTGATACACACCCGTGAGCTGAATGCTGGTCTCGCTGGTGGTACCAAGTTGCTGATTCACCTGCTGAATACTGGAGTCCAAATCAAATAGTAAGGTGCGCTGGCCATCGTCTCGTACCATGCTTTGGATCCAGAAAAACGAGCTAATGCGCGCACCTTGAGTGACGGGCATCACTTGGTGCAAGCTGGTAGACGGATACAAGATCAAATCCCCCGCCGGCAGCTTAACGCTGTGCGCGCCATAGTTATCTTCAACCACCAACTCGCCGCCTTCATATTCATCCGGCTCACAGAAAAATAGCGTCGCCGATAAATCGGTACGGATCGGCTCATTGGTGGCGCTATTAAACCGAATCGAGTTATCCACGTGCACGCCAAAGGACTGGCCGCCTTGGTAACAGTTGAATAACGGCGGAAATACTTTTGCGGGTAAAGCTGCCGAGACAAACAACGGATGCTTAGCTAATGCGCTAGTGATCATATCGCCAATATAACGTGCGGTGTCATTATCTTCGGCCAGTTGCAGGTTGTTTTTGGCCATGCCCGACTGAAAGCCGGCGGTGCTCTTGCCATCAATCCAATCAGCCGCTAATAGCAACTCGCGACACTCGGCTACCTGCTCGGCACTCAGCACATTGGGAATATGTAACATCATAGAAAATCACTCCACTAAACGATAAAAGCCCCGTGAGGGGCCTTATGTGAGGGTAAAGAGTTAAGGGTAAAGGGTGAAGAAAACGATCCAATACCCTTTTGCCACGGAATACACGGAAGAACATGGACGGACGAAACAAACATCCAAAAAATAGCTCTATTTTGTAAGTTCATATCCTCAAGAGTTTTAGCTCTGGGTCTTAATTTTCCGTGCATTCCGTGGCAAATATTACTTATTTATTAAAACCGATAGTTAGCCGACACTACTGCTGAACGACCTTCGCCTAACTCAATAGCCGAGCTACGATCGTCCAAACCTGGGCGACCACGCACACCTGCTACGTATTCTTCATCGAACAGGTTATTCACGTTTAGCTGCATGCTCAAAGCATCATTCACCTGATAAGAGGCCATGGCATTGTGTACCCAGTAGCTGTCGAGCTTAGCTGCCACATCAGATGCGACTTGGCGCGAGCCTACATAAGCAGCACCGTAGCCGACTTCAACGCCCGGTAGCACTTCATAAGTCGTCCACAGATTAGCGCTGTTACGCGGCGTGTTACCTAAGGGCTGCCCCACAGGATCACGACCGCCGGCTTGTGGTTTAGCTACTGAAGCCAAGGTCTCGCTGTCTAGGAAGGTATAATTGGCAAACAGTTTCCACTGCTCAGTAATTTCACCGGTTAAGCCCAGCTCCACGCCTTGTACTCGCTGTTCACCGGCGAGCTCCAGTTCATCGAACTCGTTGGTTTCACGCGCATTGGTTTTATCGACCCGAAATAACGCACCATCCATGCCTAAGCGACCATCCAACAGCTCCCACTTAGTGCCTAATTCCCAAGTATCACTTTGCTCCGGTTTTAAGCTTTCGCCGGAGATCGAACCTGAGGTCGCTAATGCCTCTGCCGCTGGGTTAAAGGAAGTACCGTAAGCTAAGTAAACGCGGCCATTATTCGCAGGTTTATAAACAACACCCGCACGACCACTGAACATTTTATCACTGGTAGTGGTAACACCCTCTTTAACTTTATCTGAGGTTTCGCCTGATACCCAATCATGGCGCAAGCCTAAGCTTAAGTCCCACTTGGGCGCCAAACCTATGGTATCAAACACATATAAGGCTTTAGTGTTTAGCGTGGCGTCGGTACCGCCGCGAGGAGTCACTGTAGTTGGGCCGTTCCAGTATCCGGGCGGATTATAAAGGTCGAAGCCGTTGCTTGGGTAAGCACTAGAGCCTTTACCCAAGTTATAGTTGGAAGCAGTTAAGTCGTAGGTTTCACGAGAAATCTCGCCGCCCAGCAGCATGTCATGCTCAAAGCCTGCGGTATCAAACTCAGTACTTAAACCCAATCGATTTATTAACAATTCGGTTTGCGCATCACGACGATAAGCTTGGGGACCCGCGGGCTTGTAGCGGCCAGGATCCAAACCATCGGTGTTGACCTGAGACGCAGAAATAGTGGTGTCTCGGTCTACACGGCTATAACGGGTCTGGTTTTCAAGGCGGGTGGTGTCGCTGAGTTCATGCTCAAGCTTTAGCGTAACTGCGTCGGATTGAATTTTTTCTTCATCCAAATTGCGCCAGCCAAAGTAAGACTCCCGATCCACACCGGGTAAGACTTTGCCATCCCGTGCCGGCACGCCGTAATCTGGCAGATTGTCGTCAGTTTGGTGGAAGTAGCTTAAGGTGGCGCGCGTTGATTCACTCAAGCCAATGGTCAGCGAGGGTGCAATACCAAAACGTTCGCGGTCAATATCGTTACGGCCCGGCACGTTATTTTCGTGGGCCATGAGGTTAATACGAAACGCACTGTCCACGCCTACATCGTCGAGGGTTTTGTTGGCATCCAGCGTTAAACGGCGATATTGATCTGTGCCTAAGCTGGCACCCACTTCGGCAAAGTCACGCAGCTTAGGCGCCTTGCTCACTTGGTTGATGGCGCCACCGGTAGTACCGGCACCACCAAATACTGAGTTAGGGCCTTTTAGCACTTCTACCTGTTCGATGTTAAAGGTGTCGGTGCGATTATTTTGGCTGCTGTCACGCAGACCATCAATTTGCATATTGGAGTTAGCGCTAAAACCGCGAATATTAATTTTATCGCCAGAGCCGCCGCCGCCCTCGCCTGCGTCAAAGGTAATACCAGACACATTAGATAATACTTGGCGCAAGCTTAACGCCTGCTGCTCTTTCATTATTTCTTGAGGTACTACGGTCACGGTTTGAGGCGTATCCAGCAGCGGTTTTACATACTTGCTAGAAGCCGACTGGTTCGCTTTATAACCTTGCTCCCGTGCTTCTTGCACGGTAATGGTATCTAGCTGAGTTACAGCTTGGGCTTGGGTCTCGGCTTGAGCTTGAACGTGTAATGGTGCAGTCACGGCTAACGAAGCAACGGCCAAACCGACCGCCGAGGTCAGCATTTTTTTGGGCGGGCGAGCAGACGACTTGATAAAGGTTGGCACTAACAGCTCCTTGAGAAAAACAATGAAAATGGTTTCGAACCAAAGAAAATAAAGAAAAACAAAGCCCTATGAACCGAAAGGCGAGTCATTCTCATTTAAAGTTAGATTCAGATCAAGATCAATTTTACTTTTCTTAAGAAGTTCAATTTTTTGGAAAATAAAATCAGCGCCGAGCGCCCAGCACCAAGCGCCTAGCTAGAAAAGTACGGTGTCTGTTTTGGCTGATCGCTTAACACTGAAGTCTTATCGCTGCCTGTTGGACTCTCTTTGGTTGGTGGAAATATATAAAACACTTACTCCACAGTACTAACAGCTATATCGACCTCTACAAAAGACGGTGTTTATCTTTAGCTGGGCGCTGGGTGCTTGGTGCTGGGCGCTGTAATCCGCCCATAAAAAAAGCCAGCCCCGAAGGGCTGGCTTTAACCAATCAATGTTCTGACTGAGGACTTAGATAACTTGCTGGAAGATCACCGTATCGGCTTTTTCCACATAGCTGTCTAACTGATCAAAGTTCAAGTAACGATAGGTATCGGCGGCGGTCGCGTTTAACTGCTCTGCATACGCCAAATACTCAGCGACGGTGGGCAGCTTGCCGTGAATGGCGGCGACTGCGGCCAGCTCGGCCGAGGCCAAGTACACGTTCGCACCTTTACCTAAGCGGTTCGGGAAGTTACGGGTCGAGGTAGACACTACTGTACTGTTATCTGCCACCCGTGCTTGGTTACCCATGCACAGTGAACAACCAGGGGTTTCTATCCGCGCGCCTACACGGCCAAAAATGCCGTAGTAGCCTTCGCTGGTCAGCTGATCTTTGTCCATCTTGGTCGGGGGTGCCACCCACAAACGGGTTGGCAACTGGCCGGTGTATTTATCTAACAACTTACCGGCGGCGCGGAAGTGGCCGATATTGGTCATGCAAGAGCCAATAAAGACTTCATCGATGACTTCACCGGTTACTTCAGATAACAAACGTGCGTCATCGGGATCGTTAGGCGCGCACAGAATCGGCTCTTTGATGTCGCTCATGTCGATTTCTAGCACATGCACGTATTCTGCATCTGCGTCCGCTTCTAGCAACTCAGGATTAGCCAACCATGCTTCCATGCCCTGAATACGACGCTCTATGGTACGACGATCGCCGTAACCTTCGGCAATCATCCACTTGAGCATTACGATATTCGAGCTTAAGTACTCGGCAATCGGCTCTTGGCCCAGCTTGATGGTACAACCGGCAGCAGAGCGCTCGGCCGTCGCATCGGCCAGTTCAAAGGCTTGCTCAACTTTTAGCTCTGGCAGACCTTCAATTTCGACGATCCGACCGGAGAACTCGTTGATTTTACCGGCTTTAGCCACGGTGAGCAGACCATTTTTAATGCCAAAGTAAGGGATGGAGTGCACTAAGTCACGCAGCGTGATACCCGGCTGCATTTCACCTTTAAAACGCACTAAAATTGACTCTGGCATATCCAACGGCATTACGCCGGTGGCAGCGGCAAAGGCCACCAAGCCTGAGCCCGCAGGGAAGGAAATACCAATCGGGAAACGCGTATGCGAGTCACCACCAGTACCTACGGTATCGGGCAGCAACATGCGGTTTAACCAAGAGTGAATTACACCATCACCGGGGCGCAATGACACACCGCCACGGTTCATAATGAAGTCTGGCAAGGTGTGGTGGGTGTTCACGTCAATCGGCTTTGGATAGGCCGAGGTATGACAAAACGACTGCATGGTTAAATCAGCAGAAAAACCAAGGCATGCCAAGTCTTTTAGCTCGTCACGGGTCATAGGACCGGTAGTATCTTGTGAGCCGACCGTGGTCATTTTTGGCTCGCAATACTGGTTAGGACGTACACCTTTCACGCCACAAGCCTTGCCGACCATTTTCTGCGCCAGCGTAAAGCCTTTGCTCGACTCTACTACGGCCGCTGGGCGTTTAAACACGGTGGAGGTGTCCAGGCCCAGCGCTTCACGGGCTTTGTCGGTCAAGCCACGACCAATAATCAACGGAATACGGCCACCGGCGCGTACTTCATCAAGCAGCACTTCGGTTTTCAAGGTAAAGGTGCTTAACACTTGATCGCTGTTATGAGCACAGATTTTGCCCTCATAGGGATAAATGTCGATCACGTCACCGGTATTCAGTTTATCCACATCACATTCGATGGGCAGTGCGCCGGCATCTTCCATGGTGTTAAAGAAAATAGGGGCAATTTTATTACCGATACAAATACCGCCGGCGCGCTTATTAGGCACAAACGGAATATCGTCACCCATGTGCCACAGCACTGAGTTAGTGGCAGATTTACGGCTAGAGCCAGTGCCTACCACATCGCCCACATAAGCTAATGGGAAACCTTGAGCCTTTAGGGCTTCTAGCTCTTTGATGGGGCCGATTACGCCGTCTTGATCTGGCACTATGTCTTCACGGGAGTTTTTCAACATCGCCAAGGCGTGCAGCGGAATATCCGGCCGTGACCAGGCATCTTGCGCTGGTGACAAGTCATCGGTGTTGGTTTCGCCGGGTACTTTAAAGACGCGCATGGTGATTTTTTCAGCCAAAGGCGCGCGCTCTAAAAACCACTCGGCATCGGCCCACGACTGCATCACTTGCTTGGCGAAGCCATTACCAGCCTTGGCTTTTTCGTCTACATCGTGAAAGGCATCAAACATCAATAAGGTGTGACTTAAAGCTGTAGCAGCAATGGGTGCTAATGCCTCAACGTCTAACAGCTCAACCAAAGGCGCGATATTGTAACCGCCCTGCATGGTGCCGAGTAATTCTGTGGCTTGGGCCGCAGAAACAACCGGTGAGCTAACTTCATTTTTAGCAACGGCGGCTAAGAAACCTGCTTTAACATAAGCGGCTTCATCCACACCGGGTGGGATGCGGGTAGAAAGTAATTCATAAAGAAAAGATTCTTCGCCCGCGGGAGGATTTTTAAGTAATTCAACCAAAGCGGCAACTTGCTCAGCGTTAAGGGGTTGGGCAACCACACCCTCAACGGCACGTTCTGCGACGTGTTTACGATAGGCTTCAAGCACGACTGTATCCTCTTATTATCATTCGCCATCTTGGCGGTAATATCCTTGTTAAGGGGCTTGGCCTGTAGGTCAGGCCTAGCGTTAACCCCCCTCGCGGACGTGGCGCTAGTATATAAGTTTTAACGCTAAATTAAAATCTAGCCCCAGCTTGCTTACACAAGATCGCGATTACACCCATGTTTTATAACCTAAAGCAGCACAGTTCTGTCGATTACTTCACAGTTCAGCTCAAGCTTTGCACCCTAGTCTGTACGCGGCATTCTGCACGCCGTAAGTTAGAAGACATACATTGGGCTTTAAAAACTCAATATTTTTGCTAAGAGAATGAAGCAAAGATAACAATAAAAATGCCCAGCCTTGTTATTGACCACCACAAACACTGAGATCTGCCTAAAGTGTTAATGCGCTATTGAATAAACCTGAGACACGAGAGCCATGCCTATAAAAGAGTGACAACACTAATAATAAAGTTGCACGGCTTAAGCCTACAACTCTCCTAGCTAATACCTGCTAACATTGAACGCTAAAAAAATTATTTATTTATTATTGTTAGCTTGCCGTGTTTTTTAAATTTTTAGATGTGTAAATATGGTAACTGGATTAAGTGTCACTCTAATGGGCACTAACATTTTTACTCCGAGGGCATTATGAACAATCAGCTAGAGGAAAAATTTCGGCTTTCGGTGTTATCGCTGCTCGGAGTACTGTCCGTATTGGGTATTACCCCCTTTGCAATTTTCCGTTACTTGCAAGGCAATATCACAGCTGCGATTATTGATTTAGTTTTGGTGCTGGGCATTACAACGTTAGTGGGTTATGCCGTTCGCACTAAAAAACGCGGGTGGTGAGTTGGCTAGTGGCCGCATTTATCAATGGTGGTGTATATGCCATTGTAATGACGAATGGCGTTGATAGTTTTTTATGGGTTTATCCTGTTATTGCCAGTACGTTTTTTATGGTCAGGCCCATAGAAGCGCTGGGTTTAAATGCCGCTTTAACGCTGGCGTGCGTATTTTTGCCTAATACTTTTGACGTTGTTCCGCTGATGTCCTTCGTGGTGACGGTTTCAATGGTGTCAGTGACGACCTTTGTGTATGCCAGCCGCAGTGAGACACAATTTCGCCTGCTAGAGAGGCTAAATACCATTGATGCACTAACGGGAGCCTTAAATCGACGCGCGTTAAGTACGGATATAGCGCGAGCGTTGTCTGTCGCCGAGCGAAACGTCACGCCCTCTATGTTAGCTATCTTAGATTTAGATCACTTCAAAATGGTCAATGATAAGTTTGGCCACGTGGCTGGCGATCAGATACTCAAAGATCTGGTAACCATTACCACGGCAAATATTCGTAAACACGACCGTTTTTATCGATTTGGCGGAGAAGAGTTTGTACTTTTAATCTCGGATATTAACGATCAGCAGGCATTTATCTCTACACTTAGAGCCGCTATTAAAAAAGAGTTGAAAACACCCGATGGTGAAGAAGTAACAGTGTCATTTGGTGTTTCCGCTTGGGTACCGGGGACGACGGAAGATAGCTGGTTAAAGAATGCAGATGACGCCCTTTATCGTGCGAAAGCAAGCGGCCGTGACTGTGCGATATTCAGCGATGCATAGTCGTTGTTGAAGCAGCAGATTTTGAGCTGTTTCCGCTATTTTAAGAACAGGGCTTAACTTTTGATCTTTGGCAGTAGTTGGTTTTCTCACTTTTTTCTCTTTAGCCTTCACTCCTCACTCGCCCACACAGCTTAAAAACTAAATAAATTACCGAAATACAGATACAGGCTGCTCTTATCACCTTCACCTTGGCCATAAGCCAAATACAAAGGGCCCCAGTTGGTATCTACGCCGATAAAGACACTGCCAGCGGTGAGCGCCGACTCCCAACTTACGTCTGTGCCCTTGTTCCACACCCCGCCTCGCTCCAAGGATCCCCTAAATAAACCGGCGAGCGAAAAGCGCCAAAGTCATTATCAAACCAGCGATAGTGATAGAGCAAACCGGCGAAGCCGCTGTAGCGACCACTCAGCTGGTCGCGCTGGTAACCGGACAGATTAAATAAGCCGCCTAAGCTGCGAGCAAATATCGGCAGACTTTGTTCGGCGCTGGAGCCGCCTAAGCCAAACTTACTGATCAAAGTGTGGCGATCAAACTGATACGGGTTTAACCATTCCAGCTCATAATCAAGCCCGGTCGTACTGTCGTGCTGATCGTTGACGGTTAAGCTATTGCGAAAATAACCTAACTTAACTTCGAGCGCCGTACCTTGAGTGGGGAAAAACACATTATCTAAGGTGTCATGACTAAGGCGCAAATATGGGCCAACAGAGCCGACGTCCAAATTTTGCTGCACATTGCGCGCTTCAATATCTCCCACCAAGCCTTGCACCCCCAGCGCCAGTTCTCGCCAAGGTCGCAAGTTATAACCCAGCTCAGTATTTACGCTCCAAGTGGTGTAGTCGGTATCTAGACTGGTGAGTGGTCGAAACAGCGCATATTGCGGATCACTTACATCAAAATAAAACTGCCGTGACTTTTTTTCATACTGGCCACGCAGTTTCCAAAAGACATCAGAATCAGACACGATTGGCGTATAAATTTCAGTGGCCAGCAGCTTATTGCTACCAAAGGTGGTTTCAATTAACCATTCACCGCCCAGCGTATTAATATTAGTGCGCCTAAATTGCGCGCCAATTTCATAGTTAGCACGGTCAGAAAAATCATCTTCCAACGCAAACTTTAAATCAATAAATCCCGGCCCCCAGTCTTTTTCATTGGTTTGCACCGTTAACACCTGCTCGCCTGCTTGCTCTTCAATGCGGTAGCTCACCCGCTCAAAAGCATCCAGCGCATACAAGCGACGCACGCCCTCTTCTAATTCTTGAGATTGGTGAAACTGACCCGGTACTAGGCCCAACACATCGCGAATGGTTTTTTCGCTGAGCTTAGAGTCATTACTGACCTCTACTCGGTCTAAATACACCGCATCTGAGCGCTGTAACTGGGCGCGTCTGTCTAACTTATTAGACTGATAAGCAAAGTAGTCGGCCTCGTTTAATGCCAAGGGCTGCAATTTTGACAGCATGGCACGCGTCGCTTGTGCACCGCGGGTAATGGCTTCTGGCATCAGCTGAAAATCACCTAATCCTATGCCAGCAATATTGGGAGCAAGCAGCACATCTTGGGGGGTGAGCTGCTCAATTTGGCGCTGGGTGCTTGAGCGGGTTAGGTAATTAGTAAGCTGGCTAACCATGGCCAGCGCGCCGTCTAACTGCTCTCGCGATAACATGGCATCGCCAATATCGACAGCGATGATAATGTCGGCGCCCAGCTCTAAGGCCACATCGACCGGCATATTATTGACCACGCCGCCATCAGCCAACAGCTGACCATTGATCTCCACGGGTTGCAGCACACCCGGCACTGACATGGATGCCTGCATCACTGTGGCCAAATGGCCTTCTTTTAAGATAACTGGGGTCACGGTTTCCATATTGGTGGCCACGGCTCGATACGGAATGGGCAGGTCGTCGAAGCTCTGTAAGCCCGGCAAATTTAAGGTGCTTTGGCGTAGCAGCGCCCCCATGCCCTGACCTTGAAAGAAACCGCCGGGCAAGCTCAGTTGCCAATCGGTATTAATACCAATATCGGTGCGCAGTAAAAATTCATCATTTTGCCGCTTGCGGCGCAATGACAGCTCATCGCGGCCCACTTTATCTTGATAACCTTGATTCCAGTCCAACGCTAATACTTGTGCTTCCAGCTCGTCCGCATCTAAACCCAGCGCATACATGCCAGCGATATAAGCACCCATGCTGGTGCCGGTGACGATATCAATAGGAATACGCAGCTCTTCTAATACTTTGATCACCCCAATGTGCGCCGCCCCCTTGGCCCCACCGCCGCTGAGCACTAAGGCGATTTTCGGGCGTTGAGTCATTAGAGGTTCAAGCGCGCCGTTATCGACCACAGGTACAGACACAGCTTGTACCTGACCATAAACGACACTGGCATTGAGCCCCAATAATAAACACAACAGATAAAGGCGCATGACAAGGACACTCAAAATAGCAAGGAGCAGTCATTGTAAGGGGAACATCACATGAGTGATAGCTACACGCTTCGCGCAATGTTGAATGTTAAATGTTAAATTTTTAATGTTGAATGAAAAACTAACCTAGAGTGCTACCGAAAATACGGCACACTGCAAAAAAACACCCGCCGGTTGAGGGGCGGGTGTTTGGGTTTAACTTTTGTTTTAGCTGGGTGCTTAGCGCTACTAAGTTTGAGCTTGATGCTAATTGAGTGTGTTCATTCAACATTAAGCATTCACAATTCAACATTCCGCGCAGCGGCTATGGCAATTGAAAGCGCCCGATAAGGCGTTGTAATTCACTGCCTTGGCGGGCCAATTCGCTACTGCTGGCGGCAGTTTGCTCGGTGGCGGCGGCGGAGTGATCCGACACTTCGCGAATGCTAAATACCGAGCGATTAATTTCTTCTGCGACCGAGCTTTGTTCCTCGGCGGCGGTGGCGATTTGATTATTCAACTGCTGAATATCAGAGACAGAACGGGTAATTTTCTGAATCGACTCACCCGCTTCGTTGGCAATCACCACTGTTTTAGCCGCCATAGCCGTACTTTCATTCATCATCACTACCGACTCTTGTGCCTTGCTTTGTAGGCCATGAATGAGCGTTTCAATTTCAGCAGTGGCCTTTTGCGTACGTTGCGCTAACGCTCGTACTTCATCGGCTACTACCGCAAAGCCACGACCTTGCTCGCCGGCGCGTGCCGCTTCAATAGCCGCGTTCAGTGCTAGCAAGTTAGTTTGTTCAGCCACCCCTTTGATCACATCCAAAATGCTGCCAATATTAATACTCTCGGCTTCAAGCTGATTAATGGTATGTAACGAATCTTGAATATCAACGGACAGCTTACCAATTTGCTCAATGGTCAGATTAACCTTACGACTCCCATCGCTGGCTTCACTATCAGCAGTACGTGCTGAATCAAAGGCGGTTTCTGCATTGCGTGCTACTTCTTGTACCGTGGCGGCCATTTCATTCATGGCGGTGGACACCTGCTCAAGCTCCATGCGCTGCTGATTGACACCACTGCGGCTTTGCTCTGATACCGCAGACAACTCTTCAGCAGAAGCCGCAATATGCGTTGAGCTATTGCTTAGGTCTCCCACTAATTGGCGCAAGTTAACAGTCATCACTTGCATCTGATCCATTAGCTTGCCCAGCTCATCACTGCGGTCGTGCCGCATGTCTTGGCTCAAGTCGCCGTCGGCAATGCGGTTCGCTTGGCTGACTAATAAGGCCAGTGGATTGACGATACCACGGGTGATCATCGTGGCAAACAACACCCCCATGGCCAGCGCAATCACAGTGATCAGAAAAATAATAAACTTAGCTTGGGCACTATCGTCCTGCATGCGCTGTTGTTGTATGTCTAATAATTGCTCGGCTTTTTGGGTAATATCGATAGCGTGATCGGTAATGCGTTTATCTGTGCTAGCCAAGTTAGCCATTAGTTCGGTCACTGTGGCGTGATATTGCTGAAACCGCTTAAGATCTGCTTGAATACCTTTAATATCACCATCATCTTTTACCATTAACCGCAGCTCTAGGCCTCTTAATAAATTAGTAACATCGGTCGCTACTCGAATACCTAGATCTGCTTGTCGATCGAGCGCAAAGTCTTTTTGATTTAAGCGAATAATCCCCAATTGCTTTAGCCAATTGCTGGCATTCATTTCTCGGCCAAGTAAGCGATGGGCTTTTTCCTGTGCCGAATTACCCACAACATTGATATCGACGATTGTGGCTTGCATACTTTCATTAAACTGCACCATGTTATCTAGCTCAACTTCATAAAATTTAGTGCCCATCAATATTTGGTCGATAAGGCCTGTATCTTTGGGCTCAGTTAACATGGGTAGTAAATATTCCGCCTCCTGTCTGGCTTCATTAACATGGGTTCTCGCCTGCTCCAGCTGGCCTTTATCGTTCATCAACATGTAGTTTTTTTGAAAGAAGCGCGCCTTACTGACCAACAAGTCAATTTTACCGGCGCGCTCTAGTTTATCAGAGCGTTCTAATACAGAAGTAAGTGAATAAAAACTCACCACGGCGGTAATTAACGTCGCAAGCAGCACCAAGGCAAAGCCCAGCGTGAGCTTAGTCCTCACGCTTACTTGGGCTAATTTAGAGAGCATAATGTTTGTCCTATGGTGAGTAATCTTATTAAGTTTATCGGCAGCAATCAAAAAGTATAAAGCCGTATTCCTGAAAAATAAGCATAAGAATAGCTTAGATCATTAACAAAAAATAAGGTAGCCATTCGAACCACCTGCTACTGAGCCATAATAGCAGCAAAACAAAACGCCCAGCATAAGCTGGGCGTTTTTATTTACTACCTGTTCAGGTTAAAAGAAGCTTACTTCTTTTTCGCCTTAGGGTTTGGCATGTCGGTGATCGAGCCTTCAAACACCTCGGCCGCCATACCCACAGACTCATGCAGAGTCGGGTGAGCATGAATAGTCAAAGCGATGTCTTCGGCGTCAGCACCCATTTCGATAGCTAAACCAATTTCGCCCAACAGCTCGCCGGCGTTAGTACCAATAGTGGCACCACCCAGTACGCGATGGGTTTCTTTGTCGAAAATCAGCTTAGTCATACCAAAGGCTGAGTCAGAAGCGATAGCACGGCCTGAGGCCGCCCAAGGGAAAGTCGCAACTTCAACGTTCAAGCCTTGCTCTTTCGCTTCTTTCTCGGTCACACCCACCCAAGCTACTTCTGGTTCGGTATAAGCGATCGATGGGATCACCTTAGGATCGAAGTAGTGGTTCAAACCTGAGATAACCTCAGCGGCCACGTGACCTTCATGCACACCTTTGTGGGCCAGCATAGGTTGACCTACGATGTCGCCAATGGCGTGAATGTGTGACACGTTGGTGCGCAGCTGTTTATCGACGCGAATGAAACCACGCTCATCGACGGTAACACCGGCTTTCTCGGCGTCCAGCAACTTACCGTTTGGCACACGACCAATGGCCACCAAGACGGCGTCGTACACAGTGGTCTCGCTCGCGCCTTTCTTGTCTTCCATGGTTACGTGAATGCCGTCATCTTTGGCTTCAACTGCAGTAACCTTGGTTTCCAATTTCAGGTTGAACTTGTCTTTAACCTGCTTGGTGTAGATCTTGATCAAGTCTTTGTCAGCAGCTGGAATAACTTGGTCAAACATCTCAACCACGTCAATCTTAGAGCCCAGCGAGTAATACACGGTACCCATTTCTAGGCCGATAATACCGCCGCCCATGACCAGCAGCTTTTCAGGAATTTCGCGCAACTCTAGTGCACCAGTAGAATCCCAAACCCGTGGATCTTCATGGGGAATGAAAGGCAACTGAATAGGACGTGAGCCTGCGGCGATAATGGCGTTATCGAAGTTGATGGTGGTATTACCACCCTCGCCTTCTACCACTATGGTGTTAGGGCCGGTGAACTTGCCGTAGCCGTTCACAACCTTAACTTTACGCATCTTAGCCATGCCACCCAAACCTTGGGTTAACTGGCCAATCACTTTTTCTTTGTGGGTGCGGATCTGGTCAAGATCGATTTGCGGCGCGGCAAAGGTAACGCCGTGGCTGCCCATCATCTTGGCTTCTTCCATTACTTTAGCGATATGCAATAACGCTTTAGAAGGAATACAACCCACGTTCAGACACACGCCGCCCAGTGTTGAGTAACGCTCAACCAATACGACTTCTAGCCCCAGGTCGGCGGCACGGAATGCTGCAGAGTAACCTGCAGGGCCCGAACCCAATACCACAACCTGAGCTTTAACTTCTTGACTCATGGTGACCTCTATTATGATTTTTAGCCCCGTTTAAGCATGGCTGAAAAAGCCTAGACTCAATACGGCCACACAGCTGTAACGGGCCAAAGTTTACTGTTCTGTAATAGAAAAGAAAGTAAAAAGGCGGGCATTTGCCCACCTTGTCACATTAAAGGGCTAAACGACGAAGGTCGCTTAACACACCACTCATCATAGTGATGAAACGAGCACCATCGGCGCCGTCAATCACACGGTGGTCATAAGACAGAGCCAGTGGCTGCATCAGGCGAGGTTCGAACTCTTTACCGTTCCAAACAGGCTTAATGCTGGACTTGGACACGCCCAAGATTGCTACTTCAGGTGCGTTCACGATAGGCGTGAACTGAGTACCACCAATGCCGCCCAAAGACGAAATGGTGAAACAACCACCTTGCATGTCGGCACCAGTTAGCTTGCCGTCACGGGCTTTCTTGGATATTTCGCCAAGCTCAATCGCCAACTCGCGAATGCCTTTCTTGTTCACGTCGCGTACTACCGGTACAACCAAACCGTTTGGCGTATCAACCGCCACACCGATGTTGATGTACTTCTTCATGATCAAAGACTGTTCGTCTTGTGACAATGAAGAACAGAACTTCGGATACGCTTCCAGCGCCTTAGCAGCGGCCTTCATGATGAAGATCAGCGGGGAAATCTTATAACCCAGCTTCTGCTTATCGGCGATGGCGTTTTCCGTTTTGCGGAATTCTTCCAGCTCAGTGATATCGGTTTCGTCAAACTGCGTTACGTGTGGGATTTTCACCCAGTTGCGGTGCAGGTTAGGACCCGAGATCTTCTGAATGCGCGTCATTGGCACTTCTTCAACTTCACCAAACTTGGAGAAGTCTACTTTTGGCCATGCCAGCACGGCCATGCCGCCGCCCGCTACTGCAACACCGGCAGGCTGACTAGCAACTTGCTTGATAATGCCTTTAACGTAGCTTTGCACGTCTTCTTTCAGGATACGGCTCTTAGGACCGGTAGCGGCAACCTTAGACAGGTCAACACCAAATTCACGGGCTAAGCGACGTACCACTGGTGTGGCGTGCACATACGCGTTGTTCTCAACGAACTCAGCTTTAGCAGCCGGTGCCGCAGCGGCAGGAGCCGCTTTTGGCGCAGCTGGGGCTGCAGCAGGTGCACTGGCGGCAGGAGCTGGAGCGGCGGCTGGAGCAGAAGCGCCAGCAACTTCAAATACCATGACCAAAGAACCAGTATTAACCTTGTCGCCAACGTTAATCTTGATTTCTTTAACCACACCAGCAAACGGTGACGGTACTTCCATAGACGCCTTGTCACCTTCTACAGTCAAAATAGACTGTTCGGCTTCAACGGTGTCGCCTACGGCAACCATGACTTCAGTCACTTCAACTTCGTCACCGCCAATGTCTGGCACGTTCACATCTTTAGCTTGTGGTGCGCTCGCCGCTGCAGGAGCAGCAGTAGGCGCGGCCGCAGCAGGGGCAGAAGCAGCGGGAGCCGAGGCGCCTGCAACTTCGAAGACCATGATCTGTGAGCCAGTTTTAACCTTGTCGCCAACGGCTACTAAGATTTCAACAATTTTACCAGCCGAAGGTGACGGGATTTCCATAGAAGCCTTGTCGCCTTCTACGCCAATCAGCGTCTGCTCTTCAGTGACGGTGTCGCCAACGGCCACGTTAATTTCGGTGACTTCAACTTCGTCATCACCAATATCAGGTACGGCTACGTCTTGGCGCGCAGCAGTGGCAGGTGCAGCAGGAGCTGCAGCCGCCGGTGCTTCTGCCGCGGCAGTAGGGGCAGCCGCGCCGCCCTCTTCTGCTTCGAATACCATGATCAAAGAACCGGTATTGATGGCGTCGCCAAGGGCAACTTTAATTTCTTTAACCACACCCGCGCTTGGGGCAGGTATTTCCATGGAGGCTTTGTCACCTTCCACGGTGAGTAGTGACTGTTCAAGTTCTACACGGTCGCCCACGGCCACCATGATTTCAGTCACTTCTACCTCGTCTGTGCCGATATCTGGCACCAGAATATCTCTAGACATGTATTGCCCCTTTATGCGTACAGCGGGTTGATCTTATCAGCGTCGATACCGTACTTAGTGATGGCATCGGCAACAACTTTCTTGTCCAGCGTTCCTTGCTTAACCAGCTCGGTCAGTGCAGCAATCACAATGTAGTTCTTGTTGACTTCGAAGTGGCGACGCAGGTTGTCACGGCTGTCTGAACGGCCGAAACCATCTGTACCCAATACTTTGTAGCTCGCTGAAGGCATGAAGGCGCGCACTTGTTCTGCGTAGTTCTTCATGTAGTCAGTAGCAGCAATAGCAGGCTCGCTACCCATCACTTGTGCGATGTAAGGTACGCGTGCTTCTTCAGTTGGGTGCAGCATGTTCCAACGCTCAACGTCTTGACCGTCACGGGTCAGTTCGTTGAATGAAGGCACACTGAAGATGTCAGAACCAATGCCGTACTCTTCAGACAACATAGCGGCGGCTTGGCGCACGTCGTTCAAGATAGTACCTGAACCCATCAACTGTACTTTACCTTTGCTACCGGCAACTGTGTCCAGCTTGTAGATACCCTTACGGATACCTTCTTCAGCGCCTTCTGGCATCGCTGGCTGATGGTAGTTTTCGTTCAAGGTAGTAATGTAGTAGTAGATGTTTTCTGGATTATCACCGTACATACGACGCAAGCCGTCTTGTACGATAACCGCTACTTCATACACATAAGTTGGATCATAGGTAACACAGTTCGGGATTACGCTGGCTTGAACATGACTGTGGCCATCTTCGTGCTGCAGACCTTCACCGTTCAGCGTCGTACGACCTGAAGTACCACCAATCATGAAGCCGCGAGCCTGTTGGTCACCGGCTAACCAGCACAAGTCACCCACACGTTGGAAACCGAACATCGAGTAGTAGATGTAGAACGGAATCATCGGGAAGTCGTTGGTGCTGTAAGAAGTCGCAGCGGCTAACCATGAAGAAGTGGCACCTAGCTCGTTGATACCTTCTTGCAGTACCTGACCTTTGATGTCTTCTTTGTAGTAAGCAACTTGCTCACGGTCTTGCGGGGTATATTGCTGACCGTTCGGGCTGTAGATACCGATTTGACGGAACAGACCTTCCATACCAAAGGTACGGGCTTCATCAGCCAAGATAGGCACGATGCGCTCACCAATGGACTTGTTCTTCAGCATGATGTTTAAGGCACGCACGAACGCCATGGTGGTAGAAACTTCACGCTTTTGCTCACCCAGCAAGGATTCAAACTCAGACAGCTCAGGAATTTGCAGCTTATTTGTGCTTTCAGGCAAACGTGTCGGTAAGTAGCCTTTCAGCGCTTGACGACGAGCATGCAGGTACTCGTGTTCACGAGTGCCTTCTTTAATTTCGATGTACGGCAAGTCAACGATGTCTTCGTCGCTTACTTCCAGATTGAAACGGTCACGGAAGTGCTTAACGGACGACATGTCCATGTTCTTAACCTGGTGGGCAATGTTCTTGCCTTCAGCCGCTTCACCCATGCCGTAACCTTTAACGGTTTTGGCCAAGATAACAGTCGGCTTACCTTTGGTCTCGGCAGCATTTTTGTACGCAGCGTACATTTTAGCTGGATCGTGACCACCACGGTTCAGAGCGAAGATTTCTTCGTCAGACAGATCCTTGACCAGTTCTAAGGTCTCAGGATATTTGCCGAAGAAGTGCTCACGCACGTAGGCACCGTCTTTCGACTTAAAGGTCTGATAGTCACCGTCTACGGTTTCGTTCATCAGTTGAACTAACTTGCCGGTCTTATCTTTTTCGATCAGCTCGTCCCAACGACGACCCCAGATCACCTTAACCACGTTCCAGCCAGCACCGTTAAAGATACCGTCCAGCTCGTTGATGATCTTACCGTTACCAATTACAGGACCGTCAAGGCGCTGCAGGTTACAGTTGATGATGAAGCACAGGTTGTCCAACTTTTCGCGAGCCGCGATGGTGATCACACCTTTAGATTCTGGCTCATCCATTTCACCGTCACCCAAGTAGGCGTAAACGCGCTGCTCAGAACAGTCTTTCAGACCACGGTTAGTCAGATACTTCAAGAAACGCGCTTGATAAATGGCGTTCAATGGACCCAGACCCATAGATACGGTCGGGAACTGCCAGAAGTCAGGCATCAGCTTAGGGTGCGGGTAAGAAGGAATGCCTTTACCGTCTACTTCTTGACGGAACATGTCCAACTGATCAGCAGTTAAGCGACCTTCAGCGAACGCACGAGCATAAATGCCGGGCGAGATATGGCCTTGGAAGAATACCAAGTCGCCGCCGTCTTTTTCGTTACGAGCGCGGTAGAAGTGGTTAAAGCCCACTTCATACATAGTGGCACTGGACGAGTAAGAAGCCATGTGGCCACCCAAGTCCAGATCTTTTCTAGAGGCGCGCAGCACGATCATCACTGAGTTCCAGCGGATAATAGCGCGGATACGACGTTCCAGATCCCAGTTACCCGGGTACTCAGTCTCGTCTGCAGACTTAATGCTGTTGACGTAGTCTGAGTGGGCGTTTCTGGCCACTGCTACACCGGCTTTAATGGCTTTAGTGGTGAGGCGCTCATAAATGTACTGGGCGCGCTCAGGTCCTTCTTGACGGATCAAAGATTCAAGAGAGTCTAACCACTCTTGAGTTTCTATTGAATCCACATCGTTGTTCAGGATATCAGACATGGCTGTTTCCTATCTCGTTTGGGGCTCATGCCCATGGGTTTCATTGCCGAAGGCATTGTTATTCCTGCTGTTTATTACGGCGTAAAGAGCGCTGAATACGGCTCTCTTCACGCTGAATATCGAGCAGCGTTTCTTCTATAAAGGCCAGGTGCTCATGACAAGCATCCCTGGCCTGTTCCGGCTCGCGAGACAATATGCAGTGGATAAGATTAGCGCGATGCACTCGGATCTTTTCCACCATACCGGCGCGCCGGTTTAAGATTTTGATATTGCGCAAGATACTGGACTCTAGCAGCGGCTGCATGGCGCGCAACAGGTGTAATAACACCACGTTGTGGGCCGCTGCCGCTACCGCGATATAAAATTCGGCGGCAGCCGCGGCTTCTGCGGGCAAATCACCCAGCTCTTGTGCTTGTACTATGGCCAGCTGTGCGCCACGAATGGTATCGAAGTCAGCTTCGTTGCCGCGCATGGCGGCGTAAAATGCAGAGATACCTTCCATGGTATGACGAAACTCCAACATGTCGTATTGCGACTCTGGATGCTCCGCCAACAGCTGAAATAACGGGTCAGCTAATCCTTTAGTCAGGGCGTTTTGCACATAAGTGCCACCGCCCTGACGACGAGAAACTAAGCCTCTTGCTTCCAGCAATTGGATGGCTTCTCGTACCGAGGGTCGAGATACGGCGTATTGCTCTGCAAGCTCCCGCTCTGGCAACAAGCGTTGACCAGGCTGTAAGCTGCCTTCTACTATCATCTGCTCAATTTTGGCGGCGATAGTGTCGGCAAGTTTTGGCTGCTTAATACGCTGATTCGACATTTAACTCGGCTTATATTGGTAAGACCAATTGACACTGTTAAAAAAAGGTATCATTCCGAGGTTAAAATGTCCAATAATTTAATATTAATTGCACACAATCTCAGGAAAAACAGTTCACGCTTTCTGGTCAAGACCTTAGGCTAGCCCAGCCCAGAAAAAACGCAACTTAGAATAATCGATCTGGGGCTAAATAGCGCCGAGCGCCCGGCGCCAAGCACCTAGCTAAATCAAAAAACCGAATTTGTAGTCCGCAACTTACTTCTTGAGTAAAAAGTTTCGGCGGCCTGGTTCGCAGGTTTAAAAATACAGACACCAACCGCTCCGAAGTACTCTTCACCGAAGAGACGCTCGCACTACAAAAGCCAACACCGTACTATCCGTAAGCTGGGCGCCGGGCGCTTGGTGCTCGGCGCTATTTTTCATTACCCTTCAACCCGCAACGACAGATCCAACGCTTGCACATGCTTGGTCAGCGCGCCCACTGAGATAAAATCCACGCCTGTGGCAGCAAAGCTGGCGATGGTGTCTAGCGTGACATTACCGGACACTTCTAACTTGGCCGCACCTTGAGTCATGGCGACCGCTGCTCGCATATCTTGGGTACTAAAGTTATCAAGCATAATAATGTCGGCCCCCGCTTGAAGCGCTTGCTCCAGTTCAGCCAAAGACTCGACTTCCACTTCCACAGACTTCTCTGGCTGTAAGCGGCGCGCCTCGGCTATGGCTTTGTCGATACCGCCACAAGCAAAGATATGATTTTCTTTGATAAGAAAAGCGTCATAGAGGCCTAAACGATGATTATGACCGCCACCGCAGGTGACCGCGTATTTCAGCGCCAGCCGCAAACCGGGCAGGGTTTTACGGGTATCCAGCAAACGGCATTGAGTACCGGATAATTGCTCAACATAGCTGCGCGTGACGGTGGCCACACCCGACAAGGTTTGAATAAAATTTAGCGCAGTACGCTCGCCGGTCATAATGGCGCGGGCTGGGCCAGTTAAGGTCAGTAGGCGTTGATTGGCAGTAACCACATCACCGTCACTCACTAACCATTGCAGCGCAACTGCACCGCCGAGCTGGCGAAACGTTTCTTCCGTAAAGGCTTGGCCACAAAACACCCCGTCTTCGCGGGTGATCACATGCGCCACTACCATCTCAGACTCGGGCAACAACTGTGCGGTAATATCGCGAGTAGCATCTAAGGTACCGCCCAAGTCCTCGGTGAGGGCTGCGGTAACATTAAAACGGACCTCTTGTTCCAACATAGTTTTTTCCAGCATTACTTTTTCCCGTATCAGCAGTAGCCTGTTATTCAACTGTTTATGGTTAGCTTCACTTTCAAAAGCTTAGAGACTTATTCGCCACGGAACCCACGGAACAACTCGGAACAATAAAGATCAGATCTGAAAGAGATATTTATTGTAAGGTCTATCCCTTAAAGCTTTAGCCCTTGTCGACCTTTATCTCATGTTAATTTTTCCGTGTGTTCCGCGTTCTTCCGTTGCAAAAATAGCTTTTGACCTATTCTTTAGCTGTTACTTCAACGCCTTATGGTCAGTTGCCCGTTGCGTTGAATAAGTTCAAATTGGCGCAAGGCGTTCATGCCTAGCAGTATTTCATTACTGTCACTGGGCATAATCACGGCACTCAGATCGTACAAGGTGAAAGGCCCTAAAGACAGGCTTTTTATACGGGTGGCATAACCGGTAACGGTCCCGGCCGCGGTATTTAGCCCCAACTTATGCCCTTGTTTCAGTTGCAATTTTGCAGCTAATGCTTGAGGAATAGCGACTTGGGTAGCACCGGTGTCCAGCAAAAATACCACCTCGAAGCCGTTGATCAGCCCGCTCGCTAAATAATGACCTCGATTATTTTGCTCCAGCACTATGGTTTGCGCATCTAACTGGCGTATAGCTTGATTAGGATTATTATCTCGGGCGAGCTTTTGCTGAAAAAACCACGTCAATAGCGCCAGTGCTAGCCCCCAAGCAATCAGCCACATAATGCGACCTAATCTGCGTTGTGTATCCACTTCATGGCCCATCTGGCTTTGCTCCTCTTTACTTACCGCGTCTGTTTGCTTGCCAGCGACATGCTTTGTTCTCGACCACAGGTGCAGATCTAGTTTGCTTGCCGACGATGGGCTTAGCCTCTTACTATAGAGCTAATTTAACGACCACTAGAGGCCCACATGGCTGACTCTTTGATGTTAACAGACGATGGCTGGTTGCAACCCGCTCGTCACTGCCCCTCCCCGCACTTTGATGATAGGCCAGAGCAAGAGGTTTCTTTACTGGTGGTACACAGCATTAGCTTACCGCCAGGCCAGTTTGGTGGCCCTTATATCGACCAGCTGTTTTTAGGGCAGTTAAACCCTGATGATGATGCTTACTTTGCTGGCATTCAACATCTTAAAGTATCGGCCCATTGTTTGATCCGCCGCGATGGCGAGTTGATACAATATGTGTCCTTACATAAACGCGCCTGGCACGCCGGTCAATCCTGCTTTCAAGGCCGCGAGCGCTGCAATGACTTTGCCATTGGCATCGAGCTTGAAGGCACAGATACCGGCTCTTTTACCGATGCTCAATACCAAACCCTCACCACACTCACTCAGCTTATCCAACGCCAATTTCCTGCTATTAAACTTGAGCATATCGTCGGCCACAGCGACATAGCACCCGGGCGCAAAACTGACCCCGGCACCGGCTTTGATTGGGGTTTCGTTAAACAACTTTAAGCCGTCAGCCACAGAAAATAATATACAAGCACTAAAAATTGTCCCGCCACGGAATACACCGACAACTCAAAGGCAAACCAATAAAGACTTACTATTTTTAAGGCATAACCCGCAGACTCTTTCGCTACTAGTGCTATTGTCTCATGTTCTGCGTGACTCTCGTGGTAAAGAGGCGTGGCAAAAATGCCCTTGAATTTGGTGTCTTAGTAGCTTCTACCACGATCAAAATGAACGAGACTCGACAATGCACTCAGTACAGCTATCCGAGCTCAACTGTGACAACATTAGTTAATTAGCGATTGGTGATAAAAGCTGTTGGCAAGCTCAGTTAATAAACGGCGATCCGTAGTAATGAAACGATCATGATTATTTCTCCCGATTACTTCTGCTAATGGCTCTCTGCTAATGAGAAACTTGGGGCTTGTGGCGTGCTAACGAGGCTTACATGCGCATAGTTTATGGAATTATTATTGCCGCGCTGGGCGTAGCACTCTTGCTGGGCGTGCAAAAATGGCGCGGGCCTGTGTTACCCGCAATAACGGTAGAGCTTAAGCCCTTGGAGCTGCGCATTGTGGCCAGTGGCGAAGTGCGCTATCAGTCCTTAGCCCGTATTGGCAGTGAGATAACCGGCACTGTTATTGCCCGCCATGTGCGTGAAGGCGACCGCGTTAATAAAGGTGATTTGCTGATTGAGCTAAATCGCGCTCAAGCACAGTCTGGCCTCGCTCAAGCACAGACACTTTTGCAGCAATTACAAAAGATAAGTCGCCCCCAAGCACAAGCGGCATTGAAAGAAGCACAAGAAAATGCCAATCAAGCCAGCCGAGAAGCCCGCCGCCGACAAGCCTTGGCCAGCAAAGGCACCATTTCTAAAGAGCAAGCCGAGCAAGCACGACGGCTAGCGCTCACGGCCAACAGCCTGCTCACCCGCGCGCAATTAACGGCTAACTCCTTAGCGGCCAATAACACCGAAGAACAACTATTACGCCAGCGCATTAGCAGTGCCGAGGCAGACTTGGCCAAGACGCGTATTTATGCGCCCTTTGCTGGCCGCGTGCAAACCCGCAATGTGGAGCCCGGTGACTTAGTGCAACCCAGCACAGTCTTGCTGGAAATCGCCCGCAGCAATACGGAAAATACCCGTGACGGATTAGAGGATGGCTTAGAGGTAGTAGTCGCATTAGATGAGAAAAACTTTGCGCCGCTGCAATTAAACCAACCCGTACTACTGATTGCCGATGCCTGGCCCGAGCAAACGGTAGCAGGCGTGGTGAGCTTTATCGCGCCAGCCGTAGATAGCAGTCGCGGTACCATAGATGTGCATATTAAGGTGCTGGCAGAGTCTTCAACTCAGACTTTAGCGCCCCAGCAAAAGCCTCATGCATTTTTACAGGGTATGACGGTGTCGGCCAATATTATTGCCAACCAGCGCGACGCAACCTTAGTGCTGCCCAATGATTATCTGCTCACAAATACCAGCGGACAAACACAAGTACTGCGCTGGAAAAGTGGCAAGGTGAACGCTGTGCAGGTGCAACTAGGCTTACGCAATATGACCCACAGTGAGATTGTGGCCGGCCTTAACGAAGGCGACGTTGTGCTGCACGCAGACAAGCTACAAGCGGATAAGCTTAGTGACGGCAAGTCGGCGCGAGTGCGTTTTGAGCAAGCACCTCATGTTATTCGTTAAGCGCTTGGCGCGGTTGCGCGATTCACTGTGGATAGAGTGGCGCATTGCGCTGCGCTTTCTCGCCGATAATCCGCTGCAAACTTTGCTGATTAGCGTGGCCATCTCGGTGGGTGCGGCGGTCATAGTGTTTATTACCGCACTCATCGTTGGCCTGCAAAATAACGTGATCGATAAAACCTTAGGCACCCAAGCGCATATTCGGATTGAAGCCACGCGCCAGCATAATAATTTGTCGCCCCCGCCTGATAATAAATACCTGTGGGCATTAGAAAGCCCGCGCGCTCAGCGCTTACAAACCATTAATAATTGGCAAGAAGTGCGTGATGCGCTAGATAACTATGGCGCGGTGAATGGCATATTAAATACCGTATCGCCGCTCATCTCTGGCCCCGCCTTTGCGCAAAAAGGCACGGCCCGCGCCTCTGTGGCCTTAATGGGCATAGATCCGACACGTTATTCTGGCATTATTAATCTCAACGATTACCTGCAAGCAGGTCGCTTTAGTGTGGATGCCGGTGATGTGTTAATTGGCAGTCAGTTAGCCACAGATTTAGGGCTGCGCACCGGTGATAAGTTGCGCTTAAATGCCGGAGATAACCGCCAAACGGTGGTGAATGTGGTGGGTATCTTTGAGCTAGGAGTACGCGAGCTAGACAGCCGTTATGTCTATACCAGCCTCAAACAAGCGCAAGCGCTGCTTGATTTACCCGGTGGCGTGACCATTTTGGAGCTAAAAATTAACGATGTGTTTGCCGCCGAATATTGGGCGCAGCGCATCAGCAAGCTTACAGGCTTATATGTACAAAGTTGGATGGAAAGTAACGGCCAGCTGCTCAATGCCCTGCAATCTCAAAGCATGACCACCCAGATGATCCGCGTATTTGTGGCCATGTCGGTGATCTTTGGTATTGCCAGCGTATTAGCGGTGAGCGTGGTGCAGCGTACCCGTGAAATTGGTATTTTGCGCGCCATGGGCAGCTCGCAGCAGCAAATTTTACGGGTGTTTCTCTTACAAGGCGGCTTGCTAGGCTTAGCAGGCTCGCTGCTTGGCGTGTTGGTGGGGTTTCTCTTGGTGCTGCTGTTTAACAACTTGGGCAAGAGCTTGTTTGTTCTTCGATTAGAGCCTTCCATGTTGCTGTCGGCAATCTTGATTGCCACTGTGGCCGGCGTTGTAGCAGCCGCGGTACCGGCCCGTCGGGCGGCGAAATACGATCCTGCGGTGGCGATTCGTTATGTCTAACTCTACGCCTAACTCTATGTCTAACTCTATGTCTAACTCTATGCCTAACTCAGAGCGCTTAACGCGTGATGGCTCTCTACAAAAAAATCAGCAAGAGCGCTATCAAAGCAAACAGCAAAACAAGCCGCAAATAGTGCTGCAGCTGGATAAGCTGAATAAGATTTTTAACCCCGACACACCGCTAGAAAACCATGTGTTGCATGATATTTCGCTGCAAGTCAGTCGCGGCGAATTAGTGGCCTTGGTCGGCACCTCTGGCTCTGGCAAGAGCACGTTACTAAATGTGATGGGCTTGTTGGATGTAGCCTCAACAGGCGAGCTGCGTATTCAAGGGCAGTTAATTCAAGGCCATATGCCTTCAGGCTTGAGCGAGCAGCAGCGCACCCAACTGCGCAGTGAAGCCATTGGCTTTGTGTTTCAGTTTCACCATTTAATCAGTGCCTTTAGCGTATTGGATAATGTGCTAATGCCACTGATGCTGCGCTACGGAAAACCCTCTGCCGAGCAAACTGCTTATGCTGAATATCTATTAAATGAAGTAGGTTTAAGCAACTTTATCCGCCAATCCACCAATCGTTTATCTGGTGGTCAGCAGCAGCGTGTGGCAATAGCCCGCGCATTGGTCACCCGCCCCGCATTAGTGTTAGCAGATGAGCCCACCGGTAACCTAGACACCCAAACCGCAGATGAAGTGTTTAACTTATTTGAGCGTTTCAACGTAGAGCATGAATGCGCCATTGTGATTGTCACTCACGACCCACGCCTGAGTGCCCGCTGCCCGCGCACCATCCGCTTAAGTGATGGCCGCGTAGTTTACGATGGCGCCTCAGCAGACTTGCCGAGTGTATTTACTGCCGGGCTGTAAACAGTTCTTAAAGGCTGAGGATTTCTTGGCCACGCTTTTTTGTGGTGAGAATCACGGAGCAACACGGACGAAGAGCAACAAGGAGCAAGCGAAGGAGCAAGCGAAGGAGCAAGCGAAGGAGCAAGCGAAGGAGCAAGCGAAGGAGCAAGCGAAAGAGCAAGCGAAAGAGCAAGCGAAAGAGCAAGCGAAAGAGCAAGCGAAAGAGCAGCGATTTTCGAAGATCTCATCAAACCATCAATCGGTCTTAATGTTAATTTTTCCGTGTTCTTCCGTGTATTCCGTGGCAAAAATGGTTTTAGGTTTACTACTTTCTCTTATGTACGGATCTATTTACGCGCCTTATAAAAGCTCGGCTCTTTCATCAAGGCATTCATCGGAGCCCATCTCGAATTCGCGGCAAATCCACGGTCGCTGTTCATAAATGGTGCACAGCATGGTTTCGCGGTCGATGGCCGAGCACCAGCCATCGTCTAAGCGCAGCATGGTTTCGCCGCCCCATTTATCTTCAGTAATGTACTCTTTAGGCACGCCGGTATCCGTAATCAGCATCACTTCTAATCGGCAGCAGCATGCCCGGCAGGTAGCGCAGGTTACTTCTTCTGCCGCTATATTTTTAACGTCAATCGTCACTAATTTTACCAAGCTGATTACCAAGTATCTTACGTTGAATATTCCCTCAAACGCTCGCTTTTGGCAGCGGTTTGAAGTACTGATGGGACGTATCTTAACACCCTTCAGCAGCGCAAAAAAACAACTCACTGTTGCTAAGTTTTACTTGAATCCTTACTCGGACAAATTGTTAGCCACTGGACTTTAATTAGCTGGTTTTGCTTGGCTCTATTAAGTTGATAAGATCTACTGTCACTGCCATTGGTTTCCCTTATCGGCGCTTTCAAGGATATGAATATGTTTGACATTATCGGTGATATTCACGGTTATGCCACCGCGCTGGAGCGCTTGTTAACCAAACTCGGTTATGAAGAAAAAGCCGACGGTTGGCAACACCCCGATCGTAAAGTGATCTTTTTAGGTGACTTTGTAGACCGTGGTCTTGAACAAGTGAAAACCATCACTATTGCCAAAACCATGGTCGACAATAATCATGCCTTGGCGGTAATGGGTAACCACGAATTTAATGCCATCGCTTGGACGACGCCCGATAAAGAACAGCCGGGCCAGTTCTTAAGAGCGCACACCAAGAACAACTTTAACCAGCATGAGGCCTTTTTAAATGAAATTGGCGAGGGCTCGGTTGCTCATCAGGCAGCCATTGCTTGGTTTAAACAGCTGCCGCTGTATTTAGACTTGCCCGGCCTACGAGTGGTGCATGCCTGTTGGCATCAGGAATATCTCATCACCTTAGCCCCTTACTTAAACGAACACGCAATAGTGCTAGCAAGCGCTTGGCCTGAACTATGCCGTAACGGCAGTGCCGCCTTTGAAGCGCTGGAAACCATTCTTAAAGGCATGGAAATTGCCCTGCCGGCAGGCGTTGAGTTTACCGATAATTATGGCCATGTGCGCAAACGGACTCGTACTAGTTGGTGGCTCTCGGGCAATCATATTACCTATCGCGATTTGGCCATGGTGCCCAGCGATATCATCTCAAAAATCCCCCATGAGCCTGTACCACCCCATTTGCAAGCAGGTTACGATGGCGATAAACCCTTGTTTATTGGCCATTATTGGATGAACGGCACGCCAGATTTAATTAATAAGCATATCGCCTGCCTGGATTGGAGTATTGCGGCCAAGAATATCCCCAGCCCCAAGTTATGTGCCTATCAATGGAGCGGTGAAAGCGAGCTCACTGCCGATCACCTGGTGTGGGTGGAGCGCTAAGCGCTACTAAATAGGGCATAAAGAACTCGCGGCTTAGTCAGCCAAGACTGCGTTTATTTACACTACACTTGAACGTTGGCAATAAGCCGTACCGTTACTGCCATATTAATTTTAGATTCGCTTGTACCAAAACCCATCACTTAAGGAGAGCACTATGGGATTTTTTAATAATATTCTTGAGAAACTCGGCATGGGCAAAGCTCAGGCTGCAACAACTGCTCCTGGTAAACCGACTGATACACCTACTCCTGCTAGCCCTGCTGAGACGCAAGCGCAGGAAACGGCTGCTCCCGCCCCAGTGCAAAGCGTCGATGTTACCGCTCAGCTAGAACAGCGTGCGGCGGCCAGCTCGCAAAAGTTAAACTGGCGCACGTCTATCGTTGATCTATTGAAGCTGCTCGATATCGACAGCAGCTTAACGGCACGTAAAGAGCTCGCCACCGAACTCGGCTGCCCTGCAGATTTAATGGCAGACTCCGCCAAGATGAATACCTGGTTGCATAAAGCCGTGCTGGCACGCATCGCCGCCAACGGTGGTAATGTACCCCAAGATCTATTGGACTGAGCCGGCTGAACTAATGCCTTGGTATGTGGAATAGTCATTCCTGATAGCTAAAAGCACCAAAAAGGCGTGAGGGTGTTAACCCGCACGCCTTTGGGTTTTTCTAATAATTTTAATCAAATTGCTATCGAAATACATTCAAGACTTATAACGACGCGCACAACGGCACGAGCGAAGCGAGTGTCCGGCGCCGTATAAGGCGCGAATTGCTTCGCTTTGTTATGCCGTGTGGAACTGATACAGACAATCTCTATTTTCTGGCAATATTAGGAATTACCTCCTTCATAGATTACTCCAGTTTTCTCCCGTGTATTGCAAAGATCTTCAGAAATAGAGAAGTAAAATTGGGCAGCATCGCTAGTTTTTTACCAATTGTGATCAGCAATTCTAGCATCCTCAACATAATATTCGCTTTGACCAACTCGTTCATTCATTTAAGGTTGTTGGAAGGATACATTGGGATGTGTGTTATAAAACCTAATTGCTTGAATGTCACTCATATTTATGTGTTCGTGCCACTTTTTTTTGTATCGCCAATATCTTTAGTCCACTCCAAAGCCGAGATGTTGGCTCCTAACCCACAGAGAAACCCAAGTATTGCCAATACAATTGACGCTTGACTTGACTCAAAAATACCACCTATAAAATATCCAGCAACTGCCCATCCAACGCTAAATACAAGGATAAGCAATATTGCAATTTGCTTAATAAAAAGGCATATCATGAGTGCTAGCAGAACGCCACCACCCCAGAACCAAGATTGAAAATAGACACCTACAGCTATTGCCGTTATACCAATTTCAGCAAAAAGTATATTTGCGTTATCTTCATTGAATTGGGCCTTGGTAATACCTTTCCGTACATCGTCACTCATATAAATTTCCTATGGTTATCAAATGATCGAATCCATCATTGGGTTAAGGCGTTTTCTTGTAGAAGGCGCCGAACATTGCGAACTACATAACGTTTAAGCTAACCGGCCGCGCGTTAGCGCGGTCGGGTTGAGTTAATTGTTAAGGCTTACTTTAATTCGTTATAAGCTTTCATATTTGAATTGTATAGCATCTCAATAGTAGAAAAATTGGGATAATACCTATCAAGTTGTTTATTCAAAACTCTTAACTTGACGTTATTCAGAGTTAGTGAGCAGAGTTTTTTGTATGATTTAATATTTGAATCAACAAGCATTTTTTGAGTTGAATAAGAATCTGGATATTTCCTTCTCATTTCATTTTTGACATCAGAATATGCTTTCTCGTATCCAATAGAGCATATTGGATTATTGCTTGGTGGAATCGTATTTTGTTGTTTTATTTGCTTTGTTTTTGGTGAACAATCTTCAGAACTAGATGCATACCATGTTTCACCCACTTGGCACATTGCGTAACTGTTGGGTATATACAAAAGCGCCATAAATATGATTAAAAAACGTAATAGCACTTTGTTCTCCATTTTTGAGTTTAACGCTTTGCTAATGGCCTGCCGCAGCGCAGCGTAGGAAGTCCCGTGGAGGCCACGTTTTTTGTGGCCGGAACGAAATTAAGCGACTTGTTAGGCCGCCTTTCCGTTTAGCAAGCCCCCGCCTGTTTTGCCCCGTAAGTTGCTTGACTCGAGGTGTACTTATCTCCATGGCTAGATGAAAGCAGCTCAATAAGCCCTTTGCACGAGAAACCTTGAATACTTAGGTATTGTTTTGCAGATTTTACCGCCTGCTTATTCCAATCAATATTCATGCTATCGACAGCTACAGTTGCATCAGAAACGTTATAACCATCTCCATAGTCTGACGAGAGTTGCTCAATAAGACCGTTGCGTGAAAAGCCTTGGATGCTTATGTATTGCTGGGCAGACCTTACAGCATTTTTTTGAGGACCAGTTAAGCTATTGGCCCACGTAGGCGCAGCAGCAAACAAAACGGCAACCATCGCTAACTTCAAAAAATTCATACTAATTTCTCCATACGTGAAAAATGTGAGCCTAACGCCTCAATCAGCCGACGCCTTAGCGGTCGGCTGCATTGATTTGTTAGGCTTTTCTGCCGCAATGGCGCGATGACTGTTGCCCTCGCCCCATATATAATATGCATTTGAAAATGTAGCTAACAGACCGCTTAGCAAAACAAAAACGGCAAGATATTTGGCCATTCTGTAATTAAGCTCGCCAGATTTAACGCGCTTCCATTCATGTTTTAAGAGCGGTTTACTTGCCTCCCTCAAAGGATCACAAACCTTTCTCGCCTCTGACAATTCGTTATTATGATAGTGCTCTCTCGTTTTATAAAGCGCCGACAGAAAGGCATCATTTAATTTTTTTCCTTTCACATTTTTTCACTGTCATTAATTCGAAAGATTATGTCGTTGTATGATTCGTTGACCCTTGCATATATTTCTTCCACATCTCGGGCCATCTCGAATTTATCTCGCTTTTCTTCCGGGCGCGCTGAATGATGGATATATAGTGTTGATAGGTATGTAAGTGATGAAATATATCGCGCGATAGAGTTTCTGAGCGAATTAATCCACTCCTGCCTAAACTCCGATATTTTATTTTCTTTCGATGCCACAAGATTTGTGAACGCGAAATATCCAGCAATTAAAGCAGCAAACATTGCCCCCAATAAAACAACAGCGTTTTTCCCGATTACTGCGTCCAATCTATGTTCTCCTTGAGAGCCTAACGCTAAGCTTTGGGGCGGCTGGAGCGCAGCGTAAGACGTCCCAGCCACGATAGTGGCGACAATAGCGCCTTGTTAGTTTTTCTTGAACACTTCGCCAACATAACTCTTAAAACCGTCCGGCAACCCATTATGGAAGAATGCAAAATAGCACTTACAATTCCCTTGCGATATCTCGTCTTCACTGCATGTACATGCCTTAAAGGCCTCAATCTTTTGCTCGCCGTGATGAATTACCGTTTTTTCGTCGTAAGGGAGAAAAGCTACAATCCTAAACTCATCTTCATGTTGGTAACGATAGTGTTTGGTAAATACTGCCTCATTAGCAGGTAAGTAAGAAATTCCTGCGTTATCTGTGTAATAGGTCACGTTTTTAGCGATGACCTCACCGCCAAGTTTTTCTTCAAATAAAAACTTCATAAACTCGATCAAATACTCAACGTTAAACTCAATGCATACATCTGCATTAAATTCCTCAAAAAGCTCTTCATCATTCTTTTTATTGCTTAGACAAATACACAAGCAATGTCTTGTAGGAAGCCTAAATTTTATATTTGAAGCAAAGTCTTCAGGAGGAAAGTCGATTCCCGCAAAATTTAACGTTATAGAGCCCGGTGAAAACTCAAACTTTTTAAACGCCTCGTCATCACGCATATTCTCGTTTTCGAGGCGAGAGTAATGTCGAATATCGCAAAATCGAATACTGGCGTTTTCTTCAACTAATCCTTTCAGAACATCCCATTTTCCATAAAGATATTTGTACATGATCCCACCGAAAAATAACATTTTAATAGTGCGCATGCGTACTTGCGCTCATTGGACCAGATAGCAAAGAGCAAATAACCAACTGATCTTGTTGGTCATTTTTAACAACCACGCACCTTGCCATGCGATAAAACGCGCATGCTCATTTTACTGCTTGATCATGCTCAGTATTAACGGGCGCACCAGATACAAGCCATTGATAAATAATCGGTTTAAAAATATTACTGAGCATATATGAGCATCAGGTTTCAGCAATACGAGCATGCTAATAGAGCAACGGAAAATATACTGTATAAACGCTCAGGCTTAGGGCCGCAACGCTCTGCATCTTCATTTCCATGAAGCATGGTTTTTATATGTGACCATTTTGGACGGAGTGAGTGTGAAGTTCAATTAAAAAACCATACAAAATGTACCGTAATGCGACTAACTTTCAGAAAATATTGCGCTGCCTAAGAGCTAATGCCCTATGACGGCTCCGCCTCTTGTAATAAAGCCCAAATAAAAAGAGAGATCCTGATTTTCATCAGGATGACGGCAAATATTTTCCGCTGAGACGGGACTGCCGAATGCTCTTTATATAAAAATGGGCAGGCTACAAAACAGGATTTGAAGTTTGAGCGTAAGGCATACGCCGTGCTGAACACCGATATCAAAAAAGGCGTGAGGGTTTTATCCCTCACGCCTTACGATTCACGCTTCACGCTTCACAAGCTCCAAAGTCTATCGGCCTTGTTCCATAATTTCCGGCTTTAAGCGGCGTGATGTTTCTGGGTACAGCAGGTTAAGTGCTACCGCGCCACCATCGACCACCACGGCGGCATGCTCGCGATTAAGCAACCTTGGCTCTGCCACGCCACAAGAGTGCGCAATACTTTCTACCTCATGTACCAGGTTATTATGGTAGCTAGCGATGCGCGAGGCTTTTACATCAGGTACTAAGCCTTGTTGTAAGCGGGGATTGTGAGTGGTGATACCGGTCGGGCAGGTATTCTTATTACATTGCAGCGCTTGAATACATCCCAGCCCAAACAAGAAACCGCGTGCAGAAACTACAAAGTCGGCGCCCATGCAAATAGCGACGGCCACGTCGGTGGGGTTTATCAGCTTGCCAGAGGCAATAACGCGAATGCGATCTCTTAAATCGTGGCGAATCAGCTGATTAACTAACAGCGGCAGGCTGTCTCGCAGGGGTAAACCCACACTGTCCATCAGTGGCATAGGTGCGGCACCCGTGCCGCCGTCCGAACTGTCTAGCGTGATAAAATCCGGGGCAAAATCTGCTCCTCTGGCATTCACGCGCTCACAAAACTCGGTGAGCCAATGAGTGGTACCCAGTACCAATTTAAAACCCACCGGCTTGCCAGTGACCTCTCGCACATGCACCACAAAATCGAGCAGCGTATCAATACAGCTAATTTCTGGATGGCGGTTGGGGCTAATCGAAGCCTCGCCAACTGCAATGCCACGGGTTTGGGCTATTTCTACGGTGACTTTTTCGGCAGGGAGTATGCCGCCTTTACCCGGCTTAGCGCCTTGTGAGAGCTTGATTTCAAACATTTTTACTTGCTCAAGATCGGCCAAGGCTTTTAGTTTGCCATCATCCAGCTTGCCCTGTTCATCGCGCACGCCGTATTTAGCGGTACCGATTTGAAAGACAATGTCGCCGCCGCCTTCTAAGTGATAGGGGGATAATCCGCCTTCGCCGGTATTCATCCAGCAACCGGCTTTAGCAGCACCCATGCTCAAGGCTTGAATAGCAGGTTTAGATAAAGCACCAAAACTCATGCCGGAGATATTAAAAAAGGACGGGGCATCGTAAGGCACGCGGCAGTGGGTACCAATACGCATGGGCTGGGTTTGGGCGGCGTCTTCTTCCAGCGTAGGAAACGGGCAGTTTAAGAAGTAATAGGTGCCGGGTTTGGCAATGTCTCGGGTAGAGCCGAACGCCACTGTGTTATCGACGTTTTTAGCGGCTCGGTATACCCAAGAGCGCTGCGCTCGGTTAAAGGGCATTTCTTCTCTGTCCATGGCAAAGAAATACTGGCGAAAAAACTCACCTAAGTGCTCAAACATATAGCGAAAGCGGCCAATAATGGGGTAGTTTCGGCGAATACTGTGCATGGTTTGGCGCTTATCTGCGCGGTACATTCTCAGCCCAGTAATTGCTAAGCCCACAATCGTCAGTAGTAATACGCTACCCACCACGACGATAAAAATAACGGCTGCTTGAGTCCAACTTTCATTCATAGGGCTATTTATCCGGTCAGTAAAAAATCCGCTCATGCTAGCCTGAAGTCAACGCTAAGGCCACTCAGATATGAAGAGCGAAGGAATTGATATGCGTAGGATGACGGTTAATAGACAGCTAAGCAGTCAGCCATAACTACTATGGATAACCAAGGTCCAAACCGCGGCAAAGCTCTCTTCGTCAAAGTGACGGCCACCTACGGAAGATACCATACCCCGTAGCCGGCAATTTATTCGCCGGGCCAGCGTAGCTGGCTGTTTTTGAGGTTTAGGAATAAAACCCAAACCGTGCCGAATAAATTGGCACCTACAAGGGAGGAGACGGACATTTCCATGTAAACTATTGAATTAGTTGGCACTTAGTTCTCTGAAATATGGCTGATCTTTGTGGGTAATCGGGTAGTATTTAAACGTACGCCGTAAAACGTAATACCTACGGCGCTAAAAACAGCAGCAAAAAAGGCGTGAAGGGTTTCCCCCTCACGCCTTACGATTCACGCCTCACTTGCTCTTACGAGCAAAGTCTTACTTAGCGCTGGGGCGCAGTGTTGGGAACAGGATCACGTCACGTATGGTGTGTGAGTCTGTTAACAACATCACTAAGCGATCGATGCCGATACCTTGGCCGGCAGTAGGCGGCAGGCCGTGCTCGAGGGCGGTGATGTAGTCTTCGTCGAAGAACATGGCTTCGTCGTCGCCGGCTTCTTTTTGGTTTACTTGATCTAAGAAGCGCTGCGCCTGATCTTCTGCATCATTCAGCTCGGCAAAACCATTAGCAATTTCACGACCGCCGATAAAGAACTCGAAGCGCTCGGTAATGCTAGGATCGTTATCATTACGACGCGCCAGCGGTGATACTTCTGCTGGGTATTCGGTAATGAAAGTAGGTTGGATCAAACGGTGCTCTACGGTTTCTTCGAAGATCTCGGTGATCACACGGCCCAAGCCCCAGTTTTTCTCGGTCTTGATCTTTAAGTCTTTGGCTACTTCAAGCGCATTTTCTAAGGTGCTCAGTTGCTCAGCCGTTACTTCTGGATTAAATTTCAAGATTGAGTCTTTCATGCCCAAGCGCGCAAATGGCTGACCAAACTCGAAGGTTTCTTCACCGTATTGTACGGTTGAGCTACCCAGCACTTCTGTGGTGACGGTGCGCAGCATTTCTTCGGTGAAGTCCATCAGATCCTGATAGTTGGCATAAGCCCAGTAGAATTCCATCATGGTGAATTCTGGGTTATGACGCGGCGACAGGCCTTCATTTCGGAAGTTACGATTAATTTCGAATACTTTCTCAAAACCGCCAACCACCAAGCGCTTCAAATACAGCTCAGGCGCAATACGCAGATACATGTCCATATCCAACGCATTGTGATGGGTGATAAACGGACGAGCCGAAGCGCCGCCTGGGATCACTTGCATCATGGGTGTTTCCACTTCCATAAAGCCGTGGCCATTCATAAACTGGCGAATAGAAGCCATCACCTGTGAGCGCACCTGAAAGGTATGCCGCGAGTCTTCATTGGTGATCAAATCCAGATAGCGCTGGCGATAGCGGGTTTCTTGGTCGGTTAAACCGTGGAATTTCTCAGGCAGTGGGCGCAGCGCTTTAGTCAGCAGTTGGAAGTTATCCATGCTCACGTATAAATCGCCTTTGCCAGACTTATGCAAAATACCGGTCACGCCGATAATATCGCCGATGTCTAAACCGATGTACTGGTCTTTAATAATGGCTTGCGCACCTTTAGTGGTGTAAGCCTGAATGCGACCGCTCATATCTTGCAGCACTAAAAACGGACCGCGTTTAGCCATAATACGGCCGCCCACAGACACGGTTTTATTCAGCTCAATCAAGGCTTCTTTATCAAGCTCACCAAACTCGCTTTGCAAGTCGGCAGCCAAATGCTCGCGCTGAAAATTATTTGGGTGGCCATTAGCCGGACAATCTTTGCGAATGTGATCAAGCTTGGCACGGCGCTCGGCGATCAGCTTATTTTCGTCTAGTAACTGGTCTGTCATGATTTGCCTTTATAAAAACTGATTAGAGTCCGGACTTGAGGCTGGCCTCAATAAATTTGTCTAGACCACCGTCGAGTACGGCCTGAGTATTACTGGTTTCTACCCCAGTGCGTAAATCTTTAATGCGCGAGTCGTCCAATACATAAGAGCGGATCTGACTGCCCCAGCCGATGTCGGACTTGCTGTCTTCCATCGCCTGCTTTTCTACATTTTTTTTCTGCAGCTCATATTCATAAAGCTTAGCTTTTAGCTGCTTCATCGCCTGATCGCGGTTTTTATGCTGGGATCGGTCGTTCTGACACTGCACGACTATACCAGTAGGTTCGTGGGTTAAACGTACGGCGGAATCGGTACGGTTAACGTGCTGACCACCAGCACCCGAGGCGCGATAGGTGTCGACGCGGATCTCTGAGGGATTAATCTCGATATGAATATCGTCGTCAATTTCTGGATACACAAACGCCGAACAGAATGAGGTGTGGCGACGACCGCCGGAGTCAAACGGCGATTTGCGCACTAAACGGTGCACACCCGACTCGGTACGTAACCAGCCAAACGCATACTCACCGCTAAACTTCACGGTTGCAGATTTAACGCCAGCCACATCACCGTCGGAGAGTTCAATAATTTCGGTTTTAAAGCCGCGCGCCTCACCCCAGCGCAAGTACATGCGCAGTACCATGTCGCACCAATCTTGGGCTTCGGTCCCGCCAGAGCCAGACTGCAAGTCCAGATAGCAGTCAGCAGAGTCGTGCTCACCGGAGAACATACGATGAAATTCCAGATCGATAAGCTTTTTATCCAGCACTTCTACGTCGGCTTTCGCTTCTTCGAAGGTTTCTTCGTCGTCTTCTTCTTGTGCCAGTTCAACCAGCTCAGCGATATCGACGATGCCGCGGTCTAACTCATCTAAGGTTTCAACCACGGTTTCCAGTGCGGATCTTTCTTTACCCAGTGCTTGGGCACGCTCGGGCTGATTCCATACATCCGGCTGCTCTAGCTCGGCGTTTACCTCTTCTAGACGCTCTTTCTTGGCGTCATAGTCAAAGGTACCCCCTAAGAAGCTCTGCCCGCTCGGACAGCTCCTTAAGTTTATTATTCACAGGGTTAACTTCTAACATGGGTCTAATGACTCTCTATTAACTGAGTAAGTGTACTGACTCGTATGCAGCGCTGTGCCAACATCAGTCGCCAATTCTACCGAAAGCTGACCACAAACGCAGTAGTCAGTGCTGACATTTCGACATACACACATGATTAAAATTTAGTTAAAGTTTTATTGCTAGTGGTCGATATTAACATTCCCCCTGCTGCCAGATATACAAAATGAATAACCTGAAATTAAAGCACAAAATTTTACTCAGCTTCATTGTGGCAATTACCATTACCGTCGCCGCACTGAGCACCATCAGTTTTCACAACCTAAAAACTCGTCTCTACGAAGACAGTGAAACCCTAGTCGCCAGCTTAAGCGAGCGCGAAGGCGAAAAAATCAGGCGCTGGTTTGATGTACGCCAACGCATGTTAGCCGCGGCTGGCCAGCAACTAGAGCAGGCTCAGCTGCCCGCTTTACAACAAGCGCAGGTCGCCGGTGGCTTTGCTTCTAGCTACTTTGGTAATGCTGATGGCGAGATGTTCGATTATCAATCAACTACTTATAATCGAGATTATGACCCGCGTAATCGCCCTTGGTATCAGCAAGCGATAGCTGCAAATAAGCCGATAATCACGCCTCCTTATGAAGATGCGACTGACTCTAGTCTGGTCGTAACCTTAGCAGAGCCGGTACGCACTCACGGTAAGATAACGGGCGTGATTGGTGGCGATGTCGCCATTAACAGCTTAATTTCTGACATTAACGCCATTAAATTACCGGCCAAAGGTTATGCCATTTTACTGAGCCGCGATGGTACTATTATCGCCTATCACGATGCGTCGATGATTTTACAGTCGGCCGCACGCATTGATGACGAGATTACGGTGGCCAATCAAAATAAATGGCTGCAAAGCGAGCACTTACATAAGGTGCAATTAAAAGACGAACATAAACTGGTCTATAGCCAAGCCGTGCCCGGCACCGACTGGCAGTTACTGATGGTGCTGGACCAAGCGGCACTGGAAGCTCCGCTAACGCCCATGTTATTGCAACAGCTGGGCATCGCTACCTTAGTAGTGATTGCCGCGGCAGTACTGATCAGCTTATTAGTACAGTGGTTGCTGGCACCCTTATTGCGCGTGTCTCAAGCCTTAGAACAAATTGCCAGTGGTCGAGGGGATTTAACCCGCCGTATCGACATTCAAAGCCAAGATGAAGTGGGCATGCTCGCCACCAACTTTAACCGCTTTGTAGCCAGCCAAGCGGAGCTAATTGGGCAAATTCGTAGCCAAGCCGAGTATTTGGGCAGCAACGCAGAGCAAGCCTCGGTACGCGCTAATCAAACCGTGACCGAGCTGGGCCGCCAGCAAGAAGAAGTGACCATGGTGGCCACCGCCGTCACCGAAATGGCCTCAGCCACGCAAGAAATAGCCAATAACGCCGAGCAAACTGCGACCGCAGCCCAGCAATCGAGCAGCAGTACCGCTCACGGTAAACAGCAGGTGAATAAAACGCGCGACTCTATTCAGTCGCTATCCCAAGAAATGATCCAAGCCGCCGAAGTGATCCAACGTTTGGATTTGCATGCCAGAGATATTTCCAGTGTGTTGTCGACCATTCAAGGTATTGCCGATCAAACTAACTTGTTGGCACTCAACGCCGCCATAGAAGCGGCCCGCGCCGGCGAGCAAGGTCGCGGCTTTGCGGTAGTGGCAGACGAAGTGCGGGTGTTATCTCAACGCACCCACGCCTCTACCGAAGAGATCCAAGAAACCATCACTAACTTGCAAAAGGCCACTAAAGAAGCGGTGCAACTGATGCAAACCAGCCGTAATTTAGCCGAGCTAAGCGTGGAAGATGCAGAAGCTGCGGCAGAGGCACTGACCGAAATCACCACCGCCGTTAGCCTTATCTCTGATATGGCCAGCCAAATTGCCACCGCCGCCGAAGAGCAAAGCCAAGTGACGGGTGAGATCACCCAGAACACGACCGCCATTAAAGACGTGGCGGACGAACTGGCCGAAGACGCCAATCAATCCTTGGCACAATCAAAAGACTTGCATGCACAAGCCGGCAAACTAAACGGCTTAGTGAGCGCTTTTATTTTGAAGTAAGCGGGTAGAGAACGCGGTACGCCTTACGTGAGCGTCACAGACAAAGCCTGCAAGCTACGAGCGTAAGGCGCTAAGCCATAAAAAAGAGGGAGCAACTTTGCTCCCTCTTTTTATAACTGCGCGCCAATAATGAAACTCAAGTGAGTCATTGCAGTAGGACTTGATTGAGATCAATAGCTGGTCAGTCGCAGTGCACTACTGTCTAGCTCATCGTTTTATTTGGCAGTGAAGCTCTCACTCCTAACAGCATTTACCTGCAGATTAAGGAAGGCATTATGTCTAAAAAATGGACTTCAAGCTTAGCACTTAGCCTATTACTGGGCGTAATGGCGCAAGCGGGTTTGGCCCATGCAGCGGGGGACGCTGCGGCCGGTGCCGATAAAGTCGCCGCCTGTGTGGCCTGTCATGGCGCAGAGGGCAAGCCGACGGTTGATATCTATCCGCAACTTGCTGGTCAAACTGCAGCCGACATCGAAAGCGCCCTCAATGCCTATAAGGCCGGTGAACGCACGACAGGTATGGCGGCCCTCATGACGCCGCAAGCGAAGAATTTAAGTGACCAAGATATTGCCGACATTGCTGCTTATTACAGCGCGTTGTAGCGGCGCGAAGTGCGAGCCGCTGTACGTTAAATAAAAATACCGTATTTATTCTTATGCCGTCTTACTGGGCTTGCCCCGGTATCTCGTTCTTAGGTATTAAGGCTCTAAAGCGAGATCCTGATGTACATCAGGATGACGGCATTGAACAAGATTCTAATTGGCATGAAGATGACGGCAGAGACTAAGATCCTGACGTGCGTCAGGATGACGGCTTAAACCTAAACTCAGCACTTTGCCGTCGTACCGGGCTCGCTCCGGTATCTCGTTCTTAGGCACTAAAACCCAAACACGAGATCCTGATGGGCATCAGGATGACGGCATTGAGCAAGATTCTAATTGGCATGAAGATGACGGCAGAGACTAAGATCCTGACGTGCGTCAGGATGACGGCTTAAACCTAAACTCAGCACTTTGCCGTCGTACCGGGCTTGCCCCGGTATCTCGTTCTTAGGTATTAAGGCTCTAAAGCGAGATCCTGATGTGCATCAGGAAGACGCCATAGACTAAGATCCTGACGTCCGTCAGGATGACGGCAAAACAACCAAAGACGCTGTTTTCTCCTCACGCCTCACTCTTTACGCTTCTCGGCCTGTTACAGCGGCGCTATTTTATCGATCATAAGCTGCAACGATTGCTTACCCTGCCACTCGTTAATATCTAACTTATACACCAACTGCACCAAATTGATGGCGGCGTTGGGCCACACTTTAAGATCCACATTAAAGGCTATGGCATCTATTAAGGTGCGGCCTTCGTCAGGGCTAAGCACTAACTTTAAGTGTTTTTCGCCCACCAAGCGTTGTTTGATAATTCTAAAGTCACCATCAAATAACGGCTCGGGGAATGACTGGCCCCACGGGCCGGCAAGCCGTAGCTGTTCGGCGAGCGGTAAGTTGAGCTCTGAGGTTTCAAGCTGCCCGTCCGTTAATATTTCTCCGGCTAGTAATTCTGGGCTCACCCAATCGGCGACGATACGCTCAAATGCCGCCTTAAACGGCGCCAATGCGGACTTGCGCAGTGATAAGCCCGCCGCCATGGCATGGCCGCCAAATTTATCAATCACGCCCGGGTGTTGGCGGTCTACTTCTTCTAATAAATCCCGTAAATGCACGCCAGGAATAGAGCGACCTGAGCCTTTTAGTTCATCGTCACCGGCTTCGGCAAAGGCGATCACCGGTCTGTGATAACGCTCTTTAATGCGTGACGCCACGAGTCCCACCACACCTTGATGCCAATCATCTTGGTGCAACACTAAGCCGTTTGGCAGCTCGCCTTCGCTGATGTGAATTTTGGTGAGGCTGGCTAACGCTTCATGCTGCATGCTGGCCTCTATCGCCTTACGCTCGCGGTTAAGGTCGTCCATCATGACGGCTAACTTACGTGCTTCGTCTAAATTTTCGCTCAGTAAACAGGCCACGCCCATCGACATATCATCGAGCCGCCCTACTGCATTAAGCCGTGGCCCCAAGGCAAAACCTAAATCACTGGCCACTAAGCGCGCTTGATTACGCTGTGAGATATCAAGCAATGCCTGAATACCCGGCCGCACCCGTCCGGCGCGCATGCGTTGCAAACCTTGGTGCACTAATACTCGGTTGTTATCGTCCAGCGCCACCACATCCGCCACCGTACCCAGCGCCACTAAGTCCAGATATTCCCCCATGTTAGGTGCGGTGAGCCCAAGGCGAGTAAACCAGCCTTGTTCGGTAAGAGCGGCACGCAGCGCCAGCAATAAATAAAAGGCCACGCCCACACCGGCTAAATTCTTAGAGGGGAAATCACAGCCATGCTGATTGGGATTAACGATGGCCGCGGCATCGGGTACTTCATGGCCGGGCAAGTGGTGGTCGGTGACTATCACTTGCATGCCCAGCGCATTGGCCGCCGCCACGCCGCTCATGCTGGAAATGCCGTTATCGACCGTGATCAGCAGCTCGCCGCCCATTACCGCCACTTCATCAACCACTTTGGGGCTTAAGCCATATCCATAATCGAAACGATTGGGCACCAAATACTGCACTTTCTCCGCACCCATGGCGCGCAAGCCGTGCACCATTAACGCCGAGCTAGTGGCACCATCACAGTCAAAGTCTCCGACTATCACAATGCTGCGCTGCTCGCTCAAGCCTTGCACTAGCACTTTAACCGCCTCACTCATGCCTTTAAAGGTGGGTTTCAGTAAGGAGCTGGCACTCAAATTAAGCTGCTCTGGGCTAACCACGCCACGGCTGGCATAGAGCCGCTGAATAATAGCGGGCAAATCGCTGGGCAATTGATGGTCTTGGCTTTGGCGGCGACGAATAGTCAGGCGTGCAGGTGTGGTCATAGGGGCTGGCATAGGGCTATCACATGAGTACTGGTTATTTAAACAGGGAGGCAACACTAACCGCGCTGCCGATATTTTGCAATGAGACGGTAGCGCCCGGCGCCTAGCACCAAGCGCCGAGCTAAAAGATAAATATCAGACCTAAGACCGGCTTTGCCACGGAACCCACGGAAGAACACGGAAAAATTAAGCCGAGATAAGATCGACGAAAGATAAGATCTTATTAATGGTAAAAGCCCGCACTTTGAAGAATTTTTTAGCTCTTACCTCTTAAGGCTCTTATCTTGGCTTTGTCCCTTTCAGATCTGCTCACTATTTTTCGTGTGTTTCGCGACTCTCGTAACAAAAAAGCGTTGCAGATATATCTTTAGTCTTTAAACACCTAAGTCGAGATCCTTATCCTCAATAGGATGACGGCTTAAAAATAAACACCGATCCTTATTGAGCTTGGCGCTTGGTGCTCGGCGCTGTCGTTAGCCTCTTGGATGGTGCTCTTGGTGTAGGGCATTGAGTCTGTGGGTGGCGACGTGGGTGTAGATTTGGGTGGTGGATAAATCTGAGTGGCCCAAGAGCATTTGTACCACGCGCAGGTCAGCGCCGTGGTTTAAAAGATGGGTAGCAAAGGCGTGGCGCAGGGTGTGCGGCGATAAGTCATTGTTAATGCCGGCGCGCAGGGCGTAGATTTTAATGCGATGCCAAAATGTTTGGCGGGTCATTTGTCGGGCGCGACGCGACGGAAATACCACATCAGACGGCTGCTCTCCCAGAAGAAAAGCGCGCGCTTCTTTTAAATAACGCTCCAGCCAGTGCAATGCCTCTTCGCCCATGGGCACTAAGCGTTCTTTATTACCCTTGCCGGTGACGCGTACTAAGCCTTGGCGCAAGCTGATGCTTTCCATAGAAAGACTGACTAATTCTGTGACCCGCAAGCCCGTGGCGTAGAGCAGTTCCAGCATGGCTTTATCGCGCAGCTCAAGCGGATCTGCTACCTCTGGCGCGTCCAGTAGATTTAACACCTGTTGCTCACTTAAGTCTTTGGGTAAGCGTTTGGGTAATTTAGGGCCGGCAATCAAGATGCTGGGGTCATCCACACGCAGCTGCTCGCGATGCAGATACTGAAAAAAGCGCCGCAATACACTGAGCATACGTGCCGTGCTGCTGGCCTTAAAGCCTAGGTCCAAACGATGGGCTAAATACTGCTGCAGGGTTAAACCTTCTACGGCGACCAAGCTATCGCCCTCGCCGTCTAACCAGCGAGCAAAGTGTGTTAAGTCACTGCGATAGGATGCCAGCGTATTATCTGCCAGCCCCTTTTCCAGCCACAGCGTATCTACAAATTGTTCAATTAATGGATAACTCATTACCACTCCAAACTCTGCTCACAGAAAAGCTTCTGTTATGATAGTTCCATTGTCCGAAATGATAACGGGATCCCATGAATATCGGTTTATTTTACGGTTCAACGACCTGCTATACCGAGATAGCCGCCGAAAAAATTGGCGAGCAACTCGGCGCTGACTTGGTCGATCTGCATAATATCAAGGATGTGCCATTGGCGCGCGCCCAAGACTACCCGATCCTGATTTTCGGCATTTCCACTTGGGATTTTGGCGAGCTGCAAGAAGACTGGGAGTCACAATGGAGCGACATCGATAGCCTCAATCTGGCAGGTCATGTGGTGGCGCTATTTGGTATGGGCGATCAGCTCGGCTACGGCGAATGGTTTCAAGACGCACTGGGTTTATTACACGACAAAGTAGTGGCCTGTGGCGCTACTGTAGTGGGTTATTGGCCGAACTTTGGCTATGAGTTTGAAGCCTCTAAAGCGCTTACCGAAGACGGTGAATATTTTGTGGGTTTATCGCTGGATGAAGCCAACCAGTACGATGACACAGATACCCGCATTGAAACTTGGGTGACACAAATTTTGGAAGAGATTTCGGCGCTGTAGCCCGCTGCGCGGGAATGTTGAATGCTTAATGTTGAATGAAAAGCACCGAACTTGCAGGCTCGGTGTTTATCTTTATTTCGTTATTCAACATTAAAAATTAAGCATTTAACATTGCACTTCTTCCTTTCGCGCTGCCTTATTCACTGCCAGCCCAATCACAGTCGCGACCACAGTGGGCAATACCCAAGCCATGCCGATATCAAACATTGGTAGCCAATGAAAAACGCTCATCTCTAAGCCTGCCGCTTGCAAGCCATCGACTAAGCCAAAGGCAAAGGCTACCGCTAAGATAAAGCGAAAGGCGAAGATGGGCGCGCGCATGAAAGGCCGCACATAGGTGGCCAGCACTAAGGCTACCGCCACCGGATAACAGGCCACTAATACCGGTACCGACACCGAAATTAAAGTATCCAGCCCCACATTCGCCACCAGCATGCAGAGCAGCGCATTAATCACCACCCAGCTGCGATAACTGAGCTTACCGGTTAAGCGATAAAAGTAGTCGGCACAAGCAGACACCAGCCCCACGGCGGTAGTAATACAGGCCAAAAACACGATGGCGGCTAAAATCCACAAGCCCGGCGGGCCAAACAGCGCTAACACATAGGCACTGATGATCTCGGCACCATTGTTAGCTGAGTCCACCACTCCTAAGCTGGTGCCACCTAAAATAAACAGCGACACATACACAAAGCCCAAACCGACCGCGGCAATCAGCGCCGCAACCATTAAGTAGCGTGATTGTGCGCGCTTATCGGTCACGCCTTTTTGGCGCAGTACGTCCAAAATCAGCATGCCAAAGATCAGCGCCGCAAAGGTGTCCATGGTGTTGTAGCCTTCGAGAAAACCTTTCACAAACGGTTGGGCTAAATAGAGGTCATCTACCGGCGGCTGTGTGCCCTGCGGGTTGATAAATACCGCTAAAGCCAGCCCTATTAACAGCAGCAATAAAATTGGCGTTAAGACCTTGCCTACCGCATCCAATAAACGGCCTTGATTCAACGACAGCAATAATACCAAGCCAAAAAAGCCAATGGTGTACAGGGTCAAAGTAGTTTGGGTAGGGTTAGCTAAAAAGGGTTTCAAGCCCATTTCATAGGCCACTAAGCCGGTGCGAGGCGTAGCAAAAGCAGGGCCTATGATAATAAAAATGGCCGTGGCCATGACAGTAACTACCATAGGCGGCAAGTAACGAGCCATGGTGGGTAAGCCGCCACCTGCCAGTGCCGCCGCCACTAGCGTGACTAACGGCAAGCCCACGCCAGTTAGCAAAAAGCCGCTCATGGCGCTGGTTAAATGTTCACCGGCTAAAAAACCCGTAAGCGGCGGGAAAATAATATTTCCGGCGCCCAAGAAAAAGGCAAAGGTCATAAAACCTAAACCTAATACATCAAAAGTGGATAACGACTTGTTCACGAACACCTCTTGCGGCAGCTAGCAAAACGCGAGCTTAATTTGCAGTCAAACGATAATGACGAGACGACTGGCCACCAGAGATCCCTTCCTAGGAACACACATTGGTTATCCGCACAATGATATAACTAGAAAGATGACTAGAGTTATAATCTATGTATTACTGGAATATGCTGGTTTCTGCTGGCCGCCGCGCAGCACGTTAGCATAATAGTGTGAGCCTGAGATTCAAGACGAAACTTACATCTTTAGATAAAAACTGCGCACTAAATCAACATACGCGGGATCCAAACCGCCCTCAGCAGCATTTATCACTAGCTCCCCCGCTGTAAAGCCACATTTAACACTAGAAAATAACAACAGAAAACGCAGTGCCGGTTTGCCCACTTTGGTGCAAACAGCCACCTGCTGCGCTAAGTGCCAGCCCTGTAGCTCGGCTTCTGTTAATGCGACCGCTAGCGCCTGATGCGGCAATACCAACGCCAGCTGCCCGTGCGGGGCAGATAACCGCCGCGCGTGGGCAAACAAGTCTGCCAAGCTGAGGCTGCCGGTGTGACGCGCATTGGCCCGTGCTTGACTAACAAACGACTGGCCGGCCACAAAATACGGCGGGTTAGACACAATTAAATCAAAACTTGGTGCTTGATAATCTTGCACCGCGCCTTGTTCGATTATTATTTTTGTTGGCCAAGGTGAGGCGGCCACGTTATCGGCGGCTTGGCTTGCCGCAGCATCATCCAGCTCTAAGCCAATAATTTCGATCTCAGCTGTTTTTTCAACTGCAGATTGGCCCTTCGCCTCATCAGCTGTGCGCTGTGCCAGCGCTCTTTGCGCCAACATAAGTGCCACTAGGCCAGAGCCAGTGCCGAGGTCTAAAATACGCCTCGCAGAACCCAAGTGAGCCCAAGCACCAAGCAAGATCCCATCGGTGCCCACCTTCATCCCACAGCGGTCATGATTGATGTGAAACTGCTTAAATGTAAAACCACGGCTACTCATGCTGATCCTGTCAGGTTTTTTTATTCCAATTCCCTTATAATACCGCCTTTTAGTAGGCTGACGAGACCGATCATGAGCAGTATGACCTTCGAGCAACTGGAACTGGACTCCGTCCTGGTCCGCGCACTGGCTGATATGGGCTATGCAAAACCGACCACTATTCAGAGCCAAGTCATTCCCGAAGCCATGAGCGGACGGGACATTATGGCTTCTGCCCCGACCGGCACCGGCAAAACGGCGGCATTTCTATTGCCGATTTGCCAACATCTGCTGGACTTTCCACGCCGTAATGCAGGCCCCACCCGAGTGCTGATTTTAACGCCTACTCGCGAGCTGGCTATCCAGATTGGCGAAGACGCGAAAAAAATCGTGAAGCACACCAACTTACGGGTAGAAGTGATCACCGGCGGCGTGCATGAAAGCCAACATCTGCCGGCACTCACCAAAACTACGGATATCGTAGTGGCGACCCCGGGCCGCTTGCTGCAATACATAGACCGCGAGTCCTTTGATAGCCGCGATATAGAAATGCTGATCCTTGATGAAGCGGATCGCATGCTAGACATGGGCTTTATTAAAGACGTAGACCGCATCGCCGCCGAAGCACGCTGGCGCCGCCAGACCATGCTGTTTTCTGCCACCTTGGAAGGCCGAGGCTTGATGAGCTTTGCCGCCGATCTACTAAAAGATCCGGTGCAACTCGCCGCCGAGCCGCCGCGCAGTGAGCGTAAAAAAATCAATCAGTGGGTGCACTTAGCCGACAATCCTGAGCATAAATTTGCGCTGTTAGTGCATTTGTTGCGCCAGCCTGATGTGACCCGCAGCATTGTTTTTGTAAAAACTCGCGACCGCTTAATGGAGCTGGCCAGCCGTCTGCAACAAGAAGGCTTACATAATGCGTGGCTGCGCGGTGAAATGGATCAAGATAAGCGTATTGAAGCGCTGGCTCGGTTTCGCATTGGTCGGGTGAATATCTTAGTGGCCACCGACGTGGCTTCTCGCGGCATCGACTTACCGGAAGTTAGCCACGTAATTAACTACGATATGCCACGCACCGCAGATGTGTATGTGCACCGTATTGGCCGCACCGGCCGTGCCGGCCAAAAAGGCACCGCCATTAGCTTGGTGGAAGCACACGATATGCCGCTGCTGGTGAAGGTGGAGAAATACACCGAAGAAGCACTCAAGCGCCGTATCATTGAAGAGCTGAGACCTAAGCATAAAGAAGCCAAGGTGAACTCGCGCAAGCGTAAAGACGCCAAAGGCAAAAAATTAGACGAGCCAGTAAAGAAAGAAAAAGTGCGCCTGCGTGATACTAAGGCCAAGGGCAAGCCAAAGTGGGCCGGTCCTAAGCCTGGTGAAGCCGTGATCCCTAAGCCGAAGAAAAAGGCCGCCCCCGTTATCGACTGGGACGACGAGGATGACGACGAGTAAACTCTCGGCTATTTAGCGTTTTATCTAACAAAAACAGCTAACCAAAACAGGCACCCTAGGGTGCCTGTTTTGGTTATTGGCGGGTGTTAATTGTTAAGCCTTGAGTTATACCAATCTAAGTAAAGAAGTGGCCTGTTTAAGCGAATCACAAAGATAAATGCCGCCCTTGTAGTCCCACGCTTCAGCTGTGGGTCTTGCAAAGCAAGAAGGCTTTAAACATTCCCGCTTAGACGGGACTAACAGCTGAAGCGCTAGACTACAAAACACCGTCCAGCCTGACTTTAGGTGTTGTATTCACTAAGAGTGATAATACTGATCAGCTAGTTTTACAGAATGCTATTAGATGCATCTGGCCACGTTAGCTATGCTTATCACTCATGGATACGTTAACCCCAAGGAGGGAGCCGCATGTTGAAATTTTACACGGGTCCAGAGCGGCGCCAACATTGTAGAAGACAAATCCTCGATCGACGCGACTTACTGCGTTGGCAGCCAGAACACGATGAACGCCGCGCGATAGAAGGTCGCCGTCATAGAGACGCCAGTAAATCCTTGGCCTAAAAACTGTATAGCATCCTTTGAGGGCCTCGATAGCTGCAGCTTCACTCTTTGCGCTTTTGATTTATCAAAAATTTCCATAAAAAAACCGGCCCATAAGAGCCGGTCAAAAAATGCAAATGAAGAAGAGAGTATTCATAAAATCAGTAAGCACATAATATCAGAGCGCAGCTTGTGCTAAAGGTTCCAGCTTTTTGCATTATTTTTAAAATAATTATCTGATAAGCATGAAAGAGCCGTTAATCTCGGTTAATGCCCATAAAAAACCGGTGCTTTTTCCATAAAAAAACCGGCCCATAAGGACCGGTCAAAAAGAAAATGAAGAGAGAGTATTCAAATTCAGTAAGCACACCTAATCAGAGCTGTAGCTTGGCAAAAGGTTCACACTTTTTTGCTTTTTCTTAAAGAAAGTTTTTACAGCAACATTTCGCCGCTGCCTCATCGCCGACCAACACCGTCAATTTTCTAGCTGGGCGCTCGGCCCTACGCTTCACTGCTCGTCGCGCTTAAACATTAACTCAGTAGCCGTGGACTCGGCCTCCACAAAGTAGTAGCCGTCAGTATCAAAGGCGGTCAGCTGGCTGACTTCGGTTAACTGATTTTGAATGATGTAGCGCGCCATTAAACCGCGGGCTTTTTTCGCGTAGAAACTGATGATCTTGTACTGACCATTTTTGCAGTCTTTAAAGACAGGCGTAATGATCTGCCCGCTTAAGCTTTTGGGCTTCACCGCTTTAAAGTATTCGTTAGAGGCTAAATTAATCAGTACATTATCGCCCTGTTCTTCCAGCGCAATATTGAGCTTATCGGTGATGATGTCACCCCAAAACTGATACAAGTCTTTGCCGCGCACATTATCCAACTTAGTGCCCATCTCTAATCGGTAAGCCTGCATTAAATCCAGCGGCCGCAGCAGGCCATATAAACCTGATAACATACGCAGATGCGCTTGGGCAAATGCAAAGTCTTTAGCGCTCAAGCTCTCGGCATCTAACCCCGTATACACATCGCCTTTAAAGGCCAATAGCGCCTGCTTGGCATTGTCGGGGGTAAAGTTTGGCTGCCAGTCGGCAAAGCGCGCCGCATTTAAGCCCGCCAGCTTGTCGCTGATCTTCATCAGCTGACCAATGTCAGCGGGGCTCAGTTGCCGAGCGCGTTCAATCAGTAATTCAGACTCAGCCAATAATTGCGGCTGAGTAAAGTCGCTGATAACGGGTGGCGTATCAAAATCCAGCGTTTTAGCGGGGGAAACGACAATCAGCATGAGCTACCTCTAAATGGTTATTATAAAAAATGTTATTACGTGAAGCATGCAATTTGATCAATAAAATGCAGGCGGTTTTCACCCCTCACTATTCTCTCTACACCCCTTGCATGACTTGAGGCCCACTACTCTATGGTCACGTTATCCATCAAGCCCGCGTCCAGTCCTGTGCCGCCGCCTTGCAACTTGATCATCAAGCGCAAGTCGTTGGCGGAGTCTGCATAAGCCAGGGCTTCGCTGTAACCGATCTGATTCTGGTTATAGAGATCAAATAAGGCCTGATCGAAGGTCTGCATACCCTGTTCACGAGACTTGCTCATTACCTCTTTCAAACGGTGCAGCTCACCTTTGCGGATCAAATCCGCCATTAACGGCGTATTAAGCAGCACCTCAAAGGCCGCACGACGCTTGCCGCCTTCACGAGTGGGAATCAGCTGCTGGGCCACGATTGCGCGCAGGTTAAAGGATAAATCATACTGTAACTGCCGATGCTTACTTTCAGGCACTAAATGCATAATGCGATCCAGTGCTTGGTTGGCGTTATTAGCGTGCAAAGTCGCCATACACAAATGACCGGTTTCGGCGAAGGCCAGCGCATAGCCCATGGTTTCTTCGGAGCGAATTTCACCGATTAAAATCACGTTCGGCGCTTGGCGCAAGGAGCTTTTGAGGGCCGCTTCAAATGATTCGGTGTCTATGCCCACTTCCCGCTGGGTGATAATAGAGCGATCATGCTGATGCACAAATTCAATCGGATCTTCGATGGTCAGAATATGATCGTCTGCATGACGATTACGGTGCCCAATCATGGCCGCTTGCGTGGTCGATTTACCGGTACCCGTGCCGCCCACAAATAACACTAAACCGCGCTTAGCCATGGCCACTTCGCGCAGGCTATCGGGTAAATACAGCTCTTCAAAGGTGGGGATCTTGCTTTCGATGCGCCGGATCACCATGCCGGCTTTTTCTTGCTGCCAAAAAGCACTGACCCGAAAACGGCCATGCTGTTCGTCGCTAATGGCGAAGTTGGCTTCTTTATGCTGATGAAAACGCATGTGCCACTCCGGCGTCATGCACGACTCCACCAGCGCCAAGGCATCGACGGCGGTCAGTTTAGTGTCACTAATCGCAACCAAATTGCCGTGGCTTTTGATCATGGCGGGCACGCCCACCGAGATATACAAGTCTGACGCTTGCTGCTCCACCATGGCCTGCAAAAAAGGGGTTAACTGCATTGCTTGCTCCACTTACTGAATACTCTGAGGATCCGTGGCTTTAGCACGTGCGTCTACCGCTGAGATCAAACCACTGTTCACCAGCTGCTTTAAACATTGATCCATGGTTTGCATACCGTGCGCCAGACCGGTTTGGATCACTGAATACATCTGAGCGACTTTATCTTCGCGGATCAAGTTACGAATGGCCGGCGTGCCGAGCATGATCTCATGGGCTGCTATGCGTCCGCCATTAGGCTTTTTCAGCAAGGTTTGAGAAATCACCGCGCGCAAGGACTCAGAGAGCATAGAGCGCACCATGGCTTTTTCAGCGCCCGGAAACACATCCACAATACGGTCTATGGTTTTGGCCGCGGACGAGGTATGCAAGGTCGCAAACACTAAGTGGCCTGTTTCAGCGGCGGTAAGTGCCAAGCGAATAGTTTCTAAGTCGCGTAGCTCGCCCACCAAAATAATATCCGGATCTTCTCGTAACGAGGAGCGCAGCGCATTACTAAAAGAGTGGGTGTCTCTGTGTACTTCACGCTGGTTGATTAAGCACTTTTTATTACTGTGCACAAATTCAATGGGATCTTCGATGGTCAGAATGTGCTTATTATAGTTTTCATTTATATGATCTACCATGGCCGCCAGTGTGGTGGACTTACCCGACCCCGTAGGTCCGGTAACCAACACTAGGCCACGTTGATACTCGGCAATACGCCGAAAAATTTCCGGCCCGCCTAATTGTTCTAGGCTCAGCACTTCGCTGGGTATCACCCGAAATACCGCCGCTGCGCCGCGGGCTTGGTGATAGGCGTTTACACGAAAGCGAGCCAAGTCTGGCATTTCAAAGGAGAAGTCGACTTCGAGGTTGTCTTCAAATTCTTTACGCTGGCGATCATTCATGATCTCATACACCAAACGGTGCACTTCGGTATGCTCTAATACCGGCAAGTTAATCTTGCGCACTTCACCGTCCACTCTGATTTGTGGCGGTACGCCCGCAGACAGGTGCAGATCCGAGGCATTATGCTTTACACTAAACGCCAATAGTTCCGTAATATCCATTCTCTGTCCCTCTTGCCCTTGGTTTTATTATCCATATGAATACTATCCTACAACAGCTGCAGCAGGTTCACGATAGAATTGCCGCCGCCACGGCTGCATGCCAGCGCGACGCCCATAGCGTGCACTTGCTGGCGGTCAGTAAAACTAAACCCATCGCTGATATTGAAACCGCCTATCACGCGGGTCAGCGCCAGTTTGGTGAAAACTACGTACAAGAAGCGATTGATAAAATACAGGCGTTAAGCGCCCCCTGCCCAGACATTACTTGGCATTTAATTGGCCCATTGCAGTCCAATAAAACCAAGCCGGTGGCCGAGCATTTTGATTGGGTGCAAACCGTGGAGCGGTTAAAAATTGCCGAACGCTTAAGCGCCCAGCGCCCAGCGCCATTAGCAGCCTTAAATATTTGCTTACAAGTGAATATCAGCCGCGAGCCTAATAAGTCCGGCGTGTTACCAGAAGAAATACCCGCTTTAGCCGCGGCGGTCACCGAATTACCTCAGTTATGCTTGCGCGGTTTGATGGCCATACCTGAGGCCACCGACGATCACGACAAACTAACGACACAATTACTAGAGTTGCAGCAACTGTTTGATAGAATGGCACAAATATACCCCGCCATGGATACGCTATCCGTCGGCATGAGCAATGATCTGGAAGTCGCAGTGGCTTGTGGCAGCACCCTAGTTCGGGTGGGCACGGCTATCTTTGGCTCACGCAACGCATAAGTGAGTTGCTATTGAGCCTAATCATTAAGAGACCCTATTTGTCATGGCACCTAAGTCTGTAATAGAAAAGAGAAAACTGGCCTTTATTGGCGCAGGTAACATGTCACGCAGCTTGATTGCAGGCCTGATCCAATCCGGTTACCCCGCCTCGGCCATTATGGCGTCTAATCCCTCGCGCGGAAAGTTAGACCAATTGGCCAATGATTTTGGTATTCACACTAGCCAAGACAACGACCAAGCCGCCGCCTGGGCAGAGGTGATTGTATTGGCCGTAAAACCGCAGATGATGGCGGGCATGCTGAGTGATATTTCCAATGTCGACAGCACCTTGTCCGGTAAGTTGCTGATCTCGATTGCCGCCGGTATGTCGGTGGCGCGCTTAACGGAGCTTAGCGGCCAAACGCGCATTATTCGCACCATGCCCAACACCCCTTCTTTAGTGGGCTTGGGCATGACTGGCTTGTATGCGGGGGCGACGGTGGCGCAAACCGACCGAGATTATGCCGAGCTATTGATGCAAGCCGTAGGCAAAACCTTGTGGGTAGCAGCAGAGGACGGCATTAACCAAGTTACCGCCGCGGCGGGCAGTGCACCGGCCTATTTCTTCTTATTTATGCAAGCCATGGCTGAGCAAGCGGTACGATTTGGCTTAAATGAGACCGATGCTCGGCTTTTAGTTCAGCAAACCGCACTCGGTGCCGCTAATATGGTGGCGGCTAACCCAGATGTCTCTTTAAGTGAGCTAAGAGCGCAAGTGACATCTAAGGGAGGCACAACTGCACAAGCGATTGAGCATTTTCAAGCGCAAGGGCTAGAACAACTGGTCGCCGATGCCATGACTGCCGCCCTTCTGCGTGCACGCGAACTCGAAACTCAGCTCTAAGGACAATAAATGAACACCGCTTATTATCTAATTAACACCTTGTGCGACCTGTATTTGATGGTGATATTGCTGCGCATTTGGTTGCAACTGGCCCGCGCCGACTTCTATAACCCGGTCAGTCAGTTTGTGCTTAAGGCGACCAACCCAGTATTAACGCCACTGCGCCGTTTTATACCAGGCTTTTTTGGTATCGATATGGCCGCAGTGGCCCTAGCGGTGCTGGTGGTGGCGCTCAAACTAGGCTTACTGTACGCGTTACATATTATTAATGCCGAAGCCGCAAGCTGGTTTGAGTGGGTGTTATTAATAGTGCTCACCATAGTGAAGAAAATCGGCACCATGCTGTTCTGGGTATTGATTATTCGTGCGCTCTTAAGCTGGGTGAGTCAGGGTAATAACCCAGTTGAATACCTGATGTTTCAGCTCACTGAGCCGCTGCTGGCCCCCATTCGCCGCATTATTCCGGCCATGGGCGGGATTGACCTATCCATGCTGGTGTTCTTTATTATCCTGCAGGTGCTGAACTTCTTAATGAGCGACATCTTTGGCTCGCTCTGGTTGGGGCTCTAACCCTGCCGGTACAGCTGCGCGAGGAGGTGCTGTATTTGCGTATTTATTTGCAACCTAAAGCCAGCCGAGATCAATTTCTTGGCCGGCATGGGGATGCGTTAAAAATCGCCATTACCGCCGCTCCTGTAGATGGCAAAGCCAATGCTCATTTATTGAAATGGTTAGCCAAGCAATGCCGTGTCACTCAGTCTCAAGTGCAACTGCTGAGCGGTGACAGCAGCCGACACAAGCGAGTGGTCATTGAGTCACCCAAAGTGATTCCCCAAGCTTTGGCCCAGCTGTTAAACACGACTAGCTAACGCTTCAATCTCACCGCGTCATTAACTGAAAAGGAAGCATGATGTTTACACGCATATTCACCCCCTTACTGCTCGGCGTAGGCCTACTATTATCGGCCCAGCTGCACGCTGCAGAACAAAAAATTGGTGCTTGGACCGTGCATTACACCGCCCTGCCCTCCACTTTTTTAACACCAGAAATAGCCCGCGCTAATCGCATCGAACGCAGCCGCTATAATGGTCTGTTGAACATTGCCGTGCTCGACCAAAACGGCAAAACGCTGCAAGTGAGCATGACCGGCCAAGGCAAGTCGTTGATTGGTACCATACGCAAATTAGAGTTTCAGACCATTCGCGAAGGCGACGCTATTTATTACATCGCCGAATATCCGTATCGCAATGAAGACAACGTGCTGTTCACCATCGATATTAAAAGCCCAGAGCAAGGTGGCGAGCTAAGCTTTCGTCATACCTTTTATACGGATTAAGCGTCAACAACGCTTTACGTGGTACGCCGTACGTAAAGAACAACACCGTCTTTTTACGAATAGCGTACGGCGTTAAGCGTATAACAGTCTGCAGAGAAAACGAGAGCAATCATGAGCAAACAGATAGTATTAGCGTCAGGTAATGCCAAGAAGGTGGCCGAGCTGCAAAGCCTGCTCGGTGAGTTGCACATGACAGTGACTCCGCAGACTGAGCTTGGCGTGAGTGACGCGATAGAAGTCGGCACTACCTTCGTCGAAAACGCCATTACCAAGGCGCGTCACGCGGCCGTTAAGACTGGCTTGCCAGCCATTGCCGACGATTCCGGCATTAGCGTGGCCGCGCTCGATGGTCGCCCCGGCGTATACTCAGCGCGCTTTGCCGGTGAGCATGCCACCGATCAACAAAACCTTGAACTACTACTGAGCGAGCTGAATGGTGTACCCCGCGCACAACGCCAAGCAACCTTTTGGTGCGTACTGGTTTATATGCGCCACGCCGATGATCCCACGCCATTAATTTGCAGTGGCTCTTGGACAGGTGAAATCACCACCTCGGCTCAAGGTACTCAAGGTTTTGGCTACGACCCGATCTTTTGGGTAGAAGAGGCTGGTAAAACTGCCGCTGAGCTCTCGAGTGCCGAGAAGAATCACTTAAGCCACAGAGGCAAAGCACTGCGTCAGCTGCAAGCGCTCTTGTTAGAAGATCTAAAGCTAGAAGACCTAAAATTAGAAGATAAAAGCCAGCAAGATCTAACGCAGCAAGCGCCGCTGCAAACCCCGTTTAAAGAGTCCAACTAATGCTGCAATTACCGCCGCTAAGCCTATATATCCATATTCCTTGGTGCGTACAAAAGTGCCCCTACTGTGATTTTAACTCTCACGCCATGAAAGAGGCGATCCCAGAGCAGGCCTACATTGGCGCCCTATTAGAGGATTTACGGCAAGATTTGCACTTGGCCCAAGGGCGCCCACTGCACAGCATTTTTATTGGCGGCGGCACGCCGAGCCTAATGAGCCCAGCGGCCATTAAAGAACTGCTGGACGGCGTTAAGGCGCTAATTCCCTTTAAAGAGCAAATGGAAATTACCCTTGAAGCCAATCCCGGCACGGTCGAAGCCGGTCGCTTCGCTGGCTTTAAAGCCGCAGGGGTGAATCGCATCTCTATTGGTATTCAAAGCTTTCAACCAGAAAAGCTCGCACGTTTGGGCCGTATTCACGACCCAGAGCAAGCTCGCTTTGCCGCCCAAGAGGCAGCTAGCGTGGGCTTAAATAGCTTTAATATCGACTTAATGCACGGCTTACCTGACCAAAGCTTAAATGATGCGCTCTCAGATCTGGAGCAAGCTATTGCCTTATCGCCGCCGCATTTGTCTTGGTATCAGCTCACTATAGAGCCGAACACGCCTTTCGCCTCGCGCCCGCCTGTGCTGCCCGAAGACGACACCTTGGCAGATATTTATGAGCAAGGTCATGAACTGCTGCTGGCAAATGGCTATCAACACTATGAAGTGTCGGCCTATGCCAAGCCAGGCTTTGAGGCCCAGCATAATTTGAATTACTGGCGCTTTGGCGACTACCTAGGCATTGGTTGTGGCGCCCACGGTAAAATTACCCTGCCATTAGAAGCCAAAATAGTGCGCACGGTGAAGGTTAAGCACCCTAAAGGTTACTTAGAGCCAAACCGGCCTTATCTGGATCAGTACAACGGGATAGCTACGCAGGATCTGTCGTTGGAATACTTTATGAATCGGCTACGCTTATTTGAAGCTATACCTAAGTCAGAGTTTTCTGAGCTAACCGGCATGAGCACCAACCAGCTGCAAGCCCCTCTGGCTGAGGCCTTGCGCTTAGAGCTGCTCAGCGAGACCGACAGCCATTGGCAGTTAACGCCGTTGGGCCGACGCTTTCTTAATCGCTTGCTCGATTTGTTTATTACCGACTAATGCGAGTAACATTACTCTCATTACAGCCTTCACTCTGCAGGCCGGAGCCTTATGTCAGCACTTATTTACGAATATCCCCTAAACGAAAAATGCCGCAATTACTTACGCCTGAGCGATTTACTACTGCAAATCAAACAGTGTCGTAGCTTAAGCGCCAATGGCCAAGCCGTGGCGCTGTTTAAAGCGTTATTGGATATTATTGAGTTGCTGGAGCGGTGCGATATTCGCTCCGATCTGGCCAAAGATTTAAATATTGAAAAAGAAAAGTTGGCCGCTTGGGCCGAAGTGCCGGGCATAGATGTCGCCGCACTCAGCGAGCTAGAACAACAATTGGCTGACTTAAGCCAGCAATTGCCCCGCTCCCCGCGTTTTGGCCAACTGCTGCGTGAAGACAAATTGTTGGTCGCGGTGCGTAGCCGTTTCGCCATTCCGGGCGGTTTATGCTCCTTTGATGTGCCACAACTGCATTATTGGTTACACCAGCCCAAAGCTAATCAGCAGCAAGATATCGATGGTTGGCTAAGCCAATTGCAGCTGCTGCAGCAAGGATTAGAACTACAACTGACCTTATGGCGTGATGTTGGCCAGTTTCAGCCACAAATCGCGCATAATGGCTTTTTTCAAGATGATGCGGCGCACACCCATATTATTCGGGTACGCGTGCCTGCCGACCAAGCTATTTATCCCGTGGTCAGTGGCAATAAATACCGCTATACCGTACGTTTCATGCCGGTGGATAATCATGATATCGGCAATGTAGAATTTGAATTGGCGAATATAAAATGAGCACTCCCTTAACCGTTTCCTGCCCCACTTGTAATAAAACAGTTGTTTGGGGCGAACAAAGTCAGTTTCGCCCGTTTTGCAGCAAGCGCTGCCAGCTGATTGATTTAGGCGAGTGGGCAGATGAAGAAAAGCGCATTGCCGGCGAACCCGCCTGGATGCCCGACCAAGATAATGAAAATGAGTACTGATAAAATGTCTGCGGCTAATACGGCTAAAAAATCGGTCTTAGTAGCGGTGGGCGTGATTGAAAACGCCCAGGGCGAGATTTTTATCTGCCAGCGCAATTCAAATCAGCATCAAGCTAATAAGTGGGAGTTTCCCGGCGGCAAAGTGGAAACCGGCGAAACCGTAGCCCAAGCGCTAGCACGAGAGCTGGCCGAAGAAGTGGGCATTACCGTGTTGGCCTGTGAGCCGTTTATGCAAATCGAGCACGACTACGGCGACAAGCACGTGACCTTGGCCATTCGCAAAGTCACAGCTTTCAATGGTGAGCCAAGCGGTTTAGAGGGCCAACCCAGCCGCTGGGTAGCCATCCGTGAACTTGAGCAATACGACTTTCCCGAGGCTAATGGCCCGATAGTTGAGAAGTTAACAGCAGCGCCCGGCGCCTAGCACCAAGCGCCCAGTCGGTCATTGCGAGGAGTGCAACGACGCGGCAATCCATTATTAAATGTTGAATTGTTAATGTTGAATTTTTAATGAAGTTCAAAAGCTGGATTGCTTCGTGCCTCGCAAAGACGGCAAGGACTCGGCGCTGCTTGTTTATTTAGCATGGTTTGGGTTCTGTAGCTGCCAAATTTATTCGGCAGATCCGCGTCAGCGGATGGTTCGGCGGGTTTTTAACCAAACACATGCCGATCTCGGCGCGGTTGTCGGGTGGTGGGATTGGTGCAATGGGATGAACATGGCGTTGGGATAGCGCTGCGCGCTATTTCGCGGTTAAAACGCGCGACTACATTCTTGCACCATGCTGGTTTCGGCGCAGCGGTAAACACCGGCCATAAAAAAGGCATCTCGATCTAAATCGGGATGCCTTTTTTGTTTAGCTTGGTGCTGGGCGCTAGGCGCTAGGCGCTGCACTTCCCGCAGCCAGCTCTTCAATCTCTAAGCTATCCACGCGCTGTAAGCCTCTTGGCAGCAAAGCGCCGCGGCGGCCGCGTTCGCCTTGGTAGTGAGCCAAGTCGGTGGGCTTGAGGGTGAGCTTGCGCTTACCGGCATGCAAGGTGACGCTGGCACCTTCTGGCACCACCACTAGCTGCTTGATGAAGTCTTCGCGCGCTTGCACCTTGGCACCGGTAATGCCGATGATCTTATTGCCCTTGCCCTTGCCCAGTAGCGGCAAGTCTTGCAGTGGGAACAACAGCATGCGGCCTTCGTTGGTCACCGCTAAACACTGACTGCTGGCAAGCGTATCAATGGCCACGGGTTGCAGCACCAAGCCGCCCTTAGGCACGGTAAGCAGTGCCTTGCCGTTTTTATTGCGGCTGACCATATCCACAAAGCGACACACAAAACCATAACCCGCATCCGATGCTAATAAGAACAAGCGCTCATCTTCGCCCATCAGCACGAAGTTCGGCTGCTCGCCCGGGCTTAAGCTACAACGACCCGACAGCGGTTCGCCTTGGCCACGAGCCGAGGGCAAGCCATGAGCTTCTTGGCCATAAGCGCGGCCAATGCTGGATAAGAACACCGCCATCTGATTACTACGGCCATTGACCGCCGATAAGAAGCTGTCGCCAGCGCGATAGCTTAAGCTGGCGCCATCTACATCGTGGCCGCGAGCCGAGCGGATCCAGCCTTTTTCTGATAGTACGATCGTGACCGCTTCACTGGGGATCAGCTCTTTTTCACTTAACGCTTTCGCTTCGCTACGCTCCATCAAGGGCGAGCGGCGGTCGTCGCCGAATTTCTCGGCGTCGGCTTGGATCTCTTTTCTGATCAAAGTACTTAAACGACGTTCAGATCCCAGCAAGGCGGCTAGTTTATCGCGCTCGGCGGCTAATTCATCTTGCTCACCGCGGATTTTCACTTCTTCTAACTTGGCTAAATGACGTAATTTAAGATCTAAGATGGCTTCCGCTTGAATGCTCGATAAGCCAAAGCGATCCATCAATACCGGCTTAGGTTCATCTTCGCCGCGAATGATCTCGATCACTTCATCGATGCTTAAAAACGCCACCAACAAACCTTCCAAAATATGCAGTCGCGCTTCTACTCGATCGAGTCGATATTGCAGGCGATTACGCACGGTTTGGCGACGGAACACCAGCCATTCGTCGAGGATCATCTCCAGGGTTTTAACCTGCGGCTTATTATTTAAGCCCAGCATATTCAGGTTAACCCGATAGCTTTTTTCAAGATCCGTGCTGGCAAACAAGTGCTGCATCAGCTGTTCAACGTCCACGCGATTAGAACGTGGGATAATTACCAAACGCGTGGGATTTTCATGATCCGCTTCATCGCGCAAGTCCGCCACCATCGGCAGCTTCTTGGCCTGCATTTGTGCGGCGATTTGCTCTAAAATCTTGCCGCTACTGGCCTGATGGGGAAGAGCGGTGACGACGATATCGCCGTGCTCCATCTCATAGACGGCACGCATCTTGATGCTGCCTCGCCCAGTCTCGTAGATCTTTTGAATGTCACTGCGCGGGGTAATAATTTCCGCATCGGTCGGGTAATCCGGGCCTTGCACAAACTGCATCAGCTCGGCCACGTTGGCCTTGGGGTTATCCAATAAATGCACACAGGCGGCGGCCAGTTCGCGAATATTATGGGGCGGAATATCCGTGGCCATGCCCACGGCTATGCCGGTAATGCCGTTCATTAAGATATGCGGCAAACGGGCAGGCAGTACCCGTGGCTCGTCCATGGTGCCATCGAAGTTAGGGATCCATTCAACCGTGCCTTGGCCTAATTCCGAGAGCAGTAATTCCGCATAACGCGATAGTCGCGCTTCCGTATAACGCATGGCGGCAAAAGACTTAGGGTCATCTGGCGCACCCCAGTTGCCTTGGCCGTCCACTAATGGATAGCGGTAAGAAAACGGCTGCGCCATCAATACCATGGCTTCATAACAAGCCGAGTCGCCGTGGGGGTGATACTTACCCAGCACGTCGCCTACGGTACGGGCAGATTTTTTATGTTTAGAGCTGGCAGATAAGCCTAGTTCGCTCATGGCATAAATAATGCGTCGCTGTACCGGTTTGAGGCCATCACCAATATGCGGCAAGGCGCGGTCCATGATCACGTACATGGAATAGTTAAGGTACGCTTGCTCGGTAAAGGTGTGCATGGGCAGGCGTTCGACGCCTTCCATCGTAAAGTCGTTAGTACTCATTTAATTTCTTTCCTCAGACCAGCGGATCGACCAAGTTGCCCTTGGTTTCTAGCCATTCGCGACGATCACTAGAGCGTTTCTTAGCCAGCAACATATCCATTAAGGTTTCGGTGGCTTCCATGTCGTCCACCGTGAGCTGTACTAAGCGACGAGTATTGGGATCCAGCGTGGTTTCGCGCAGCTGTTTGGGGTTCATTTCACCCAGACCTTTAAAGCGCGTGACCTGTATCTTGCCCCGCTTCTTTTCCGCTTTAATGCGCGCCAATACGGCGTCACGCTCGCTTTCATCCAGTGCGTAATGCACCTCTTTACCGATATCAATGCGGTATAAAGGCGGCATAGCCACGTACACATGACCTTGCTCGACGAGGTGGCGGAAATGACGCACAAATAAGGCACACAACAGGGTGGCGATATGCAAACCATCCGAGTCCGCATCCGCCAAGATGCAGATCTTGCCGTAGCGCAGATCCGTCAGATCCGTGGAGTCAGGATCAAGCCCTATCGCCACCGAAATATCGTGCACTTCTTGAGAAGCTAACACTTGGCCTGAGTCTACTTCCCAGGTGTTTAAGATCTTACCGCGCAGCGGCATGATCGCCTGAAACTCGCGGTCTCGCGCTTGCTTAGCACTGCCGCCCGCCGAGTCACCTTCTACTAAGAACAACTCGCCGCGCATTGGATCTGAGCAGGCGCAGTCGGTTAGTTTGCCCGGTAAGGCCGGCCCTTGAGTTACTTTTTTACGCACGACTTTTTTAGCTTGGCGTAAACGGCGCTGGGCGCTGCTGATACACAGCTCGGCAATTTGTTCGGCCAGCTCGGTATGTTGGTTTAACCACAAGCTAAAGGCGTCTTTCACCACACCGGACACAAAGGCCGAGCTTTGGCGAGACGACAAACGCTCTTTAGTTTGACCGGCAAACTGCGGGTCTTGCATCTTGATCGACAAGATATAGGAGCAACGCTCCCAAATATCGTCCGGCGTTAATTTTACGCCGCGCGGCAGTAAGTTTCTAAACTCACAAAACTCGCGCATCGCATCCAATAAGCCTTGGCGCAGGCCGTTAACGTGGGTGCCGCCTTGCGTGGTGGGGATCAGGTTTACGTAACTCTCGCCTATGCCCTCGCCGCCTTCGGGCAGCCAAGTGAGCGCCCATTCTGCCGCCGCTAATTCGGTAGTAAAGTTACCAACAAAGGGCTCTTCTGGCAGGCAGGTATAGTCTTTAACGGACTCGACTAGGTAATCTTGCAGGCCGTCTTCGTAATACCACTCTAGGGTTTCGTCGTTAACTTTATCTTCAAAACGCAGCCTGAGCCCTGGGCTGAGTACCGCCTTGGCTTTTAATAAATGCTTGAGCCGCGATACCGAGAACCGGGGTGAATCAAAGTAACTGACATCGGGCCAAAAGCGGATGCGGGTGCCGGTATTACGCTGGCCACAGGTGCCGGTGACGGTTAGCTCGCTAACCTTAGTACCGTGCTCAAAGGCCATTTCATAGACTTCACCGGCGCGACGTATGGTGACATCTAAGCGCGTACTCAGGGCACTGACCACGGAAATACCCACGCCGTGTAAGCCGCCGGAGAATTGATAGTTTTTATTGGAAAACTTACCGCCCGCATGCAGCTTAGTAAAAATAAGCTCCACGCCCGAGATACCTTCTTCCGGATGAATATCCACCGGCATGCCACGACCGTTGTCGATGACTTCCAGCGATTGATCCGCGTGTAGTATCACTTCTATCTTGTTGGCGTGGCCGGCGAGGGCCTCATCAACACTGTTGTCGATGACCTCTTGGCCGAGGTGATTAGGCCGCGTAGTATCGGTATACATGCCGGGACGACGACGCACTGGCTCTAGGCCATTGAGCACCTCAATGGCATCAGCGGTATATTGACTCGATGACATGTTGACCCTAAATAATCAGAATTCGTGGGCGCCATCTTACTACTTAGGCCTAGGGGCTGTCGAAAGTTAAGCGCCGAGCGCCCCGCACCAAACGCAGAGTGGCAATGTTGAATTTTTAATGTTGAAGAGAAAAACTAAGATCTAGAGCCAGAGCTATTTTTGCAGATAGGTTTTGGTCATTGAGATCTAGAGCTGCAAAAAACGGATGATTTGGGCGCAATAGTGGTTGAAGCCGATAAAAGAATGGTCGCCGCCTTTTTGAATGCATACCCGGGCGAAGCGGTAGTATTCCAGCGCTTCTCGATAATCTAGCACTTCATCGCCCTGCTGTTGCAGCAGCCACAGGCGCGCCATGCAGTTGGGCTCATTTACGCGTAACTCACTGAGTTCCTGCATATGTTGCGCGGTCAGTAAATAACGCTCATCCGTATAAGGGTTAAGCTGCTCACCTAAGTAATCTTGCAGCAAGACTTGCGGATTAACGGCGGGATTAATCACCACCGCGCGCACCCCATACACTTCTGCCACTCGGGTCGCCAAAAAGCCGCCCAGTGAGCTGCCGGCCACACCAAAGTGGCCGTCATTTCTAACTGCAAGCGCCTCACAAATCTCGGAAATTTGCGCCCATGCGGCGGCTGGCGTGGTGGCCAATTGTGGGCAAATGAAGTTGATATCTGGCCGCTTTTGCAGCAAGTATTCCTGCATCTCGCGGGCTTTCATAGATTGAGGGGAGGAGTTAAAGCCGTGTAAATAAAGGAGTGTCGACATCTTAATATCCGGTAGCACTAAAATCAGGTGCAAAGGCATGATGAGGCAGGCGCCACACTTGGGTGCTTAAGCGACCATCGGGATACAAAGATAATGCGCGCCAGCCCGGTGCCATGCTGTCGAGCGCAAAGTCATCAGATAAAGGCTTGAATTGAATACAGGTGGCGGGGCTAGCCAGATAGCGAATGCCCTGCTCGTATTGATCAAAGCCTTGATGCACATGGCCACACATCACCACTTTTGCAGCCTGATGCTTGGCTAAGATGGCTTTCATGGCCGCGCTGTTGCGCAAATTATGTTGATCCAACCAAGCGCAGCCCACGGGGATTGCCTGATGATGCACCGCCAGTAATAAGTGGTGCTCAGGGTAGTGAGTAATGGCTTGTTCAAGCAAGATTAACTGTGCGGCAGAGAGCTCACCAAAGGTTTCATGATTCAGGTGGGTATCCAGTAATAAAATCTGCCACTGTCCGCACAATAAATGCTTGGCATTGCTGATGCCCGCGTCATCCAGTTCGGCTTGCATCAAATGACCATCGTCGTGATTGCCGGGCAACCAGAATATGGGGGGCGCAAGCTCGCCCATCAATTCGCTAAAGTGACGATAAGACTCAGGCGTTTGGTCTTGGGATAAATCGCCGGTGGCTAAAATAAAGTCCTGCGGCGTGGCATCCAGCTCACGGGCATTCTCTAAAATAGCATCCACCACGGCGCGCGCACTGTACCAAGGCGCGATACCCAAAAAGTCGGCATTTTTATCGGCAAACAGATGCGTATCCGTGATCTGCAGCAAATCCACCACGCCGTCTGCGCGGTGTGGTGTGAGCGTTAAGGTCTGTAACTGAATAGGCGTATGATTCAAATTTGTTTAACCGTGCTAAATCCATGTTGTAGGCAACATTTCAGCCATTCGGCTAAAAATAGGTTTACCTGCTCTTTTTCATTGCGCTGATGCATCTTGTCATTTGGGTAATAGTAACTCGAACGCAGGGTCAATATCTGTTGACTAGCACACACTTCGGCCATTCTTACGTCGTGATAGATGCGAACTGTGACCCTCATGCGCATAAAAAACGGTAAATGGGGGCTACATTGCTCAATCGACACATGCCAAGTGTAAGGCGCCACTTCTAAAACCTTGAGCACAAAGAGTACCTGCTCGCTGATGCCCACCGATACACAGTCGCCCACTTTGGCGTGGTGAGGCAGTAATTTCATCAGCGCCATGTAGTTAACATCACAGGTACGTTGCAATGTTTTTAAGTTCGGCACATACCGACGCGGAACCACAGGGGTATTCAAATTATTGCTCCTTGCCATCTTTTACTGATGACGTTGTCTTGCACGCCGGCATGCGACCACTGGCAGGTTTACCAGGCACACCGACGTTACTATTACACCTTTTTTTATGACTCACGCCAAGTTAGTCACTCGAGTCTGCAGTCTTGATTCTGTTCTAACGGCTAAGAATAGCGGCTCTCGCTCGCGACATGATTAGCGACACCTCAATTTACTGCACACACAACCCTGCTGAGTAACGATTGGCTATTAACCTTATTATTTTGCTGTGCAAAATCGGCGGACGGGTGGCTTCTTGACTCTAATCTCTGCCCTTACCATTAAAATCACTTTCAGATTTAATCCTTATTTTTCCGTGTTTTTCCGTGTATTCCGTGGCAAAAATGGCCTTAGGTTTAGTGTTGGAGCTCGCCTCTTCACTACTATTCAATCACTCCCGCGCGCCTTAGCGCCAGCCACTGCAAGGCAATAATGGTACTGGCATTATCTAGTTTACCTTCAGCCAACCATTGCATAGCCTGCCTTCTGGGCACGCGATGCACGCGTATATCTTCACTTTCATCACTTAAACCACCGTGCTTGGGCGCTAAACTGGCATCTACTTCACCTAAAAATAAGCTAATGCGCTCACTGCACCCGCCCGGGCTTGGGTAGTAACTGCTGATAGGGGTGAGCGAGGTAAAGGTTAAGCCGGCTTCTTCTTGGGCTTCGCGGTGCACCACAGCTTCGGCCGTCTCACCTTCATCTATAATGCCCGCCACTACTTCGAATAACCAAGGGTTGCCTTCACCATAGACGGCGCCAACGCGAAATTGTTCCACTAAGATAATTTCATCCCGTATTGGATCATAGGGCAACACCGCCGCTGCGTGGCCGCGGACGAACAGCTCGCGGGTGATTTTTTTGCTCCAGCCGCCGGCAAATAATTTATGCTGTAACGTTAAGCGCAGTAGTCGAAAAAAGCCTTGGTAGCCGACGTCTTCCGCCACTAATTTTACGTCTTGGTGCCCAAACTGGGTAGGCTCGTTCATACTCATTACGACTCCTTTCTTGACATTTAAGCAGTAGATTTTAGACTAACGCTCAAAATGAATGAACGTTCATTCACAATTAATTTAATACCTCTGGAAAGTCAGTCAGATAGTTAATTGGATACTAGCTAATAAGCTGCCTAACCAAGAATAGTGATGTTACCCTTATACTTAACCAACAAAAACACTCAGCCTGCCCCGCTCGGCTTCATGGCTCACCTGTTACATAAGGCAAAAATAATGAAAAAAACGCTATTGTCGGCCCTAATATTGCTTTGCGCTGCAGGCCCAACTCAGGCCGAAGACTTACTCGATGTCTACCAACAAGCCACACAAAATGATCCTTTAGCTCGTGAAGCTAAAGCTGTGCGCGATTCTGCGTTTGAGAAAATTAATGAGTCCCGCGCCCCTTTATTGCCGCAGGTAAATTTAGGCGCCGATGCTAACTATATGACAAATAGCGCCATGAGTGATGTGGGCACGCTAGGCGCTAATTTAGGTTTGAGTCAGGCGCTGTATCGTAAATCGGCATGGGTAAATTTAGATATCACCGAAAAGCTGGCCACTCAGGCAGATGTTAATTACAAACAAATTCAACAAGACCTCATTTTACGCGCCAGCCAAGCCTACTTTGATGTGCTGAGCGCAGAAGATTCCCTGAGCTTCGTGCAAGCAAATAAAGAAGCGGTCAGCCGCCAGCTTGAGCAAACCAAGCAACGCTTTGAAGTAGGCTTAAGCGCCATGACAGACGTACATGAAGCGCAAGCACAGTATGACCAAGCGCTGGCCGAAGAGATCAGCGCCGAAAACTCGGTTAACAACGCCAAAGAAGTACTGCGTGAGTTGACCAATATGGGTTACGCACAGCTCGAAAAGCTAAATACCGAATTATTTAGCCCAGAAAAATCCGTTATCAATGCAGATGCTTGGTTAGAGATAGCGCTTGAGCAAAACTTAGAGCTGCACAAACAACGTATCGGTAAAGACATCGCCAACGAACAAATTGGTTTAGCCCAAGCAGGACATGCTCCTACGCTGGATTTAAATGCGGGTATTGGCAGCCAATACAATGATTACGCCGATGAGTCAGCGTCCGCGAGAAGTGGCAGCAACAACCAAGCCGCACTGGGATTATCTTTTAACTTGCCTATCTACAGCGGCGGCGCCACCACCTCACAAGTGAAACAAGCCCAGTTCAACTATGTGGCCGCCAGCGAGCAATTAGAGCGTAGCTTTCGCGCCGTGAAAAGCCGCGTGTACTCTTCCTATAACGACGTAGGTGCCGCAGCAGGTTCGGTGCGCGCCTTCGAACAGTTTGTGATTTCCGCCCAAAGTGCGCTCGACGCCACCGAAGCCGGTTACGAAGTAGGCACCCGTACAATAGTTGATGTGTTGATCTCCACACGCCAGCTCTACAACGCCAAGCAAAACCTAGCTGCGGCTCGCTATGACTATATAATCAACCAGTTGCAGCTAAGACAGGCAGCCGGTAACTTAACCGAGCAAGACTTGGTAGAAATCAATAACGGCTTGATTAGAAAGTAATGTGTGAAATGTGAAGGGTAAAGGGTGAAGCGAACAAGCTAATCCTGAATCTGCCAGCTCTGTGTATTACACCTCATCCTTCACCATTTACTCTTCACGTCAAAAAAGCACCGAGCCTGCAGGTTCGGTGCTTTTTTTTGTACTTTGTACTGGTAAAAAATCAGGGTTTCGCTCTTATGCCGTCTTCCTGATGAAAATCAGGATCTGGTGTTGGCTGTAAACGTCGTACTGCAGCCTGACCGGCGCATGAATTCGACGCTACCCAGCCTAATCCAACAGTTGTCGTCCTAGAGTAATTAAGAATATACTTAACTACTCCATTTTAATGGGTGCTGTCTATTCTCTGGCTAAAGGACTTGCCATGCTCGCGCGTTATTTTCCTCTTATAGGCTGGCTAAAAGCCTATAACAAACATGCTCTCAGCAATGATCTTATCGCGGCATTAATCGTCACTATCATGTTGATTCCGCAATCGTTGGCTTATGCCATGCTGGCCGGATTACCGCCCGAAGTGGGTTTGTACGCCAGTATTTTGCCACTGGTGGCCTACACACTGTTTGGCACCAGTCGCACGCTGTCGGTGGGGCCGGTGGCGGTAATATCCTTGATGACGGCCGCCAGTATTAGTCAATTAAATCTCACCGATAGTAGCCAATACTTAGCCGCCGCTGTGCTGTTGGCACTGATCTCGGGTTTAATCTTGATACTGATGGGTATCTTTAAGTTAGGCATGTTGGCCAATTTTTTAAGCCATCCGGTGATCTCGGGATTTATTACCGCCTCCGGCCTGTTAATTGCTGCCAGTCAGCTACCGCATATTTTGGGCATCAACGCCAAGGGCACTAACTTATTCGACTTAGTGCTAGCAATTATTGGCGAGTTAGCGCAAACCAATCTGCTGACCTTAGGCTTAGGCGGCTTTGCGCTGGCCTTTTTATTTTGGTCACGCAGTGGTTTAAAACCCTTACTGATCCGCCTTGGTTTAAGCGCCCACAGTGCAGGTTTACTGGCTAAAGCGGGTCCCGTATTAGCGATATTTGCCACCACGCTCACCGTATGGGGAGCTGACTTAGCCAACCGCAATGTTGCAATCGTGGGCGCGATTCCGGCGGGATTACCGCAGTTTGGCTTACCCTCATTCGATAGCTGGTTGTTTGATGATGGCTTGTGGCAGCAGTTGGTCGTTTCGGCGCTGTTTATCAGCTTGGTGGGCTTCGTGGAGTCAGTATCAGTGGCACAAACTTTGGCCGCCAAACGTCGCCAACGCATCGAGCCTAATCAAGAGCTGATTGGTTTAGGCGCAGCTAACATTGGCTCGGCTTTATCCGGGGGCTTTCCGGTTACCGGTGGCTTTTCACGCTCTGTGGTTAACTTTGATGCCGGCGCACAAACCCCGGCTGCCGGCGCTTTTACTGCAATGGGTATCGCCTTGGCGGCACTGTTTCTTACGCCTTTATTGTATTTTTTACCCCAAGCCACACTGGCCGCCACTATTATAGTGGCGGTATTAGCACTGATCGACTTGCCCGCCATTAAGCGGACTTGGCAATATTCACGCAGTGATTTTTCTGCCATGTTGGTGACGATTTTACTCACCTTAAGTCAAGGCGTAGAAATCGGCATTATGGCCGGTGTGGGCTTATCGTTATTATTATTTCTCTATCGTACCAGCCAGCCACATAGCGCCTTAGTAGGCTTAGTGCCGGGCACTGAACACTTTCGTAATATCGACCGCCACCAAGTTGAAACTAGTGCGCAGCTCATCACACTACGCATAGATGAAAGCCTCTATTTTGCCAATGCCCGCCACTTAGAAGACCGCATTTACGCATTAATAGTGCAGCAGCCCAGTGTTAAGCATTTCGTCTTAATGTGCCCCGCCGTTAATCTCATTGATGCCTCCGCATTAGAAAGTCTCGAAGCCATTAATCACCGCCTGCAAGACAGCGGCGTGATCTTTCACTTATCCGAAGTAAAAGGCCCTGTGATGGACCGCTTACAAAAAAGTAATTTTTTAGAAGAGCTCACCGGCCAAGTATTCTTAAACCAATTTGCGGCGTGGCAGGCGTTGAGTGAAAAAATGTGAGGCGTGACAAAGCGATTCGCTTAGTGCTCCATATAAAAAGGCATCCAGAGAAAATTCTGGATGCCTTTTTATATTTTTAGTTTACGGCTTACAGCTTTGCTTCATACGCTCTTTAAGCGGGAATCCGCTCCGGCCCGTCGCATTAGCCAACCGGCACACAGGCCAAGTAGCAAAATACGCAACACATGATGAAAGATAACCCAAGATGGATCTAAACCGGTTACCAGCGCTAGATAAATCATGGCCTCTACCGCCCCTGGCGCATAGGCCAACCACACCTGAAATACCGGCAGTCCTAACCAAGTGCCCACCACAAAAGCCCACAACAAAGAGATCACAGAGCTGGAGACGCTGATCAATAATCCGGCCAGCAACAGCTGCAGCATCTCTTTGGCCGGTAACGGCTTTAACCTGCTACCGACTAAAGCACCCAGCAGTATCATGCTCACCGGAATAAGCCCGTCAACCGGCACCGCAGACGTGCCTAGCCAGGCTCCATAAGTAGCTGAGACGGCCACGCCAGTCAGAATATAACTGGCGGGGATCTTTAACCAAGCGCCCCCCCTGCCCAGTAGCCAAGCGGCGAATACTAAGCCCAGTGTCTGAGTCAGGCTCAGCTCTTGGCTGGTGGGAATACCCAAGGTGGGCACCCATTCCAGCAACATAATGACGCTAACCAAAGACACCAAGGCAATCACCCGCACCGTTTGCGACAGGATCACTCGGATCGGGTTATCGAGCTGGGTGGCCAGCGCCGCCATAATGGAAAGAGCGCCTGGCGACGCCCCCATCACCGCTTCTTGAGATGACCATCCCAGCCGCCGCAACATATATTGCCCCAGCGGAATTTGGGTAGCCAAACACAATAACAGCCCGGTCACGCTAAACAGCAATGAGCTGGGAGCCGGAAAATCAAACTCCAGACGTAAGCCGACCGCCACGCCTAAACAGGCCTGAATAGGCGCCAGCAAGAACTTAGGCAAACGCACATCTAACCCGGCCATGGCAGCAAGGGCCACGATTAACATGGCCCCCAACAGCCAGTCGGATGGAAAGCCGGCCCGATGGGCCAGCCAACCACCCGCCGCACCCAAAGCACAGGTGCGCAGCCAAATCATCATGCCTGCGGCGCCTCACTTTGCAGCAAAGCCGCGCGGCGGCGCTTGCGCCACGCCATCATTAACGGCATCACCAATACCAGCACACTAAAGGCCCACAGGCTGATAGTGACACCGTTATGAAACAAGATGCTCCAGTCACCGGCACTCATCGACAAGGCACGGCGCAGGTTATCTTCCAGCACCGAACCCAACACCAGCCCCAGAATGACCGGCGCCAGTGAGAAGTCCAGTTTGCGCAAGATAAAGCCAAACACACCCAGCAGAATCATAAAGAACAGATCGAAGCTGGCCCCATGAATCGAGTAGATACCGACGAAGGTCAGCATCACGATAACGGGTACCAAGTAGGCTTGGCGTACGCTCAGCATGCGCACGAAGATACCGACTAACGGCAAGTTCAACACCAACAAGGCAATATTGCCGATAAACATGGAAGCAATCAGACCCCAAGCAATATCGGGCTGCTGACTGAACAACAAGGGCCCTGGCGTCACATCAAACAACAAGAGCGCGCCCAGTAAAATAGCCGTGGTGCCAGAGCCTGGAATACCCAGCGTTAGCATAGGCACCATAGAGCCCACTGCCGCCGCGTTATTGGCCGCTTCAGGTGCGGCTAAGCCGCGAATATCACCTTCGCCAAATTCATTGTCTTCACCGGCGAGCCGTTTCTCGGTACCGTAAGCCACGGCACTGGCTACAGACGCACCGGTGCCGGGTAGCACGCCAATCACAAAACCAACCACAGTAGAGCGCAGTACGACCCAACGTACCGCCACCAAATCGGCGACCTTGACGAAGGACTTACTCACCTTGTCGACTTTGCCGTTACCACCGTAATGGTGCTCAACCAGCAGTAAAATTTCGCTGATGGCAAACATGCCAATCACTACCACCAAAAAGTCCACACCATCAAACAAGTTGGTGAGACCAAAGCTAAAACGTAACACCCCGGTCCCCGAGTCCACGCCCACGGTCGCCAACGCTAGGCCGATGATGGTACCAATCACAGTTTTTACCGGCCGAGAGCCCACCATGGAGGCCAAGCAGCACAGCGCAAACACCATTAAGGCCACAAACTCAGCCGGGCCAAAGGTGACCGCCAAACGCGTTAGTATCGGGGCAAGAATGATCAGTAACAGCAAAGCACCCATGGAGCCTGCAAATGACGACACCGCCGATAAGGCCAAGGCGCGACCGCCCTCGCCTCGCTTGGCCATAGGGTGACCATCGAGTGTGGTCATAATGGCCCCCGCATCACCGGGCACGTTCAGCAAAATACTGGAAATTCGACCACCGTATTCAGCGCCATAATAGACACCCGCCAGTAAAATAATGGCAGAAGCAGGCTCAAGACCAAAGGAATAGGCTAACGGCAATAAAATGGCGATGCCATTAATCGGCCCTATGCCGGGCAGTGCCCCCATTAGGGTGCCGAAAAAACAACCCGCCAGTACCAGCGCCAAATTCATTGGCGTTAAGGCAACCGCAAACCCCGTGGCCAGATCCGATAAGATATCCATACCCTTAACCTCCAAATAGGGTGCCGGTAGGCACGTTTAGCTCCAGCACGATACTGAGCAATACATAGCCCACCGCACCCAGCGCCACTGAATACAACAGGGCATTACGTAGCCCTAAGCCAAACAGGCGCGCAAACACGGTACTCACCAAGCAAGTAGCCAACATAAAGCCCAGTATTTCAAAGCTCCAGGCATAGAGCAGTAAACCCAGTACCACCATCACGTGGCGGCCGAAGAGACTACGCTCATACACCCCCTTAAAGCGGTCTGGCTTAATCACCAACCAAGCCGAGCAGCAAAATAGCAATACCGCCAAGATCAGCGGAATCGCCTTAGGCCCAACGGGTTCGTACTGAAAAGGCACTTCAAGTTGCCAAGCGGCGACCCCTAGGGCCACCGCTGCCAACATCAAGACCAGAGAAAAAAGACGATCAGCCATGATGTTACCTCTTATTTGAGCAGACCCATTTCACGAGATAGCCCCTGAAACTTCTCAACTTCTGTCTTTATATAGGCTTCAAACTTATCGCCAGACATGGACAAGGGGAACAAGCCTTGCTTGTTACGTACCTCGGTGAAGGCCTCAGTCTGATACAGCTCGTTAAACTGATTAACCCAGTATTGGTAAGCTTCATCGGACGCTTCTGGCGCCATATAGAAGCCACGCATTATCGGCCATTCGATATCGAAACCTTGCTCTGTAGCAGTTGGGATCTGGGCATAGTCACCGTCCAAGCGCTCTGGAGATAACACCGCCAACACCCGTACTATTCCTGCATCCAGCTGCCCCTTTATTTCAGACATATCACCCGGATAAACCTGAATATGGTTACCCAACACGGCCGCCATGGCATCGCCACCGCCTTCGTAGGCCACATAACGCATGGTGCGAGGGTCCAGTCCTAAATGACGATAGAAAAACGCCGCCTTCATCCAGTCTTGACTACCAACCGTGCCACCCGCGCCAACCACCTGCTTGCCCGGGTTGGCTTTAATATCCGCAGCCAGTTCGGCTAAATTATTCCAGGGCGCGTCGGCCTTGACGATAATCGCGCCGTAGTCGGTACCAATGGCGCCTATCCAACGTGCGTCGTCTACGTCCAGATCCTTGCCAAACTTGCTGAGGGCCAAATTAAGAGAAGATCCCGAGCTGAACGCCACCACCGCATTGTCATCAGTGCGCCGATTACTGTTCATATGGGTATAAGCTACTGCTCCTACACCACCGGGCATAAAGGTCACGCGCATGGGTTGGTCCAGCAGACCGGACTTATCCAGGCTGGATGTTAAAATACGACAGGTTAAGTCAAAACCGCCGCCCGGCTTGGCCGGTGCGATACATTCCGGTTTATTGGGAGTAAAATCTGCATGGGCAGCGCCGGTGCCCATCATGAGTAAGCCGGCACCCAGCAAAGCATGAACCAGAGGGGTTAATTTCATCTCGCTATCTCCTTGAGGTAATTCCATCTATTACTTGTTTCATCTAGAAACAAGTTATTAACATCTGACATACTAGCGTCCTAAGCTGTCACCAAGCTGTCATGACCCAACAGAGGATAAAATCGTGCGTATTCTTGTGATAGAGGACACCAGAGTATTGGGTGAAGCCATCGCTGACCGATTACAGAAGCTGGGCCATGGCACTGACTTGATTGGCAATGGCCGCCAGGCCGTCGACTGGTTACGCAATCAGTCTGTCGATTTGATTATTCTGGATCTCAACTTACCCGGCCTGAGCGGCGAAGGGGTACTGGCAGAGCTGCGCCAGCGCAAAACCGACACTCCGGTATTGATCCTGACCGCTCGAGATCAAATTGATGACCGCATCAAGTTGCTAGATCTGGGCGCGGACGATTATCTCACCAAGCCCTTCGACTTTGGCGAGCTGGAAGCCCGAGTGCGCGCCCTGCTACGGCGCCAGCAAGGCTATGCCTCTAACATCAGTGAGCACGGTAACTTAACCTTTAACCGTGACGCGAAAACCGTCACCATCGATCAATTACCCTGTGCGCTGGTTAATCGGGAGTTCAGGCTGTTAGAGATTTTTTTGGGTGGATTAGAGCGGGTGATGAGCAAAGAAGAGCTGACTGAAAAGCTGTTTAACGCCGATGAAACCCCCTCGGCCAATACCATAGAGCTGTATGTGGCAAGATTGCGTAAAAAACTGGTGGGTAGTTCACTGCAGATACAGACGCTGCGCGGTTTGGGCTATGTAGCACGGGTCATCGACTCGTGAGCGCTGTGGTTAACCGCCACCCACACCTGCGTCGACGACTACTATTACTGAGCGCTGTGGTCCTCATCGGCTTGAGCCTGCTGGCCACAGGGTTCATGGTGTCTTACAGCAAAAAAACCGCCGATCGTAGCTACGACCTCATGCTCAACAGCGCCATACTGCAACTGGCCAATGCAGTTCGCCACGGTGAACAAGGCTTTATGGTCGATATGCCAGTCTCCGCGTTTGCCACTCTGGCCCAGGCGCCTGAAGATCGCGTTTTTTATCGGATCAGTGTTAACGGTAGCTTCTTGACCGGTTATGCCGCCTTACCTACGCCGCCGCCCACAACGCCTTCGCAACAGTCTCTGACCCAACAACAACCGGTCTTCTTTGATGCTCTCTTCTCCGGAGAGCCGGTGCGGGTGGCGCGCTTGACTCGACTGAATACCGAGCGCCAGCCACACGATGAAATTCACATCGAACTGGCGCAAACCCGCCTCGCTCGTGAGCAGCTCAAGGATGAAATTTTGTATCCGGCACTGAAGCTTATTCTGGGGCTGTTATTCAGTGCTCTATTGCTGCTGGGGTTGGGAATTTATTATGCTCTGCGCCCTTTTACCCTGATTGCTCGTGCTCTGGCACGGCGACGCCCGCGGGATCTCACGCCACTGTTATTGCCGGTTCCCAAAGAAACACTGCCGCTGCTGCACACCATCAATCACTTTATTGCCCGCCAGCAGCAGATGTTAGAACGTATGGAGTCCACCACTTCGGTGGCCGCCCATCAACTACGCACGCCGTTGGCCAGCCTGCGCGCCTTAAGCGAAAATGCCCGCGACGAGCAAGACGCGGCCAAAAGGAAAACGCTGCTGGCCGGATTAATCGAGCAATGCGACCAGCTGTCACTCACGGTGAATCATCTGTTGAATCAGGCCATGCTGGATCATCGTTTTCACAGCCAAGAGTTACTGCCGCTAGAGCTAAATGCCCTCGCTAAAAAGGTCTGCCTAGCGCTGGCGGTACCGGCCTTGCAACGGCAAGTCGAACTCTCGTTCGAGCCGGCCACCTCACCCCTGTGGATCCAAGGAGATGAAATAGCGATCACCCAAATGCTGAATAACCTTATCGATAATGCCGTGGCCCATGCACCCGTCCATACTCGGGTAGAGATTTTGCTACGTACCTCGCCGGCACCGGCCATGCTCATTCGCGACTTAGGCCCCGGCATTCCACATGAGGAGCGAGAAAAGGTGTTCGCCCGCTTCTATCGGGGCAGTCAGCATCGCTATCTGGGCTCGGGACTCGGCATGGCCATCGCACGGGACGTTGCCGAACATCACGGCGCAGGCATTCATCTGCATGACAATGAGCCGAGTGGATTGGAAGTCGAGATCCGTTTTAACACTTATAGGAGCACCCCATGAGTCGGCTTCGTTTAGCCTTGCTGTGGCTTTCGTTATTGTTAGCCGCCCCAACACAAGCGGCAGAGGAATTTTTACTACCCGCCGCTTCACCGATGCAACAGCAATTGGTTATTTACAGCGCCACCGATTATCGCTATCTACAACCACTGCTACAGTACTTTCAGCAGCAACATCCTCAATTAGGCATCCGTTTTGTGGATCTTAATTCACAAGAGTTATACGAACGATTTTTACAGGAATCCCCGCACTCGCCGGCGGACTTGCTGCTCAGCTCGGCCATGGATTTGCAGCTCAAACTGGTTAATGACGGTCATGCTCGTCCCTATCGCTCGGCCCGAACTTTGTCTCTGCCCAGCCAAGTACACTGGCGACACGAGCTGTTCGCTTTCACCTTCGAGCCGATACTGACCGTATTTAACCGAGAATTACTGGGTGCTCACCCGCTACCCCACAGTCGCCAACAATTATTAGCTCTATTGCGAGAAGATCCTGACCGCTTTGCCAATCGGATTATCACCTACGATCTTGCCGCCAGCGGCGTGGGCTACCTGCTGGCCAGTCAAGATAGCCAGCAAGGGCTGATGTATGGTCGGTTATTAGAAGCCTTCGGCGGCCTTAGGGTGCAACTTGATGACAGCAGTAACGACATGCTGGAGCGCCTCGCCAACGGAGAAGCCGCCATCGGCTATAATCTGCTGGGCTCTTATGTGGCCTCGGCGTTACCACGTTATCCCCAGTTAGTGGCAATGGCGCCCAACGACTATACCTTGATGCTGATGCGACTGGCGCTGCTCCCCAAAACCGCGCCTCACCCTACCCTTGCCGGTGAGTTCATCGATTTAATGCTGTCGGCTCAAGGTCAAGCGCTGCTGGAACAAAGCGGTCTGCATCCGCTACTGGAGCCCGATTCAGGACAACTGCGGCTCGCTATTCAGGCTCAAGGGCCGATCACGCTGATCCCACTAACGCCTGCACTGCTGCCGCCCCTGGATCCCTTGGTCAAACAGCATTTTATTGATGCTTGGTCCGGCTCGATTACCACAGCGCCGCCCAAAAGCCAGCCATAAAAAAGAGGCTTACCAGTAACGGTAAGCCTCTTTCACATTTGAGCTACTTACCCAAGTATTAGCCGCGAGTACGAATCGCTTGAATAATCGCGGTGGTGGAGCAGCCTTCTTCGAAGTTAAGCACTTTAACTTCGCCGCCATTGGCGGTGACTTCCTCAAAACCGGCGATATCTTCAGCTTTATAATCGCCGCCTTTCACTAATACATCCGGCAGGGTCTCGGCAATTAAGCGTTGCGGCGTATCTTCGGCAAAGGGCACGACCCAATCCACGGCACCTAAGCCCGCCAAGACCGCCATGCGGCGATCCACGGTGTTTACCGGACGGCCATCGCCTTTCAGCGCGCGTACTGAAGCATCGGTATTTACCGCCACCACTAAGCGATCACCCAGCTTGCGCGCATGGCTCAGGTAAGACACGTGGCCGGCGTGCAAAATATCGAAACAACCGTTGGTCATCACGATTTTCTCACCACGACGGCGCGCCGCGTCCATGACCTGCTTAAGCTGCTGTTCGGTCACTACCCCCATACCAGACTCTGGCGTGCCGTATAATACGTTAGCCAGCTCGATGGCGGACACTGTCGAGGTGCCCAGCTTGCCAACCACTATACTGGCAGCCACGTTAGCCAACGCACAGGCTTCATCTAGGTGTAAACCCGCCGCCAGCGCGGTCGCTAGCGTGGCAATCACCGTATCGCCGGCACCGGTAACGTCAAACACTTCATGAGCTTGGGCAGGTAAGTGCAGCTCGTGATCATCTGCATGAATTAAGGTCATGCCGTGTTCGGAGCGAGTGACTAACAGCGCTTTAAAGTCGAATTTTTTGATCAGCTCGCGGCCACGGGCCACCAGCTCTTGTTCGTCTTTTACCTTACCCACTACCGCCTCAAACTCGGTCATATTGGGCGTGAGTAAAGTAGCACCACGATATTTTTCAAAGTCAGAACCTTTCGGGTCCACCAATACCGGCACGCCGGCTTGGTTGGCCGCCTGGATCAGCGCTCGTACTTGCGTCAGTGCGCCTTTGGCATAATCCGACAGCACTATTACCCCCGCTTGCTCTAAGGCAGTACGAGTTTTTTCGGTTAACGGCGCCGCATCGTCTGGGCCAAAGCTGTCTTCAAAGTCTAAACGCAGCAATTGCTGATTACGGCTCATCACCCGCAACTTAGTAATGGTGGGATGACTGTTTAAGCGCACAAAGTCGCACTCCACGCCCACGCCCTGCATTTTATCTTGCAAAGAGGTGGCCGCTTCATCGTTACCGGTTAAGCCCAGCAAGCGCGCTTTAGCACCCAGTGCTGCGATATTGAGCGCCACGTTGGCCGCTCCCCCTGGCCGCTCCTCGTTGTGCTCAACTTTGACAACAGGAACAGGCGCTTCCGGTGAGATGCGCATGGTAGGGCCAGACCAATAACGGTCTAACATTACATCGCCGACCACTAGCACCTTGGCGCTATCGAATTCCGGTAACTTGATCTTCATGGTTCCGACTCTTTTGAACAGGGGAAAGCCGAAATCTTATCACAAACGACTTTAAAACATAGCGCCCAGCGCCCTCCACCAAGCGCCGAGCTGAAGCTAAACACCCAGAACAAGCCCCCTTCCACTGCTCTTTAATTGCCAGATACAGAGACCAAATACATAAAATCAGTTAAAGACAAGACGTCTAATTAACAGAGGTTAATCTTTTTAGCTGGGCGCCGAGCGCTGGGTGCTTGGCGCTTAACTTGTGTATTGGTGGTCTTTGGCGGCTAAGTTAATTAGAATTCGGTCATTAATTGTTTATGGCGATACCTGTTTATGGCAATAGCTATGCGAGATTTTCGACCTTCTTCTTTTTCTTTAGCGCTATTACATCCCCGTTACCTGTTTAACTGGCTGGGCTTGAGCCTATTGTGGCTATTAGTGACGCTGCTGCCGTGGCGTGCACAAATGGCGTTTGGCCGTAGCTTGGGCCGCTTATCGATGCGCGTACTGAAATCTCGGGTAAAGATTGCTCGGCGCAACCTTGAGTTGGCCTTGCCAGAGCTCGATGAAGCTGAACGTGAGCGCACGCTTATTGCTAACTTTGAAAGCGTGGGGTGTGCAGTATTTGAAACCGGCATGGCCTGGTTTTGGCCCGATTGGCGGATGCGCGCCATCACGCGCATGGAAGGCACTGAGCATGTAGATACAGCCGTGGCCAATAATCAGGGCATGTTGCTGTTATCGGCGCACTTTTTAACGCTAGAGCTCAATGCGCGCCAGTTTGGTTTGTATCGCCCGGGAGTAGGCGTGTATAGACCCAACACCAATGCGGTATTGGAATACGCACAAGTGGAAGGCCGTTGCCGCTCGAATAAGTACTTGGTGGATCGTTTAAATATTAAAGGCATGCTGAAAGCGCTGCGCCAAGGCGACGCACTTTGGTACGCGCCCGATCATGACTATGGTCGTCATGCCAGTGTGTTTGTGCCCTTTTTTGCGGTAGAGCAAGCGGCGACTATTACCGGCACCGCTACGTTGGCTCGGGTGAAAAAAACCGTCACCCTGCCCTGTTTTACGCTGCGAGAGAAAGACGGCTATCGGTTATTGATCCAAGCGCCCATGGCTAACTTCCCCATTGGTGACGACATTACCGACGCCATCGCCAGCAATCAGGTGATAGAAGCGGCCATTCGGTTAGCGCCTGAGCAATATATGTGGCTACACAGACGCTTTAAAACCACACCAGAAGGCGTGCCGTATCGATACTAAGGGCAGCGCCCAGCACCAAGCGCCTAGCTACAGACAGTTCTAGATAACCAAAAAAGCAGATACCGGAGCAAGTCAGGCGCGACGGCATAAAAAAACACCGAGCCCACAAGTTCGGTGTTTATGTTTCTGCCGGGCGCTTGGTGCTATGCTTTCAACCATTTCTCCCAGCTCTCCACTACCCATTCGCGCTCGGTGCACAGCTCACTGTCGGGCACGCGGCCGGGTTCGTCGAGTAGGCTTAAACGGTGGCCGCGGTTACGAATGGCGCAGTAGGCAGTTTTCAGTCGTTCGGCTTCTTGCTCATCCAATAAACCCACCGCCACTGCCGACTCTAAGATGCGGATGTTATCGGACCAGCGGGTGAGCGCCTTGGCGTACTGATGGCTAAAGGCCAGCACCAGATATTGGGTTAAAAATTCGATATCTACTAAGCCGCCGCTTGATTGCTTTAAATCGAACTCTTCCTCTTTAGCTTTAATAAGGTGCTCGCGCATTCTTTCGCGCATCTTGATCACTTCTTCGGCCAGCGACTGCTGATCTCGTGGCTGGCTCAGCACTTGCTGGCGGATCTCAATAAACTGCTGCTCTAAAGTGGCATCGCCGACAATAAAGCGACTGCGTACCAGCGCTTGTTTCTCCCACACCCAAGCTTGATTCAGTAAATACTGTTGATAGGCGTCCAGTGGGCTCACCATTAAGCCAGAGTCACCGCTGGGCCGCAGACGCATATCAAGCTCATAGAGCACACCACTGGCGGTGCGGGTGCTAAACAAGTGAATAATGCGCTGAGCGAGGCGCAAGTAAAATTGGCGCACATCTATCGGCTTAGGGCCATTGGTGTGGCCGCTCAAGTCCGATTGCTGCACAAACACCAAATCCAAGTCAGAGCTATAAGCCAGCTCAATGCCGCCCAACTTGCCGTAGGCCACCACGCCAAAGCCACGATCCGTGCTGTGCGCTAGCGCCTCTGGCACACCGTGGCGCTCGGTCATTTGTACCCAAGCTTGATTTATCACTTCATCCACTATGGCTTCGGCCAACCAAGTTAAGTGGTCGCTCACTTTCATTAACGGCAAGGTATCGGCGATATCGGCGGCGGCGATGCGCAGCAGCTGAATTTGCTTAAATTGGCGCAGTGCTTCCATTTGCTGCTCTACGTCTTCTTCCGGCACCCGCAGCAAAAATTGGCGCAACTCATCCCGATAGCACTCTAATGGGATAGGTTCATACAAGGTTTGCGGTAATAACAGTTCATCGAGCAAAATCGGAAAACGCGCTAATTGTTCCGCCACCAAAGAACTAGCTTCACACAAACGGAGCAATTGCTTAAGCGCGCCGGCATTTTCGACCAATAACTGTAAATAGGCAGAACGGGTGACGATATGCAGCAAAATATGCTGCACGCGGGCAAATAGCCGATTAGGAGTGTCTGTGCCGTGGATTTTATCGAGCAACACCGGCATTAGTTTATCGAGGGCTTGGCGACCTTGCGGCCCCATGGCTCGGCGCGAGTATTCGGCTTTAAAGCTCAGCAAGCCCGCCGCTAACCCGCGGGCTTTAAGCTCGCTTAAACCTTGTTCTTGCAGCAAGGGCAGTAGCTCGCTTTCATCCAGCTCAGTTTGCCAAATATCAAACCAAATTTGCGGCGCGCCTTCTTCTTCGGCTTCGGTATTATCACCAATTAAGCCCTCGAACTGGCGATGCACGCGGCTCATAGTGGCTTGTATCGCCTGATAACAGTCTTGCCAATTATCAAAGCCGGTGAGCCACGCCAAGCGCGCTTGATTCAGCTCATCAAAGGGCAGGGTTTGAGTTTGTTGATCGTCAAAGGCCTGCAAGAAATTCTCTACTCGGCGCAGCAAGCGGTAACTTTCATGTAACTGCTGGGCATCTTCGCTTGGCAAATCCCCCAGCGCTTCAATGGCGGCAAGGGCGGCGGGTAAGTGGCGCACTTGCAGTGAGGGCTCACGACCACCGCGGATCAGCTGAAATACCTGAGCAATAAATTCGATTTCACGAATGCCACCCGCACCCAGCTTAATGTTGTCGTGCAGACCTTTGCGGCGCACTTCGGCGGCGATCATGGCTTTCATCTGGCGCAGTGAGTCAATCACGCCAAAGTCGATGTAGCGGCGAAACACAAAGGGCCTGAGCATGGCCCGCAGTTGGTCGCTGTATTGGCCTTCACCATTAATAATGCGCGCTTTCACCATGGCGTAGCGCTCCCAAGTGCGGCCATGATTTTGGTAATACTCTTCCATGGCGTTAAAGCTCACCGCCAGCGGGCCCGACTCGCCAAAGGGGCGCAGGCGCATATCCACTCTATATACCTGACCATCCGCCGTGGTTTGATGCAGGGCATTCACCAGCTTTTGCCCGAGGCGAATAAAAAACTGCTGATTGGCCAGCTCGCGCCGCCCACCTTGGGTGACGCCGTTGTGAGGAAAGGTAAAAATCAGGTCAATATCTGACGAAAAGTTCAGCTCGCGCCCGCCCAACTTGCCCATGCCAATAATCAACAAGGGCACCGCTTCGCCATTAGCATCGGTGGGCGTACCGACTTCATGACATAGCTTTTGGTAATACCAACGATAGGCCGCCAAAATCAGGGCATCCGCCAAGGCGGAGATATGCACAAAGCTTTCTTCTACCTCACCACCGAGCAGCATTTCCCGCCATGCGATCAACAGTAATTGCTTGCGGCGAAACTGGCGTAACACTCTCAGCACCGTCGCTTCATCAGTCACGCCATCAAGCAAAGTCGCCAAAACGCTCGCATAATCGCCCGCGCGATCACTGTTATTAAGCTCAGTGGCATCATCAAATTCCAGCGCTAACTCAGGCTGCTGACAGAGGCTTTGTACGGCAAAGTCGCTGCAAGCGAACAGCATTTTTAACTGGGCAGATCGCGCATCTGACACTTGCTCAACCAGCTCAGGCGCACGCTCTTTAAAACGCAGCCATTGTTTATTGGCCTGTTGTTGCAGCAAAGCGGGCATGGCAATCATGATTAATCCTTAATTCTTGGGTGCGGCACTGTAGATGCCCGTCTCTTCGGTGAACAGGACTTCAGCACGATTTTATGTTTTATATGCAAACCTCAGAAGCAGCAAGAAAAGCTGGCCCGTCGAAACATTCTGCTACGCAGAACCGGCGAATAAATTGCCGGCTACGAGGGCCGCGTTTCTTCTTTTACTGTTCGCTTATGGCCGCGATTTAATGGCCGCCCTCGGCATATAAATAGTGGGTTAACTGCAATAATAAACGACCGTAGCGGGGGCTATAGAATAGCTCGTCCGAGAGTTTTTCCGTCTGTAATTGGGCTTGCAACCAAGTCAGCTCTTCAAGCCAAGCAACCTGTGCGGATTCCGGAGCCTTCTTATTTAACGACACCAGACTCTGCTCAACTAAGGCTACACCGATGCGGACTTGGCCAAGCCAGTCGTCTTTTTGGTCTGTGCTGCTGAGTGCGCCCTGCTCATGATGCTGCCAATGCTCGACGCCTTGCGCGAGTCTGCTTAGCAAAGCGCGCTTATCTTGCTCTGTCTCTGGCAGTACAGTCTCAAGCAGAGCAGTGCCAGCTACTAAGGTAAGGGCTTGCAACTGCGGACCGGCGCTTAAGCCAGCTAAACAGTAACCGCGCTGCGCCTTAGATACCGCATATAAGCGTAATCCGCCCTCATGCAACAGTAGTTCTGCGAAGGCAAACATATCCGCCACCTCGCCGTTCACTAGCTCCAGCTCTAATTCTTGAATGGGATCCTGTTCTTTTCCTGCTCGAACTTCGCCGGTATCAAACGCCAGCTCAATCTCGGTCTCATTAAACTTCACTACCCAGCGTTGGCGTAAAAAGTCGGTACTGAATAACGGCTGCAAGTCGGCTTGCACTTGGGCAAGCACAAAGTCAGCAGGCCAAATATGCGCCGGAAACAGCGCTAAATCAGGCTGGGGCTCGGCCAAGTCAACATTGTATTCCGGTCTTTGGTGCAGACCGCCCACTTGGCTACCAGCCAGCTTTACCGTTTGCTCTAACTTGCCGTTTTGATTACGAATACGCAGCCCTGCTTTCATGCGGCCCAGCGCTAAACTTGGCGTATCAAAGTAGGTGTTGGCCAGCGTTTTTTGATCGTGTTGGCAGATTTCATGCCTGGCTAGCAGTGCGGGTAAGCGACTCACCAACGCGGGTGACACCAGAAATTTCAGCTCTATCTCAGTATTCATAGGCGCGATCTAAATCTCCAAACGTTTGATTCTTAATGTAAAAAATAAATAACAAGGGACAAATCCAAGAGTATTATTAAAAATGCTGTTTTCTTGCCTTTATAGTTAAGTTACCATTCGCGCCACATAGATGTATCGAGTGTTTTTTCACCGACACAGGGTTGGACATGCCAGTAAATACTATTTTGGGGCTTTTTGCTAAGTCCCCTATCAAGCCTTTGCAAAAGCATGTGGCTAAAGTACATGAAGCGGCTCAGCAGTTGGTTCCATTCTTCGACGCCATGTGGGCACGAGATTGGGAACAAGCTGAGCTCATCCAACGCCGGATTTCTCAGCTCGAACGGGAAGCCGACGCCTTAAAACGGGAAATCCGCCTCAAACTCCCTCGCGGTCTTTTCATGCCGGTGGCACGTACCGACATGTTAGAGCTGCTCACGCAGCAAGATAAGATTGCCAATAAAGCGAAAGACATCTCAGGCCGTATTATTGGTCGCCAGATGGCTATTCCGCTGCCACTCCAAGCTGCCTTTATGGATTACCTCAGCCGGTGCCTTGATGCTACCGCGCAGGCAGCCAAAGCCATTGACGAACTCGACGAGCTGTTAGAAACCGGCTTTAAAGGACGTGAAATGGATTTGGTCTCAGATATGATCAACCAACTTGATCGCATAGAAGATGATACCGATGTTATGCAAGCTAAGCTGCGTAAACAGCTGCATCTCATTGAGGATGGCTATAATCCTATCGATATCATGTTTTTATACAAAATCATTGAGTGGGTCGGTGAGCTGGCAGACCAAGCCGAGCGGGTTGGTGCCCGTTTAGAGCTGATGCTGTCTCGTTCCTGAGCGACATAACAAGGTATACAAATGGATATCATTGCTAACTACGGCACTCTGCTTATTTTAATAGCAGCCGCCTTTGGCTTTTTTATGGCTTGGGGTATAGGTGCCAACGATGTGGCGAACGCCATGGGCACATCTGTGGGTACGCGCTCACTGACCATCAAGCAGGCGATTCTTATCGCCATGGTTTTTGAGTTCGCCGGTGCTTACTTGGCGGGCGGTGAAGTAACCTCCACCATTCGTAACGGCATCATAGACTCAGAAGCCTTTGCCGATCACCCAGATTTGCTGGTGTTTGGTATGATCGCCTCACTATTAGCCTCGGGTACTTGGCTATTAGTGGCTTCTTACTATGGCTGGCCGGTATCAACCACGCACACCATCATAGGTGCCATCGTAGGCTTCGCACTGGTGTCATTAGGTTCGAGTGCCGTGCACTGGAGTAAGGTGGGCGGCATCGTCGGCTCTTGGGTAGTCACGCCGGCTATCTCGGGGTTAATGGCCTACTTTATCTTTATCAGCGTGCAACGGCTTATTTTCAACGCCGACAAGCCGCTGGCGGCCGCTAAGAAATACGTCCCCGCTTATATCTTTATGACGGTGATGGTGATTTGTTTGGTCACCCTGCAAAAGGGCCTAAAGCACGTCGGCCTTGATATGAGCAACACCGAAAGCTTTGTGCTGGCGACGCTGATTTCTTTGGCTTCAGCCCTGTTGTGTGGCGTTTACATCAAACGTAAACAATACGACAGTGAAGACGACAAAGACATGCAGTACACCAACGTAGAAAAGGTGTTTGGCATCTTAATGGTGGTTACCGCTTGTGCCATGGCTTTTGCGCACGGTTCAAACGACGTAGCCAATGCTATTGGTCCGTTATCGGCGGTAGTGAGCATAGTACAAAGCTCTGGCGAAATTGCCGCGAAATCCAGTATTGCTTGGTGGATTTTACCACTGGGCGGCGTGGGTATCGTCATCGGCCTGGCCTCTTTAGGCCACAAGGTAATGGCCACCGTAGGGACGGGTATTACACACCTGACGCCTAGCCGAGGTTTTGCCGCTCAGTTAGCCACGGCTGCGACAGTGGTGATCGCATCCGGTACTGGCTTGCCAATTTCTACTACCCAGACCCTAGTGGGCGCGGTAATGGGCGTAGGCTTAGCACGCGGTATTGCGGCACTAAACCTGAACGTACTGCGTAACATAGTGGTTTCTTGGGTAATTACTTTGCCCGCAGGCGCTATTTTAGCCATTATTTTCTTCTATATTATTCAATGGTCTTTTAGCTAAGTCATCGAAAACTGACGTTTAAGTACCGTTTTAAGGGGGCATATTTGCCCCCTTCTTCTTGTCCTACCCCCTCCCAGCTATTACCATGACCTTATCGAAAAGAGTAAAGGAACATCAGGTGAAATCGAAACTTCTTGTGGCACTGCTGTGCAGCTTGTCTTGGCTGAGCATGGCTAACGCCGCCGATCGCTATATATCCGATGACGTGTACGCCTATCTGCACGCGGGCCCCAGCAATAAATTTCGCATTCTCGGCTCCATTAAGGCCGGTGAAACTGTCACTGAGCTGGCGCGCGATGCACAAACCAAATATGTGCATATTCGCGACGCTGATGGCCGTACCGGTTGGGTAGAAGGTACCTTTGTACAAAGCGAAGAGAGCTTTCGCTCCAAGCTGCCCAAGATTGAAAGCGAACTGACAAACACCAAAGCACAGCTGAGCTCAGTGGATGAGCGTCATGAACAAGATGTGCTCGAAAAAACTAATCGCTTACAACTGCAAGACCAAGAGCTCACCGAGGTGCAAGCCGAGCTAAGAGCCTTGCGCCAGCAGCACGACACCTTGAACAGCGAAAACCAACGCCTAACTAGCCTGATGGACAACAAGCAGCATCAAATGCGCTTAGATTGGTTGCTCTACGGCGGCATGGTCGCCGGCATAGGTGCACTGTTTGGCTTCTTATTACCTTTGATCCCACGTCGTAAAAGCCGCCACCAAAGCCGCTGGATGAATTAATGTTCTTGTGAGGCGTGAGGCGTGAGGCGTGAGGCGTGAGGCGTGAGGCGTGAGGCGTGAGGCGTGAGGCGTGAGGCGTGAGGCGTGAGGCGTGAAATTACCCAAGAACACTTAGCTAACGCAAACAAAAACACCGTCTGATGACGGTGTTTTTTTATATCTGTTTGTAGATACTCTGTTGGACATCAAGGTTTCGCGCTAGCTCTGTTGTGATGCGCCCTTATCACGTTCATTGCGAGCGTAGCGCGGCAATCCATGCTACCACGGCGCTGTGCATAACCATGGATTGCCACGTCGTGGCACTCCTCGCAATGAACCAAGGTTATAGTTTGGCTCTGGCCTTTTGCAGGTCCAATTCATTGGACCAAAACCAAGGCACGGCAGAACAGAGCGGGCCTATCTTTGGTTTGGCGCTGTGCTTTAAACCTTCACTGCAAAGTGTCGATTTGGCTTGCGATACACAACGTCGTCTTGTAGTAACCAGTGAAAAATATCTTCCACTTCTTCCATCGGCTTTTCTAACATCCGTGATACCGCGCCTTTAGCACAACGCAGATCGCCGGCGCGCAGCTTGTTAACCAGCTCATGGTAATAGTCGGGGCGTACCGGCACGCCAAGCGCCTCGTCTGCTATTGCATTGGGCGAAGCTGTTGATGGTCGCTGCTTGAGGTTGCGCCTAAAGCGCAGCTCATCCCCTAATAAGGCAATAAAAAAGGCCGCAAAAAAGTCCAGTAACATGGACAGCACCGCCACTATGCCAAATTGCACCCTTGATAACGGCCAGCCTAAACCCTCGGCTAAGCTCGACATCAAGCCCATCAATGAGCTTTGGCTGGTCACCGCCACTTGGTCTCGCTCGCGGCGCAACTCATCTTGGCGTTGGCGCAAATCAGCATTGCGCGCCAGCATATCGGTCATGCCATTGGCGATGCGCTTCATATCGATATAGGCTTGTGCGGCCTGCTCATTAATGTCTATTTCGCGCTCTAGACCGGCAATTTTATCGTTATAGCTTTGCACTTCTCCGACTTTAGCCGCATCACCTTCTAGCAAGGTATTGGTCGCGGCATTAATGCCACCCACACTGCCCGCGATAGAAAGCCCTGCCAGCACCGCGTAAAAGCACAACGCTTTAGCGGCACCCATAGAGTCATGGCGACTGATACGCTCGCCCATTTCATACCAGATATAAAACTTACCGATCTCAAACACCAACGCTAATCCGCCAAACATCAGCTTCATTAGCAGGCCTTGCTCGAGAGACAAAAACAACAACAGAGAAAAGACCATGGAGGCGGCAATGGAAGCACCAGTGATCAAATAAACCACGGTCAGGGCAAAGTGCCCTTTAGGAAGACGTTGATAATGCACAGGCAGTGTTCGCTTACTACAAATAAAAGAGCGCACATTATAGGAGGAGTCCGTCACGCAAACAATGCACCCCAAGCGCGCTTTACGGGCTTATTGGACTCACAGCCAACCAAACCAACCATAACCGTACCCACTAGGAACCCTTCTGTATTGCTAGCCTTCGGGTTCGGCTAAACGCGCAAGGTCAACAGCCCCTAAAACACCATCGAGATCGCAAATCTTGGCAAACTCCCTTAGCGCGACTGTTATTGGCTTTTAAATCGTATAGGTTATTAGGTTCTGTTGACCTTGCGCAGTGCCCCATTATTGGCGCTAAAACCTTATCGCAGCTAAATGCGCTTAACCGCACCAGCAGGGCTTTATAAACCATCTTCAGAGGTCAACAAACTCAAATGTGAGGAGTGCCGTTATGTTTACCGTCGCCGCCGCTTTTACTGATGATGCCCCCCGTGATCGATTAAGTCTGCGCCAAGTCATTACCGAGCAGTATATGGTGGACGAAAATGACTATGTGGCCGAGCTCATCGAGCAGGTTTCAGCTGATGAAGGTGAGCGCGTGCAGCTGGCCGAACAGGCACACCGACTGGTTAGCCAAGTACGCCAAGCCAGTGGTGAAGTGAGCGGCGGTATTGAGGCATTCTTGCAGCAATATAGCTTGGATACCCAAGAGGGGATTATTTTGATGTGCTTGGCGGAAGCCTTGCTACGCATTCCCGATAAACACACCATAGACGCCTTAATTAAAGACAAACTCTCAGGCGCCAACTGGGCACCGTATTTTCGACAAAGCGACTCCGCTTTAGTCAACGCCTCCACTTGGGGGTTAATGCTCACCGGTAAAGTTATCCGCCCCGACAGCAAGCTCGATGGTCATCCGGCGCGTTTATTAGACCGTGTACTGAATCGTCTAGGTGAGCCTTTAGTGCGTTCAGCCATGATGACCGCCATGAAAATCATGGGGAAGCAGTTTGTACTCGGTCGAGATATTAAAGAAGCGTTGAAGGCCAGCCGCAAGGCGCGCGACCAAGGCTATGCACATTCCTACGACATGCTGGGTGAAGCGGCCATGACCGCTTTGGATGCCCAACACTATTATCAGGCTTACGCCGATGCCATTGCCGCTTTAGGTGAGACCAAGCTCAATAATGACGCCGTGCCGCGCCCATCTATTTCCATCAAATTGTCGGCCTTACACCCGCGTTACGAAGAAGCCAATCGGCAGCGGGTGCTTAGCGAGCTATTTGCCACTGTGCTGAAGTTACTGGAGCAGGCTCGTGCTTTAGACGTATACGTGACCATAGACGCCGAAGAAATGGACCGCCTTGAGCTGTCACTGGACTTATTTGAGCAACTTTATCGCCACCCCACCAACCAAGGCTGGGGGGGCTTAGGCTTAGTGGTACAAGCCTATTCCAAACGCGCTTTACCGGTACTGATGTGGCTATCGGCCTTAGCCCGTGAGCAAGGGGATATGATACCGCTGCGCTTAGTAAAAGGGGCCTATTGGGACAGTGAGATCAAGCTAAGCCAACAAGGGGGACTCACGGGTTATCCGGTATTTACTCGTAAAGCCGCCACCGATATTTCTTATTTAGTGTGCGCCCGCTACTTGCTGAGTGACGCCTGTCAAGGCGCACTGTACCCGCAGTTTGCTACCCATAACGCCCATACAGTGGTGGCGATTCAAGCCATGCATGATGCTAGTGCTGACACCGTCTTACCTGCTTTCGAGTTTCAACGCCTGCATGGCATGGGCGAAGAGCTGTATGACGTCGTACTCACGGAGCATCCTGAGCTAAATTGTCGTATTTACGCCCCCGTCGGCGCCCATAAAGATCTCTTGCCCTATTTGGTACGCCGCTTATTAGAAAACGGCGCCAACTCTTCGTTTGTACATAAGTTGCTGGATCCTAAAACACCCATCGACTCCCTAATCCAACATCCGCTCACCCGCTTGAAAGAGTGCGAAAGCTTAGCCAATGAGAAAATCCCGCTGCCCTTGGCCATTTTTGCTGACCGCGTGAATTCCCAAGGTATCAATCTCAATATTGCCAGCCAGCGCCAGCCCTTGTTTGATGCACTGGAACAGCTAGCAGACAAAGAGTGGCAAGCAGCGCCGTTACTGGCCGCCTGCCCGTTAGCAGACCACAAAGCACTTACACCTAAATCAGCACCTAAATCAGCACCGGCAGTAGTGCCAGCCCCCACTTTACAGGCCGTGCTCAGCCCGCAGGATACTCAGCAAGTGGTGGGTCAGGTGCAGATGGCAAGCGAGGCGCAGGCAGAGCTTGCCATTACCTGCGCGCGGGCGGCCTTTACGGATTGGCGCGATACGCCAGTGGAACAGCGCGCACAAATGATCGAGCGTTTGGCAGATTTGTTAGAAGATCACAGGGCAGAGCTTATTTCACTGTGCACCCGTGAAGCGGGCAAACTATTACAAGATGGCATAGACGAAGTACGAGAAGCAGTAGACTTTTGCCGCTACTACGCCAATCAGGCGCGCCGTTTAATGACCACCACCTTACTGCCCGGTTATACGGGTGAGCGCAATACTTTACAGACTCAAGGCCGTGGCGTGTTTGTCTGTATTAGCCCGTGGAACTTTCCGCTGGCCATCTTTTTAGGCCAAATCAGCGCCGCCTTAGTCACCGGCAATACGGTGATCGCCAAACCCGCCGAGCAAAGCTGCTTAATTGCTCACTTGGCCACTCAGCTTGCCCATCAGGCGGGTATTCCACCGGCCGTGTTACAACTATTACCGGGCAGTGGCGCCACTGTAGGCCAAGCGTTGACCTCAGACCCGCGGATTGCCGGTGTTTGCTTTACCGGCTCCACCACCACCGCTCACCATATCAATCTTACTTTGGCCCAGCGCACCTTAGCCGAGCACTCATTAGCCGCACAAAATGCTGCCATTATTCCTTTGATTGCCGAAACCGGCGGCCAAAATGCCATGATTGTGGACTCCACCGCTCTGCCCGAGCAAGTGGTGCGCGACGTGGTACGCGCCGCCTTTCAAAGTGCCGGCCAGCGTTGCTCGGCGTTGCGGGTATTGTATTTACAAACCGATATCGCCGAGCGCGTATTAGCGCTATTAAGTGGCGCCATGGCGGAGCTCAGCATCGGCGACCCAGCTTTGTGGTCTACGGATGTGGGACCGGTCATCGACGCCCAAGCGCAAGCTAAGCTCACCGAGCACCTGAATCAGATGCAGGCGGCCGGCAACACAGTGCTTGCCCAAACCAGCCTGCCCGACCATGCCCAGTCAGGCCATTACATCCCACCCACGGCGCTGACCATTAATAGCATTAAGGAGCTCAATGAAGAGCACTTTGGCCCCATCTTGCACGTGGTGCGCTTTAAGGCCGCGGAGCTTGAACAGGTGATAGACGACATTAATGCCAGCGGTTTTGGCCTAACGCTCGGTATTCACAGCCGTAACGAGTCGTTTGCCGAGCATATCGCGCAGCGCGCCAATGTGGGCAATATCTACATTAATCGCGATCAAATCGGCGCCATGGTCGGCGTGCAACCTTTTGGTGGGCAAGGCTTGTCTGGCACCGGCCCTAAAGCCGGCGGCCCTCATTATCTGGCCCGCTTTATTACCGAGAAAACCATCACCAATAACACCACCGCCATTGGCGGCAATGCCAGCTTGCTCTCGCTCGGCCAAGGGGACGCGTAGCGTAATTATCAGCCAAAGCAGCCCTCGCTAGGCGGATATTTCCATGCTGTTATTATGGTTTAGTGACTATGGTCTAATAGCGAAGCGTGAGGTACTGAACTAGGCTGACGGTTAGCCTGATGGGATTCATATTACTCACAACGATGAATTAACACGCGATAGAGATCAATGCTACGCGCTGACCTGTATCGCATAATAATGAGGGTCAATAGACCCCTATCATTGCAACTCTGTGTCATAAGGAGAGCGTCATGAGCAATATCAGCCGACGCGATTTTTTTAAGATAACAGGTGCCACCCTAGCAACGTCGAGCATGGCGGTGTTAGGTATGGCGCCCACACCGGCTCTTGCGGCGGCGCGACAATATAAGCTATTGCGCGCCACCGAAACTCGCAGCACTTGCCCCTACTGCTCTGTTGCTTGCGGAATTTTGGTGTACAGCATGGGGGACGGCGCCAAGAACGCTAAACCGAGTGTGATGCACATCGAAGGCGATCACGATCATCCGGTTAACCGCGGCACCTTGTGCCCAAAAGGTGCGGGCCTGGTGGACTTTATTCACAGCCCTAACCGCCTGACCTTTCCTGAATATCGCGCCCCCGGCTCAGATACTTGGCAGCGTATTTCTTGGGAGCAAGCCTATAGCGGCATCGCAAAATTAATGAAGGAAGATCGCGATGCGAACTTCGTTCAACAAACCGACGATGGCAAAACCGTTAACCGCTGGCTTACCACCGGTATGCTGGCCGCATCTGCCAGTAGTAACGAAGTGGGTTACATCACCCATAAAGTGATACGTCCCTTAGGAATATTGGCATTCGATAACCAAGCACGCGTTTGACACGGTCCTACGGTGGCAGGTCTTGCCCCAACATTTGGCCGTGGCGCTATGACGAATCATTGGGTCGATATTAAAAATGCCGACGTTATTCTTATTATGGGCGGCAACGCTGCCGAGGCGCACCCTTGTGGTTTTAAATGGGTAACCGAAGCTAAGGCACATAATAATGCCAAACTGATCGTGGTCGATCCGCGCTTTAACCGCTCCGCTTCTGTGGCAGATGTGTATGCGCCGATCCGTACCGGTACCGATATAGTCTTTTTAGGCGGGGTTATCAAGTATCTGCTTGATACCAACCAGATCCAGCACGAGTACGTTAAAAACTACACAGATCTATCGTTTTTGGTGCATGAAGACTTCGACTTCGAAGATGGCATTTTCTCCGGCTATAACGAAGACACCAGCCATTACGATAAATCCAGCTGGGATTACCAACTGGATGAGCAAGGTGAGGTCATTGCCGATCCTAGCTTGCAGCATCCGCGCTCTGTGTATCAGCTGTTAAAGCAACATTATCAGCGTTATACGCCAGAAATGGTGGCGCGAGTTTGTGGTACGCCTGTTCCTAAATTTAATCAGATATGTGAACTACTGGCTTCCACTCATACCCCCGATCGCGCGGGCACTATTCTCTATGCATTGGGTTGGACTCAGCACTCCATTGGTTCGCAGATTATTCGCACCGGCGCCATGATGCAGCTATTGCTAGGTAACATAGGCATAGCCGGTGGTGGCATGAACGCGCTGCGCGGTCACTCTAATATCCAAGGCTTAACGGATTTAGGGCTAATGACCAACCTGCTGCCAGGCTATATGACGCTGCCAAATGAAGCCGAGCAAGACTTTGATGGCTACATTGCCAAGCGTACCCAAAAACCGCTGCGCCAAAATCAGCTGAGCTATTGGCAAAACTATAAAAAGTTCCATGTCAGCCTGGCCAAAGCTTGGTGGGGCGATCATGCACAAGCAGAAAATAACTTCGCTTTCGACCTGCTGCCAAAGTTGGATAAACCCTACGACATGCTGCAAGTTTATGAGTTAATGAACCAAGGCAAGATGAACGGTTATATCTGTCAGGGTTTTAACCCGCTAGCAGCGGCACCGAACAAAGCCAAGATGATCAAATCATTATCTCAGCTGAAGTTCATGGTGATCATGGATCCTTTAGTGACCGAAACTTCCGAGTTTTGGCGCAACATGGGCGAGTCCAATGATGTGAACTCGAAGGATATTCAAACTGAAGTATATCGCTTACCGACCTCTTGCTTTGCCGAAGAAGCCGGCACCCTAGTTAACTCGGGCCGTTGGCTACAATGGCACTGGAAAGCCGCCGAGCCACCAGGAGAAGCCAAGACCGATATCGAGATCATGGCCACTCTGTATCAGCATATTCGCAAGCTCTACGAAACCGAGGGCGGCACCTTTGCCGAGCCTATTACTCAGCTGTCTTGGCCCTATGCTAATCCCTACGAGCCCACGGCCGAAGAGTTGGCAAAAGAGCTGAACGGCCGTGCCTTAACTGACTTAACAGACGGTGAAGGCAAGGTGATTCGCAAGGCCGGCGAGCAGTTATCAGGCTTTGGCGAAATGCGTGATGACGGCTCCACTTTAGGTGGCTGCTGGATTTACTCGGGCTCTTGGACCGAAGAAGGCAATATGATGGCGCGCCGCGACAGCAGCGACCCCACCGGTATTGGTCAGACGCTAAACTGGGCTTGGGCATGGCCGGCTAACCGCCGCGTGCTCTATAACCGAGCTTCCTGCGATATCGAAGGCAAACCCTTCGATCCAAGCCGTTCGCTGGTGCACTGGAATGGTAGCAAATGGACCGGCGCGGATGTGCCAGACTTTAAAGCCAATGAGCCACCCACCGATGGCATGGGTCCCTTTATCATGAACCCCGAAGGCGTGGCACGCTTTTTTGCCAAGGGCAACATGGCCGAAGGTCCCTTTCCTACCCATTACGAGCCTTTTGAAACGCCGCTCGGTTATAACCCTTTATTTAAAGACAACGCACGAGCGACCAATAACCCAGCCGCGCGCCTGTTTGATGCTGACCGGGCCGAGATGGGTAAAGTGGAGCAATTCCCCTATGTGGGCACCACTTATCGCTTAACCGAGCATTTCCACTACTGGAGTAAGAACGTACTGCTGAACGCCGTTATTCAGCCAGAGCAGTTTGTGGAAATTGGCGCCGAGCTGGCAGGTGAGCTGGGCATCAACCAAGGGGATGTGGTGAAAGTGTCATCCAACCGTGGCTACATTAAAGCCAAGGCGGTGGTCACCAAGCGCATTCGTGGCATGGACATAGACGGCAAGCGGGTACATCACATCGGCATTCCCATTCACTGGGGCTTTGTCGGCGTGACTAAACCTGGCTTTTTGGCCAATACGCTCACGCCCTCGGTCGGGGACGCTAACTCACAAACACCTGAGTTTAAGTCCTTTCTCGTCAACGTAGAAAAGGTGTAGGAGGAAGTCATGGCTTCACAAGGAATGGATATTAAACGTCGCTCGGCGACCACCACACCTTCACCCAGCGTTCGTAATTCCCCCGTGCAAGGCGGGGGCGTGGCCAAGCTTATTGATGTGTCGCAATGCATAGGTTGCAAGGCCTGTCAGGTGGCATGCATGGAGTGGAACGACCTGCGAGACGAGGTCGGGCATAACGTGGGCGTGTACGACAACCCCGCCGATATGACCGAGAACAGCTGGACCGTAATGCGCTTTTCTGAATATGAAAAAGACGACGGCGATCTGGAATGGTTAATCCGAAAAGATGGCTGCATGCACTGCGAAGAGCCGGGTTGCTTAACTGCCTGCCCCTCTCCCGGTGCCATAGTGCAGCATGCCAACGGCATAGTGGACTTCAACCAAGACAGCTGTATCGGCTGTGGTTACTGTGTAACCGGTTGTCCGTTTGATGTGCCACGTATTTCTAAAACCGACAAAAAAGCCTACAAGTGCAACTTGTGCGTGGACCGCGTTGAGGTAGGCCAAGAACCGGCTTGTGTGAAGATTTGTCCCACAGGTGCCATTTCGTTTGGCTCCAAGGATGATATGAAGCATCACGCCGACGAGCGTATTAGAGATCTCAAGTCTCGCGGTTATGACAATGCGGGCTTGTACGATCCCGACGGCGTAGGCGGCACTCATGTGATGTATGTCTTACATCACGCGGATAAACCCCAGCTCTACAGTGGTTTGCCAAAAGCGCCTAAAATCAGCGCCATTGTGTCGCTGTGGAAGGGGCCGGCCAAACCAATTGGGGTGGCGGCCATGGTGTTAACCGCGCTGGTGGGTGCTGCGCACTATATCCGCAATCGCCCTTCTGAGGTGACGAAAGCTGATGAGCTGGCCGCCAAACATGCGGCAGAGCTGGTAGCGCTGCAGGCTGCAGAACTGGCAGCCGAAAAAACGGCCGAGGAGGAAAGAAATGATCAACGAGGATAAGGAAATTGTACGTTACACGGCCAATCAGCGACTTAATCACTGGCTGATTGCGCTGAGCTTCGTACTGTTGGCCATTTCTGGCTTGGCATTATTTCATCCGGCCTTGTTCTGGCTAAGCAACCTATTAGGAGGCGGCACTTGGACACGAATATTGCACCCCTTTATTGGGGTGGTGATGTTTGTCAGCTTCTTCAGTTTTGCGCTGCAGCTGTGGCGAGACAACCGCATGACGGCGGACGACCGAGCTTGGTTGAAAGCCGTGCCTAAGGTTATCTCACATCAAGAAGAAGGCGTGCCGGAAGCCGGCCGTTATAACGGTGGCCAAAAGGTACTATTTTGGGTGTTAATCGTGCTGATGTTGGGCTTGTTGGTCTCGGGCGTGCTGATGTGGCGGACCTATTTCACCTTTCCGGTGGAGCTGATCCGTTGGGCATCCATGCTGCATGCGCTGTTTGCCTTGGTGCTGGTTTGCGCCATTATCGTGCACGCTTACGCGGGCATTTGGGTGAAGGGTTCGGTGCGCGCCATGACCCGCGGCACTGTCACACCGGGCTGGGCGTGGAAGCATCACCGCAAGTGGTATCGCAAGAAAATGCGAGACTCGTCACTAAAGTAAGCGAATGAGTCCGCAATGTGGACGCCTCACCCGCCGTCAAATGATACCCTTCGTTTGACGGCTTTTATTTAGTTCTTATACAGACAAGCGCCGATTTCACTCAAGGAGTGCCCATGCAGCGAATTCTTACCCGTGGCGAAATAGAGACCCTAGATCGCACCAGCATAGTGCGCCTTATTACTCCCGTGGCGGACACCTTTAGCATCCGCGCGCAGCGGTTGCGAGATATCGCCATCGATAATCCGATTGAGGATTATCTGCTCTTGATTGCTCAACTGGCAGACGCCCAGCAACAGGTCTTTGCCCAAGACTGGACTCTCGCCGCCCTCGACGAAACTCAACTTGCCCAAGCACAGGCCCATGGCATGCCACCTTTTAGCGCTAGCAGCATAAAGCGAGATGCCACTTGGCGCGCTATGCTAAGCGCCATTCTCGAGCAGCTGTTGCAACAAACTACTCATTCCAACCCCCTAACCGATGCGGTACGCAACAATTTAGTGCAATTGGCAGATGATATTAATAATCAGCCTGAACTTATTGAGCAACAGGCCGATGACTTGCTCAATCAAGCGCTAGAAAGAATCGATGCCGCCCGTGCACCTTTTATTATGGCCGGTTTACAAGTGTACTGGAGCCAATTAGTCGCAGGGCTCGAGAGCCAGAAAATTCCTGCCAATACGCCTTTTGGCCTATGCCCTTGCTGTGGCAACCAGCCGGTGTCTAGCACAGTGATGTTGGGCGGGCCTAAAGAGCAAATCCGTTATGCCACCTGCTCGTTATGCTCGAGCCAATGGCACATAGTGCGCGTGACCTGCACCCACTGTGAAGATACCAAAAAGCTGGCTTATCACTCCCTGGAGGAAGGCAGTGCCGGTATCAAGGCCGAGTCTTGCGATCATTGCCAGCATTACCGCAAGATTTTCTATCTTGATAAAGAGCAGTTTGCCGAGGCTTTCGCCGATGATCTAGCCAGTCTTCCGCTGGATATTTTAATGGGCGAAGCGAACTTTTATCGTGCCAATAACAATCCTTATTTATGGCAACTGGCGGAGCAATAATGAACCTACCCGCTTCTTCTGAACCTTGCGTCATTCAACCCTTGGCCCAACCGGCAGATTTGCCGGCCTTGGATAAAGTACTGCATCGGCCTGAATTAGCCGCGACTATCACTCAGCACGGGCTAACACTGGTAACGCAGCAACTGCGCTTGCTGTTGGCCGAGCTGCGCACTCAGGTTCTTGAGCAGCAGCTGACTCTGCCGGAAGTGGAACCTACTCACATAATCGCCCAGCTCATAGAGCGGCTTAGCGCCTTAACCACCTCTAAGCTCAAAACCGTGATTAACCTCACCGGCACCGTGTTGCACACTAACTTGGGCCGCGCCTTATTACCCGACTGCGCCGTAGAGGCCGTCACTCAGGTGCTGACCCAGCCCACCAATCTGGAATTTGATTTAGAAACCGGCAAGCGTGGTGATCGAGACAGTTTAATTGAAAGCTTAATCTGCGAGCTGACCGGCGCCGAGGCCGCCACCGTGGTGAATAACAACGCCGCCGCAGTGCTACTGATGCTTAACGCCTTGGCCTCAACCAAAGAAGTGATCGTGTCCCGCGGCGAGTTGGTAGAAATTGGTGGCTCATTTCGAATCCCGGATATTATGAGCAGCGCCGGCAGTAAGCTGGTGGAAGTGGGCACCACTAACCGCACCCATTATGCCGACTACGAGCGCGCCATTTCTGAGCAAACCGCCATGTTGATGAAGGTGCATTGCAGCAATTACGCGGTGGTGGGCTTTACCAAGGAAACGGCGCTGACTGAGTTAGTTAAACTTGGCCAGCAACATCAGATCCCGGTGACGGTAGATTTAGGCAGCGGCACCTTAGTGGATTTAGCCCAGTGGGGCTTGCCTCATGAACCTACGGTAAAAGAAACCATACAAGCAGGCGCAGATCTGGTGACATTTAGTGGCGATAAGCTATTGGGCGGACCACAAGCGGGTTTTATCGTCGGGCGAAAGTCACTAGTCGATATTATTAAGAAGCACCCGCTAAAGCGCGCGCTGAGAGTCGGCAAACTCACCATGGCGGCACTGGAGTCGGTATTGTCTTTATATCGCAGCCCAGAGTTATTACCCGAGCGCTTAACCACGCTACGTCTGCTGACGCGCGCTCAGTCTGACATACAACAACAAGCACAAAGCTTGCAAGCGAGTTTACAGCACGCAGTGGGTAGCGATTATTTGGTCAACTGCGAGCCTATGCTGAGCCAGATTGGCAGCGGTGCCATGCCGATTGAATCGCTGCCGAGCTTCGGCTTAGTAGTGCAGTATCAAGGCTTGGACAAAGCCAATCGCCAAATAATGAGGCTTGAGCGCGGGTTGCGCACTCAAGCCCAGCCTATTATTGGCCGCATCCATAAAAACGCCTTGTATCTGGACTGTCGCTGTTTAAGTGAGGCGCAAGCAGAGCTGCTTAAAGTTACCTGGAGTGAGGCGCGGTTATGATTATTGGCACTGCGGGGCATATCGATCACGGTAAAACGGCACTGGTGCGCGCGCTCACCGGCGTGAATACCGACCGTTTAAAAGACGAGCAAGAGCGAGGCATTACCATTAGTTTGGGCTATGCCTATCAACAGCTTGAACAAAATATCACCTTAGGCTTTGTGGATGTGCCGGGTCACGAAGGCTTAATTCATACCATGGTGGCGGGCGCTACCGGCATTGATTATGCCATGTTGGTGGTGGCGGCAGATGACGGCATCATGCCGCAAACCCTTGAGCATATCGCTATTTTATCGTTACTCGGCCTCACTCAAGGTTGTGTTGTCATTACCAAACAAGATAAGGCTCAGCCCGAGCAATTGGCGCAAACTCAGGCGCAACTAAGCCAAGCATTGGCTAATACCTTTTTAAACACTGCGCCGCGATTTTTAGTCGATAGTTTATCCGGTGGTGGCATCCCTGCTTTAAGGGATTTTTTACAACAGCAAGCCCAGCAGCAAAAATTCGCGAATCGTAGTGGTTTGTTTCGCCTCGCCATCGACCGCGCTTTTACCTTAAGCGGCCAAGGCACTGTGGTCACCGGTACGGTACACGGTGGCGCATTCAATTTGCAGAGCAGTGATATTAAGCTGCGCTTGATGCCTGCCAACACGCCCATAAGAGTGCGCAGTATTCATGCACAAAACTTACCTAGCACCAACGCTTATGCGGGCCAGCGCTGCGCCTTAAACATTGCCAACATGCCTAAAGAAGCCATAGAGCGCGGCGACTGGCTCGCCGATGAGCGCTGCTTTACGCCGTCAATCCGCATCGATGTGCAATTACAGCTGCTTAATAATCTTACGCAGCCCATCATCACTTGGATGCCGGTACATGTGCATATGGGGGCGGCCCATGTAATGGCGCATGTGGTACCGCTCAGCAAGGAAACCCTGCAAGCAGGTGAGCAAGCTTATGCGCAACTGGTGTTTGATAGCCCGCAATGTGCCATGCCCGGCGACCGTTTTATTATTCGCAACGCCCAAGCCAAGCAAACTCTTGGCGGCGGCTGGGTACTGGATGCCAATGGCCCAGACCGAAAGCGCCGTACTCCCGCGCGCTTGAGCTGGCTGGCGAGCATAGCTAATTATCTAACTGACCAGCAGCTGCTTCTTCTACTCAGCCAAGCCCCTTACGGCATTCCCTATCCAGACTTACAGCGCCTAATTCACGGAGATGTCGAGCAGCTGGTCATTCCCGACTCTGCACTCTGGGTAACGCCTACGACCAATAAGCAGTCGGCCGTGATGATGGATAAATCGCAGTGGGAAACGCTACTGAGCCACATTGAAGACACGCTCAAGCTAGCTCACCAGCGCTATCCAGATGAGCCAGGCATAGGAGCGGATAGGTTGCGCCGCATGACGGCTCCCGCCATGCCGATCTCTTTGTGGCAGAGTGCTTTACAGACGCTGGTGCAAGCCCAGCGACTTAATTTACAAGGCGCTTGGTATCACTTGCCAGAGCACACAGTGAGCTTCAGTGAGCAAGAGCAGCAGTTAGCGGAGCAAATCCTGCTGTTATCTCATCAAGGCCAGTACGATCCGCCTTGGGTGCGCGAGTTGGCAAGCCTATTAGACATACCAGAACAAGAAATCCGCCAACTGGGCCGTAAGCTGGTACAACAGGGCAAGCTGTATCAGGTACAGCCCGATTTACTCTATCATCATCAGCATATTGAGCAGCTGGCACAACTAATGCGCCAACGCCCGAAAGATCAGGGCATAAAAGCCGCCGAACTACGGGATCAATTGGCACTGGGTCGTAAGAGAACGCTGCAAATACTCGAATTCTTTCAACGAATTGGCTATAGCCGACGACTACATGATAGACATGTGATCCGGCCCGACAATCTGCTATTTACAAGCTAGCCTGATGGGGGCATTGTTAGTGCTGGTCGCTTATGTATAAGAAAATGGAAAGTAATCGTATCCGGTGGTGCGGCTGGGCTTCAAACCCAGTTGGGTGTGTTAGACGCTCCTAGGTAGGTTCGACTCCTACTACTTTCCGCCATTTATTTGCTCTCATCTTTTCCCACAGGACTCTCTATGGACGATGCGACCTTAGATAATTTGGCTCCCAGCCAAGCTGTGCGCACACAGGCAGGCACAGAGCATACCCTCGCCAATGAAGTCCCGTTAGCCATTACTCTTAATGGTTTAAATCACGCCGTTATGATGGTCAGCCCCTATCAGCTGGAAGCCTTTATCATTGGCTTTTTGTTGACCGAAGGCATCATTCTGCACCACAGAGATATTCACGACCTCGAATTTATTAGCCAACAAAACGCCATCATCGCTAACGTCACGCTGGCTAATCGCTGCCATCAGCCGTGGCAGGAGCAAAGGCGCAATCTGGCGGGCCGGACCGGTTGCGGCTTGTGTGGTATCGAATCATTAGAAGCCGCTATCCCTAACTTACCGCCTTTACCAGCCAGCGAACTGCCCAATATCGACGCGCTGATGGGCCTGCGCGCACAACTGCCTGCTTGGCAAAAATTAAATCGAGACTGTGGCGCTCTGCACGCCGCTTTTTTTGCCAATATGCAGGGTAAAATCCAGCATGCCAGTGAAGATGTGGGCCGCCATAATGCGCTCGATAAACTATTAGGTTGGCATCACCGCCAGTCCAATCCGCCTGGTATGATGTTAGTCACCAGCCGTTGCAGCATAGAGCTGATCCTAAAAATGGTGCGTACTTATAATCCTACGCTTATCACCTTGAGCGCCCCTACTGTGTTGGCAGTCGAGCAGGCTCGGCACTATCAGCTCAACTTGATACACTTGCCCTATCAGCAGCAGCCCAGAGTTTATGCGGCATCAATTCAGGTGTGAGGTGAAAAATAAAGCGCCGAGTACCAAGCCAACAAAAAACGGTGTTTATCTTTATGCCGTCTTCCTGACGCACGTCAGGATCTCGCTCTTACTCAACAGAGCAAAGCCTTATCTGCAACGCTTCTTTATTACGAGAATCGCAACTCTCTGTTTACGATAGACACGGAAAAATAGAGATCAGATCTGAAAGTGATCATTATTTTACTTAGAACAGTATTAATAACATCGTAAGGGAACACAGTGGACATTTATTTAGTCGGCGGCGCGGTGCGTGATGCCTTATTAGGCTTACCCGTGGTTGACCGCGATTACGTAGTGGTGGGCGCCCTGCCAGAGCAGCTGTTACAACAGGGCTACCAGCAAGTAGGCAAGGATTTTCCGGTATTTTTACATCCCAAAAGTAAAGATGAATACGCGCTAGCGCGCACCGAGCGTAAATCCGGCTCCGGCTATAACGGCTTTATCTGTGACTTTGGCCCAAATATCACGCTAGAAGAAGACTTAAGCCGCCGTGACCTGACCATTAATGCCATCGCCCAAGATGAAAATGGCATGCTTTTCGATCCTTATGGCGGCCAAGCAGATCTTGATTCGCGCACCTTGCGTCATGTATCCGATGCCTTTAGCGAAGACCCGTTACGCGTATTACGCGTGGCACGTTTTGCCGCCCGTTTTCATCATTTAGGCTTTAGGGTGGCCAATGACACATTAACGCTAATGCGCCAAATTGCCGCCAGCGGCGAGTTAAGCGCACTGACACCAGAGCGGGTATGGAAAGAAACAGAAAAGGCCTTGGCCTGTGAGCAGCCACAGGTGTTTTTTGAAGTATTACGCAGCTGTAATGCGCTTAACGCCATGTTCCCAGAACTGGAAAAACTATTTTCGTCCACCGAGGCTCATGCTCTGCAAGCCTTATGGCATGGCACCCAGCTCACCACCGAGTTAGCTTGTCGCTTTGCCGCCCTCACTTTGCAACTGGACGTTGCTGCGCTCACCGCTCTGTGCGAACGCAGCAAGGTGCCCACCGAGCATAAAGAGTTGGCGCTATTAAGCAGTCGTTGGCACCAACGCATTCATGCACTGCGAGACCCAAACCGAGATGATGCAGAACAGATATTGGCGTTATTCCAAGCAACCGATAGCTGGCGCAGGCCCGAGCGTTTTGCGCACTTACTGCTGTGCGCTCAAGCGGATTGGCAAGCCAGTATCGCATTCGATTCAAGCGCAGTATTAGACTCAAGTGCAGAACCCTATCCGCAGCGCGCGCAATTGTGGCATTGGTTTAAGGCGCTGCAAGCCATTACTGCCGGTCCCTTTGTCGCCCAAGGACTGAAAGGCCCCGCCATTGGCGAGGCCATTAAACAAGCGCGGCTAGTGCAACTGCAGCAATGGTTAGCTTAAGCTAACCTGATTATCCACAAAGCTCAGCCATGTTTCAGTGAACTCAGCAACAATGAATTCAATAGGTTACAGGTAGGTTCCACCTCTTCGGTAAAGAATATGAGGCTCAGTTTGGTATTTTGACCTTGTAGGGGCCCGTCTCTTCGGCGAAGAGGTCTTCGGCCCGGTTTGGTGTTTTGGTTTAAATCTAAACCTCAGTAACAGCCAGCAGAGCTGGCCTGCCGAAGTCCTCTTTATTAAAGAGACGGGGCAGCTACAAAGAACAAACCGAAACAGGGTGCATTATGGCTGAGGTTCATACGTAATCAGGTAAGCTAATTAGCCAGCCATCACCCATATAAGCACGGCGCCTAGGCCTAATCTGTACAGCACAAACGGCAGTACGCCAATGCGGTTGATCAAGGCCAAGAACAGGTGAATACAGGCCAACGCACTGATAAAAGACACCAGCACGCCTAAGCCCATCACCGACCAGGGAATGACGGCGCCTTCACTTAACAGACCCACGGCTTGGTGGCTGCCCGCTAAGAAGATAATCGGGATCGACATCAGAAAAGAAAAGCGCGCGGCGGCACTGCGGGTCAGGCCCAACATTAAGCCGGCGGTTAAGGTAATGCCGCTGCGTGATGTGCCGGGAATTAGGGCTATCGCCTGCGCGCAACCTAATAGAAAGGCGCCGCGCCAACCAGTTTGATATTCACTTTTAAGATATTGCGCGCGCCTGTCAGCCCACCATAACAACAAGCCAAACACTATGGTGGTGACGGCGATGACCCAGCCGGAGCGTAAGAAGTCAGAGATGAAACCACCAAACAAGACCCCGATAATACAGGCAGGAATGGTGGCTAAAATAATGCACCAAGCTAAGCGAGATTCCCCCGTCGCCGTTCGCCCTGCTAGCGAGCCCACCCAAGCGTGAGTGAGACTGACCACTTCGATACGAAAGTAATACAAGACCGCCAACAAACTGCCCAAATGCACAGCCACATCAAAGGCCATGCCCTGATCCTGCCAGCCCAATAATACCGAGGGCAAAATCAAATGGGCAGAGCTAGAAATAGGTAAAAACTCTGTAAAGCCTTGGATCAACGCCAGTAAAATTACATGCACTTCCATCTGTTCACTCTCTTAGCTGTTAACGCTTTCATCTTAATGAGCGCAGATGACAATTTAATGACCGCTAAACTGCGCTTATCTCACCTTTATACTTTACGCGTTCTTAAAATCTCGACCCCCACACCGGCAGCATTCACCACGGCGTTAGGCTTAGTGAGACGCACTCTGACAAATTGCACGGCAAAGCGGGCAAATATCAGCTCAGCTACGCGCTCGGCCATGGTTTCTATCAGTTCAAACTGATGCTGCTCGGCAAATTGGGTCACCGCTTGTGACAAAGTCGCGTAATCGAGCGCCTTATTAATGTCGTCATCTTTGGCCGCGGGCGCATTGTTAAAGCCCATCTCCAGATCGAATCGCAGCTTCTGTTTAATGCCCTTTTCCCACTCATAAACGCCTATCGTAGTGAGCACTTCTAGGCCTTCTACAAACACTTTATCCATCGTCTCTATCTTCTGTTAAGCTGAATAATATTCGGAATCGAGCCAAGCGCGCAGCACTCTAGCTGCTTAATTCTTAACTCGGTTTAAGCTCGCCATAGTAACGGATTGATCCCGAGGTATAAACCGCAATGACGGCCCTCATCTTCTTTATGATAGTGCTCGCCTACCTGGGGGGATCCATCTCCAGCGCCGTGCTGATCTCGCGCCTCTACCGCCTACCCGACCCCCGTAGCCATGGCTCAGGCAACCCGGGTGCGACCAATGTGTTACGCACCGGTAATCGCAGCGCCGCAGTGTGGGTGCTGTTGCTGGATATTATGAAGGGCACACTGCCGGTTTATTTAGGATGGTTTTTAGAAATAGGCCCGCTGTATTTGGCCTTTATTGGCATGGCCGCCTGCTTGGGCCATATGTTTCCGCTGTTTTTTCACTTTCGTGGCGGTAAAGCCGTCGCCACCGCACTGGGCACCCTATTGCCGCTCGGCATGGACATGGCCGGCCTGATGATGCTGACCTGGTTGGTATGTTTAGGCCTATTTGGCTATTCGTCGCTGGCGTCTTTGCTCACCGCCTTAGTGGCGCCACTGTATGTCTATTTCATTAAGCCCGAATACACGCTCTCGGTATCATTATTGTCTTGCCTGATTATCTTGCGCCACCACGGCAACATCAGCCGCCTCTATCACCGCCAAGAAAAACCCATTATCGACCGATTTAAGAAGGAAGATAAAGACGAAGAAAACAGCGCCGAGCGCTAAGCACCAAGCGCCTAGCTTAAAACCAACAACCAACCCTATTTTTGCCACGGAATACACGGACGTAAAGACAAATCAAAAACGACCAGGGATTATGATATATAAGGCCGTAACCAGTAATAATTCCTCTTAGTTTTTATCTTAACTTTTCCGTGTTCTTCCGTGTATTCCGTGGCGAGAAATCATTAGTCTTTAGCGTTTTTTGTTTAGCTTGGTGCCAGGCGCTCGGCGCGTTTTTAAACAGCAGTTAACTCATCCAATGGCCAGCGCGGCCGTGCACGTACTGCCAGCGGCTCTGTGTCGCCGGCTTTTAAGCGCTGCAAACCGGCGAAAGCGATCATGGCGCCATTGTCGGTGCAATATTCATTGCGCGGATAAAACGCTTCGCCATTCAGGCTGGCCATTAGCTCACTTAACTGTTCACGCAGCGACACATTAGCACTCACGCCACCGGCCACTACCAAACGATTCAGCCCCGTCTGCAACAGCGCACGCTTGCACTTAATAGCCAAGGTATCTACCACCGCTTGCTGAAAAGCATGGGCAATGTCGGCACGGGTTTGCTGGTCGTAATTACCAGCGGCAATTTCTGCGGCAATGGTGGTCGCGGTAGCAGTTTTTAGACCAGAAAAACTAAAGTCTAAGCCCGGCTTTGCAGTCATCGGCCGCGGAAAAACAAAGCGCTTCGGTGTGCCCTGCTCTGCCAGCTTAGCTAGCCGTGGTCCGCCCGGATAATCTAAATCCATTAATTTAGCGGTTTTATCAAAGGCTTCACCGGCCGCGTCATCCACGGATTCGCCTAAAATTTCGTAACGGCCAATGCCATCGACTCGTACCAATAAGGTATGACCGCCAGAGACCAACAGCGCCACAAATGGAAACTCAGGTGCGCGCTCTTCTAGCATGGGTGCTAACAAGTGGCCTTCCATATGATGCACGGCCACGGCGGGCTTGCCCCACGCAAAAGCTAAGCTACGACCAATAGTGGCACCCACTAATAAAGCGCCCATTAAACCGGGACCGGCGGTAAAGGCCACGCCGTCGATGTCGTCTTTGGTGCAGCCCGCGTCTGCAAGGGCGGCTTCAATTAAGGGAATGGTTTTACGAATGTGGTCGCGGCTAGCCAGCTCAGGCACCACACCGCCATAGTCCGCATGCAGCGCCACTTGGCTATAGAGTTGATGGGCCATAATGCCGAGCTTATCGTCATAGATGGCAATGCCAGTTTCATCACAGGAGGTTTCTATACCTAATACACGCATGTTGGTCTTATCGCTGGACTATTGAACAAGAGGAGCTTATGTTACACTTCTAGTGGTTTTTTAACCAGCGGACCGCCTTCGGACTTTACTTTAGGTAAGGCTTCGGAGTAGAATTTCGCACCATTTTATAGTCAGACTGGTTTAATAAAAAATCAGTTAACCGAGGTGAGAGGCACATGCCAGTAATTAAAGTACGTGAAAACGAGCCCTTCGACGTAGCTCTGCGACGCTTCAAGCGTTCATGCGAAAAGGCCGGTATCCTGTCTGAAGTGCGTCGTCGTGAGCAATACGAGAAGCCAACTACAGTGCGTAAGCGCGCTAAAGCTGCCGCTGTTAAGCGTCATGCTAAGAAGCTGTCTCGTGAAAACGCACGTCGCATTCGCCTGTACTAACAGTTGTTGATCTCATGTCCTTAAAAGACCAACTGTCTGAACAGCAAAAGACTGCTATGCGTGCCAGAGATAAGGCGCGCCTTAGTACGTTGAGAATGCTGCTGGCAGAGATCAATCAAAAAGAGATAGACAGCCGCGAAATCTTGAACGATGACGATGTCATCACCATAGTTACCAAAATGGTAAAACAGCGCAAAGATGCCGCCACTCAATATGAACAGGCCGGACGTCAAGAGTTAGCTGATGGTGAGCTTCAAGAAATAGTGGTGCTGCAGGAATTCCTGCCGCAACCTCTCAGTGCAGACGAACTGGAAACTTTGCTCACCAATGCCATCGCCGCTAGCGGCGCTACTGGCATGCAAGATATGGGCAAAGTAATGGCGGTGTTAAAGCCGCAAATCCAGGGGCGTGCAGATATGGGCAAGGTAAGCGCGAGCATTAAAGCCAGACTGGCTTAAGGGTTTACGTTTTATCTTACCAACGGGCCGTGTTTCTTTTAGATGCACGGCTTTGTTTTTTTCGCTACCCCGGTGAATAATGTCAGGCAGAATCCCCCAATCTTTTATCGACGACTTGTTGGCCAGAACCGACATAGTCGATCTTATCGATCAGCGGGTTAAGCTGAAAAAAGCAGGCAAAAACTACCAAGCCTGTTGCCCCTTCCATAATGAAAAATCCCCCTCCTTTACCGTTAGTCACGAAAAACAGTTTTATCACTGTTTTGGCTGTGGCGCACACGGCACTGTGCTGGGTTTTTTAATGGAATACGATGGCCTCGAATTTCTCGATGCTATAGACGAACTGGCCGGCATGCATGGACTCACGGTGCCGCGAGAAAACGCCCATTCATCGCAAACTCCACAACAACAAGCCGCCGCCAAGGCCATACGCCAAGACTTATACGCTCAGCTGAATGACATCAGTCGTTTTTATCAAACTCAGCTGCGCCAATCACAAACCGCTATTCAATACCTTAAAAATCGCGGCCTGAGTGGCGAAGTAGTGAAAAGCTTTAATATCGGTTACGTGCCCGAACAGTGGGATGCGGTAAAGCGCCAATTTTCCGGTAACAACGAGGCTGAAGGCCAACTCATTGAAGGCGGCATGCTGATAAAAAGCGAGAATGGCCGAGTTTATGACCGTTTTCGTGATCGTATTATGTTTCCCATTCACGACCGCCGCGGCCGAGTGATCGGCTTTGGTGGTCGAGTATTAGGCGATGGTACCCCTAAGTATTTAAACTCGCCGGAAACGCCGGTATTTCATAAAGGCCGAGAGCTGTACGGCCTCTATGAAGTGCGCCAAGCCCACCGTAATCCAGAACGCATCTTGATTGTGGAAGGCTACATGGACGTAGTAGCACTGGCGCAATTTGGCATCGACTATGCCGTAGCCAGCCTAGGCACCGCCACCACGCCCGAACATTTGCAGCTATTGTTTCGCACCACGCGCGAAGTGATCTGTTGCTATGACGGTGACCGCGCTGGTCGCGAAGCCGCCTGGCGCGCACTGGAAAATGCCCTACCCTTGTTACAAGATGGCCGCAGCTTAAAGTTTGTGTTTTTACCAGACGGAGAAGACCCAGACAGCTTAGTGCGCCAATTAGGCGCCGAGGATTTTGGTAAGCTGTTAGATGAAGCGCAAAACTTTGGTGACTTCTTGTTTGAGCGGCTTGGCCAAGATGCCATGGCCGGCGATGCAGGCCAGCATGAACTGGCTAACCAAGCCGCGGAAGCTATTTTAAAAGTACCGGAAGGCTTTAGTCGTGAAGGCTTGATCACCCAGTTATCTCGCCAGCTGAATTGGGGCGAAAATGAGCGTCGAGTGCGCGAGTTATTTAGCCGCCTGCAGCAAGAAACTAAGCCTGCCAGCACGCCTACACGCCCCAAGAGCAAAAAGATTAAGCTGACCCCTATTCGCCGCGCGATTGCCCTTGTGCTACAATATCCGGCTGCCGCTGCGAGTTTGCAAACAGCAGACACCGAAGAGGTGGCTTTGCTACCGTTAGCAGGCATAGATCTACTGCAAATGCTGTTGGCCCAAGTACAAGGCCAACCCTTGATGACCACGGCGCAATTACTCGAACATTGGCGTGGACACAGCTCAGCGCCTGCATTGGCCCGCTTGGCCATGGCCGACGAGTTATTTGCAGGAGATCAAATAGAACAAGAATTAAAAGATACGTTTGCGGTATTAATCGAAGATTATTTCGCGACCCGTATTGAAGCGCTGCAACAAAAAAGCAGCCAAGGCGGTCTAACTACTGCAGAAAAACAAGAATTGATGCTACTGCTCAGCGAAAGCAAAGCCGGTAGAAACTGAACAGAAAGAAACTGAACATTGAAAAGGGGCACTTGTGTCCCAATATAGATATTTAAGCCTGAAACACGGCCATTTATGGGTAATTAGACCCTATTAATGCTGCAACACACTCACCGAACATCAAGGCTGGAGTGTTAGCAAGCACACCAACGCAAAAAGCATTGGTCAAGTTTTGTTATAATCGGCTATTTGTGCGCCACTATTAAGTATCTTTAAGTACTAGTGTGCCTCATTGCTTACACCCTCTTGCACTATCTAAATCGGACGAGTTCTATGGAGCCAACCCCTCAGTCACAGCTTAAACTTCTCGTTGCCAAAGGTAAAGAACAGGGCTACCTGACTTATGCCGATGTTAACGATCATCTTCCTCAAGACATTGTCGACTCGGATCAAATTGAAGATATTATTCAAATGATCAATGACATGGGCATTCAGGTGGTAGAAACCGCCCCCGATGCCGATGACTTAATGATGTCTGAAACCTCGGCCGATGAAGACGCCGCCGAAGCCGCCGCCCAAGCACTGGCTTCTGTAGAGTCTGAAATTGGTCGTACTACCGACCCTGTGCGTATGTATATGCGCGAAATGGGTACGGTTGAACTATTGACCCGTGAAGGCGAAATTGAAATCGCCAAGCGTATCGAAGAAGGCATTAACCAGGTACAAAGCTCGGTGTCTGAATACCCGGCCACCATTACCACCTTGTTAGACCAATTCGACCGTTTTGAAGCCGGTGAAATCAAACTTACCGACATCATCACCGGCTTTCTCGACCCAGACGCCACCGAGCCTGCAGCCCCCATGGCCACGCACATTGGCTCTGAGTTAAGCGAAAAAGAGAAAGAAGAAGACGACGACGAAGATAAAGAGGATGAAGAGGACGAGGAAGAAGTAGATACCGGCCCAGATCCTGAATTAGCCCGCGAAAAATTTGCGGTGCTGCGTGAGCAGTACGAAATTATGCGTGGCGTGATTGACACCAAAGGCCGAGCTTCCACAGAAGCCGCGAAAGAAATTACCGAACTGGCGTATATCTTCCGTGAATTTCGCCTGATCCCTAAGCAGTTTGACCGCTTAGTCAATGCCATGCGCGACACTATGGTCCGCGTACGCGTTCAAGAGCGCTTGATCCTTAAGTTGTGCGTTGAACAGTGCAAGATGCCAAAGAAAACTTTCGTACAGGCTTTTTCTAAAGACGAAAGTAATCCTGAGTGGTTTAACACTCTGCTGGCCGCCGGCAAAACTGCCTGGGCTGTGCGCTTAAATGACGTAGCCGAAGATGTATTGCGTTCGATTGGCAAGCTCAGAATCGTAGAAGAAGAAGCGGATCTGACCATACTGCAGATTAAAGATATCAACCGTCGCATGAGCATAGGTGAAGCCAAAGCTCGCCGTGCCAAGAAAGAGATGGTTGAAGCCAACTTGCGTCTGGTTATCTCTATCGCCAAAAAATACACCAACCGTGGTTTGCAGTTCCTCGACTTGATCCAGGAAGGCAACATCGGCTTGATGAAAGCGGTGGATAAGTTTGAATACCGTCGTGGTTACAAGTTTTCAACTTACGCCACTTGGTGGATACGCCAAGCCATCACCCGCTCTATTGCTGACCAAGCGCGCACCATTCGTATTCCGGTGCACATGATTGAGACCATCAACAAGCTCAACCGTGTATCCCGCCAAATGCTGCAAGAAATGGGCCGTGAAGCGACGCCAGAAGAACTGGCGCACCGCATGATGATGCCAGAAGACAAAGTACTCAAGGTGCTGAAAATCGCCAAAGAGCCGATCTCCATGGAAACGCCAATTGGTGATGATGAAGACTCGCACTTGGGTGATTTTATCGAAGACACCACCTTGTCGTTGCCTGCAGATCAAGCCACCAGCGAAAGTCTACGTAATGCTACTAAAGACGTGCTCTCTGGCCTTACCGCCCGTGAAGCTAAGGTCTTGCGCATGCGTTTCGGTATCGACATGAATACCGATCATACGCTGGAAGAAGTGGGCAAGCAGTTTGACGTAACCCGTGAGCGTATTCGCCAAATTGAAGCTAAGGCGCTGCGTAAATTACGCCACCCTAGCCGCTCAGAAGTACTGCGCAGCTTCCTCGACGAGTAAGTGAGCCAGCACTAAAAAATGTGAATACCACACCAAAAAGGGCGCAACAGCGCCCTTTTTCTTTGCCTGATTTTCGTTTGCTCAACCTCTTTGCAAAAGATTGCACCAACTGCTTAAAAATCAAACTGATATCCGCCCAGTCGACTAGACAGCAAGAGCTGCTTTACCTATAATCTCACCACTTTTGGCCCCTTAGCTCAGTTGGTTAGAGCACACGACTCATAATCGTTAGGTCCCCAGTTCGAGTCTGGGAGGGGCCACCATATACAGTAAGGGTTAGCAGGTTAATATCTGCTAACCCTTTTTTTTTGTCTCCACTCTTATGATAAAGAGTGGGTTAAGTAAGCGCGCAGCTGTTTGTGACTTGCTTAAATAAGTCACTTCTTTATTTTGGTTAGCATTACTCTGGCTGCGCCTCTTAAAGGCGAACCCTTTACGTTTATTCGCACTGCACATGTTAGTACTCAATAAAAAAGCCGCTACCTAGGTAGCGGCTTTTTGCTCTGTACTCATTCAATTGCAGCTGATTACTTGCTCAGTAGCTCTTGGCGCACTATCTCAGCGCCGGCACTTAAGGCGTGTAGCTTGCCACGGGCGACGGCACGAGACAAAGGTGCCATGCCGCAGTTGGTAGAAGGATACAGCTTATCCGCATCCACAAACTGCAGGGCGCGGCGCAGGGTAGCGGCCACTTCTTCTGGGGTTTCAATAACATTGGTAGCCACATCGATGGCGCCCAGCATTATCTTTTTACCACGGATCAGTTCTAACAGTTCGATAGGCACATGGGAGTTTTGACACTCTAATGAGATAATATCGATATTAGACTTTTGCAGTCTTGGGAACACTTCTTCGTACTGGCGCCACTCTGAGCCCAGGGTCTTTTTCCAATCGGTATTAGCTTTAATGCCGTAGCCATAGCAAATATGCACGGCAGTTTCGCACTTAAGGCCTTCTATGGCTCTTTCTAATGCGGCAATGCCCCAGTCGTTTACTTCATCAAAAAATACGTTAAATGAAGGCTCATCAAACTGGATAATATCCACACCCGCCGCTTCTAACTCTTTGGCTTCTTGGTTGAGGATGGCGGCAAACTCCCAGGCTAGCTCTTCGCGACTTTTATAATAATCGTCATACAAAGTATCGATCATGGTCATGGGGCCGGGCAGCGCCCACTTGATCGGCTGTTTGGTTTGCGAACGTAAAAACTTAGCATCTTCCACAAATACTGGCTTTTGGCGGCTTACCGGACCCACTACCATAGGCACGCTGGCCTCGTAGCGGTCACGAATTTTTACGGTTTTGCGCTGCTCAAAATCCACGCCATTCAGGTGTTCAATAAAAGTCGTGACAAAGTGTTGGCGCGTTTGCTCGCCGTCACTGACGATATCAATGCCGGCGTGCTGCTGCTCTTGCAGCCACACGCGCAGTGCATCTTGCTTGCCTTCAATTAATTCTTCACCTTCTAAACGCCAAGGTGACCAAATTTTTTCCGGCTCAGCCAACCATAGAGGTTTAGGTAAGCTGCCTGCCGTTGATGTAGGTAATAATTTTTTCATAATAAGTACCGTTTATATTTTCGTTAATTATAAAGACCGAACTTAAGAAGCGTAGCTAGCTGACCATTCTTCAAGAATCGCTTGATAGGGCTTGATGAAGTTTTCTTCCGTAAATTTGCCTTGAGCCACAGCTAACTGGCTACGCTCTTCTCGATCATAAACAATTTGCGTTACTGAATGATCTAGATTCTTCAAGTTTGGCTTATAGATTTTTCCGGCCGTAGCGTTCGCGTTATAAATTTCTGGGCGATAAATTCGTTGGAACGATTCCATGGTGCTGATGGTGCCTATCAGCTCAAGGTTGCTGTAATCGTTTAGCAAATCACCAAAGAAGTAAAAAGCCAATGGTGCCGCGCAATGGGGTGGCATAAAGTAGCGCACTTCAAAGCCCATTTTCTTAAAGTAGGTTTCAGTTAACGATGACTCATTAGGCTGATATTCAACACCTAAGATAGGATGCTGATTTTCAGTCTGACGATAGGTCTTATTATCTGAAACACTGAGGCAGATTACCGGCAGTTTCTTAAAGTTTTGCTGGTAAGTATCTGAGTTCAAAAAGTATTGGAAAAGCTTGCCATGCAGATCACCAAAATCCTCTGGAATACTAAATTTAGCTTGGCCTTTATTGTGCTCAAGCAAGCGCACGCTAAAGTCATAATCGCGCACATAAGAGGAAAAGTTATTGCCTACAATGCCTGCAATACGTTGCTTGGTGATGTGATCAACAATATAGGTCTGCAAGATTTCAATGCTAGGAAAGGCAATCTCATTGCCCTGTACCTTCATATCAACGGAAATGATCTCCAGCTCTACAGAGTAACGATCAGCTTTGGGGTTATCCCAGTGTGCTAGGGCGTTGAAACGATTGTTGATCATCGCTAAGGTGTTGCGCAAATTTTGTTGACGACTCTCGCCTCTGGCCAAGTTGGCAAAGTTAGTAGTAATGCGCGAGTTATCTGAAGGACGATAATTTTCGTCGAAATTAATGCTGTTGATAGCGAAGCTAAAGTCGTTGCTCATGATGTTTGGTATCCCTTTTCCGGCAATAAAACCTGTAGGTGTGCTGGCTGTTGCTGGGCTTACCGATTGCTCTGGCCAGTAGTCTGCACAGTCTGTTTTGGTTTATAGCTAATTAATAATCCACTGTGATATTTTTGGCAGTCTGGATGTCTAGAGCTGCGAATAGCTATATTTATACGCGGATGATGGCATGAACAAAAGTGATATTATTTCATCAATGCATGAATAAACGTCATGAGTAACGCCAATCCTATGCTCTCTTAGGCAAACGGTATGTCACCTTCACAGCTTGGAGTCGCTCTCGTGCAGCTATATCAGCACGAGAGCGATGTTGATGGCGCCGCCAGTAAAGCGAAAACCGCCCCTTCGCGGCCATGATGTGGATGCGAGTATTACTGATCAAGTAGCCCTTTCATCTATCCGTAAGGTCAATGAACCACGATTGCAGAAGTGTGTGAGTTGCAAAGAAAACTGAGTTATTACCTAACATGCTGAGCCTGAGCAATGAAATCACTTAGGTAATTAATCTGCTCTTCGCCTTTGCGTATGCCCACAAAAATCTGTTTTTTAATGCCCTGTTTACCGAGGCGGAGGCTTTTAATGGCCATAGTTTTAGCGAACTCATCCACGAGCCAGCCCGGCAAGGCACACACACCTCTGCCGGCTGCCACCATTTGCAACATGATTTCTGTGGTTTCGATGGTCTTGTGTTTTTTGACGGTACACTTAGCAGGATTTAAAAAATGACTGTAAATATCCAACCGCTCAGGCTCTACCGGATAGCTAAATAACACCTCTTCACTTAGCTGCTCGGGCATGATGGAGTCTTGCATGGCAAGGGGGTGAGATGATGCAACGACCAGCCTATGTTCATAGTCAAATACCGGTATAAACGTCAAATTAGGTTTATATAAGGGATCAGGCGTGACCAGAATATCTATCTCGTAGCTGTGCAGCGCCCCAAGACCGCCAAACTGAAATTCCTGCTTCACGTCAATATCCACGTTTGGCCATTTTTCAAGATAAGGCTCAATCACCCTTAACAACCATTGATAGCAAGGGTGGCATTCCATGCCGATGCGCAGTGAGCCCATTTCGCCTTTCACTATCTGACTCAATAGCAGCTCAGTGTGTTTAAATTGCGGTAATACCCGACTGGCCAGCGTTAAGATTTGTTCACCTGCGTGAGTAAGACGTAAGCTTCTGCCTTCTTTTTGCCAAACAGGAGTTTTTATCTGGCCTTCTAATTTTTTGATGCTGTGGCTCAATGCAGACTGAGACAAATTTAGCGACTCCGCCGCTTGGGTTAAGGTGCCTTGCTCTTTTATGGCTGCCAGCACTTCCAGATGAAACCGCTCTAACATCACTTAACTCCTGTCTTTAGCGCTTAATGTTACCTGATTACCCACAAAGATCAGCCATGTTTCAGTGAGTTCAGTGAGTTCAGTATCAATAAATTCAATAAGTTACAGGGACATGCCTGTCTCATCTCTTGTAGGTGCCAATTTATTCGGCACGGTTTTGGTTTTATTCTTAAACCTCACAAACAGCCAGCGGAGCTGGCCAGCCGAATAAATTGGCTGCTACAAGTGCTAGACCCTTGGTCTTGAAGCCAACGGGGCAGTGAGAAAAACAAACCGAAACAGGGTGCATTATGGCTGAGGATCATACGTAATCAGGTAATGTTATGAATATAATTCATGGTTTATTGAAAATACATTGTTATTTTCATGATTAGAATACTGCCAATGTTAAAATGCCGCCAATGCTTACCAAGATATCTAGACACTCAGTGATGCTAGCTAATTGACGTTAGGCGTGCCCTTAACAGGCTTGTCACCCCACAGACTCGGTATTGTCATAAATAAGCGTCATGGTTGCTGCAGTTGCCCACTCGTTATTAAGCTTTTACTAAGCTTTGGAGTTTCCATGATGAATACCCGTTTATCTCGTACCTTGTTGGCTGCCACGATCGCCGGCACCCTTGCCACTATCAGCATGACGGCCAGTGCCAATCTATCTTCGCGCTTCACTGACACCAATGGCGACTTGGTGGCGGATCTGCCAACCGATGAGTCGCAGTGGATCAACCCTAGCACCTTGGTCTTTTCTTATACCCCAGTAGAAGACCCTGCGGTATATGGCGAGGTATGGGCTGATTTTCTCAAGCATATGGAGTCGGTGACCGGTAAGCGGGTGCAGTTTTTCCCAGTGCAGTCTAATGCTGCCCAACTGGAGGCAATGCGCGCAGGCCGTCTTCATGTGGCTGGATTCAACACCGGATCTAACCCTATTGCAGTAAACTGCGCCGGTTTTGTGCCGTTCACTATGATGGCCGCTGAGGACGGTAGTTTTGGCTACGAGATGGAGATTATCACCTACCCTGGCAGTGGAATTAAGGAGATGTCTGACTTAGCAGGGCGCAGTATGGCTTTCACGTCGCCCACGTCTAACTCAGGTTTTAAAGCGCCCTCTGCCCTGCTCAATAGTGAGTTTGGTTTGGTGCCAGAAAATGACTTTGAAACGGCTTTCTCCGGCTCCCATGACAACTCTATCTTGGGAGTCATCAATAAAGACTATGAAGCTGCTGCCATTGCCAATTCCGTATCTAACCGCATGCTCGCTCGCGATGTGATCAATGCCGATGACTATGAAATCCTCTACACATCTCAGACCTTCCCCACTACCGGCTATGGGCACGTCTACAACCTGCACCCAGACCTTGCCAAAAAAGTTCAAGATGCCTTTTTTAGCTATAACTGGGAAGGCAGCGCCTTAAAGGATGAATTCGCCAACTCGGGTGAGTCGCAATTTATCCCCATTACCTTTAAGGAGCACTGGGCGGTGATCCGTACCATAGATGAAGCAAACGACGTGACTTACCAATGTGACTAAGCCCTATAAGCTGACGGGGCTCTTTATCGAGCCTCGCTTTTCTCACGTTTAAATAAAGGAAGCAACGCTGTGCTGACCCTCTCTCAGGTTAATAAGCGCTATCCCACCGGTGATCATGCCTTGGTAGGAATAGACCTAACTCTGCCACCGGGGCAGGTGATGGCGCTGATCGGTCCTTCTGGAGCAGGTAAAAGTACCCTGATCCGCTGCGTGAATCGTTTGGTAGAACCCACCAGTGGCAGCATTCGCCTAGAGGACACCGAACTAACCCGCCTCTCGGGTGGAAACTTGCGTAGAGCACGTCGCTCCATGGGCATGATTTTTCAAGAATATGCCTTGGTGGAGCGCCTAACGGTAATGGAAAATGTGCTCTCGGGCCGTCTCGGTTATGTGGGGTTCTGGCGTAGTTTTTTACGCCGTTATGCTCAAGCTGATATCACCGAAGCCTTTCGGTTATTGGAGCGGGTGGGTTTATCCCATGCCATAGACAAACGTGCTGACGCCCTTTCTGGGGGTCAGCGCCAACGCGTAGGTATTGCTCGAGCACTGATCCAGCAACCTAACGTATTACTGGTGGATGAACCAACCGCAAGCCTTGATCCTAAAACATCACGGCTGATCATGCGCCTGATCCGCGAGCTCTGTAACGAGCGTAAGCTGGCGGCCATTATTAATATTCACGACGTCGCCCTAGCGCAGCAATTTGCGGATCGAATTGTTGGGCTGCGCGCCGGTAAAATTGTGTTTGATGGCACCCCACAAGAGCTGGATGCACAGGCGCTCACCACTATTTATGGGGAGGAAGAGTGGGATAGTCAATTAAATGGCGAAGTGGATGTAGAGCTGGATGTCGAGGTAAATGGTGAGGCGAAAGAAAGGCAAACCGCAGGCCAGCAGGTATCGCGGCCGTTATCTTTCACGCCTGGTGAAGCCATATGAATCGTCAACAGCTAGCAGAGATGGGCCACTGGCGGCGGTTGCCGCTCATCCAGAGTGCTAAATGGCGCTGGGGATTAACCTTGGGCCTAGCAGCCTATTTGGTACTTGCCCTGTCAACGGTCGATGTTAACTGGGATCGGGTTATTGAAGGTGCGGGGCGCGGCCTTAACTTTTTGGCGGCATTTGCTCAGCCAAACTTCGCCAGCCGCTCTAGCGACATTTACGCGGGCATCCTCGAAAGTTTATCCATGACGCTCACCGCCACGGTTATTGGCGTGGCGCTGGCCGTACCCATTGGGCTGGGCGCTGCGCGTAATATCTCACCCTGGCCGGTTTACTATCTCTGCCGCAGTATTATTACGGTGTCGCGCACCTTTCAAGAGATCATTATCGCGATTCTATTTGTGGTGATGTTCGGCTTTGGGCCCTTGGCGGGAATGTTAACCCTCGCCTTTGCCACCATTGGCTTTATCGCAAAACTGTTGGCTGAAGATATTGAAGATCTCGACTGGCACCAAGTGGAGGCAATACGCGCTACCGGAGCAAGCTGGTGGCAGATAATTAATCAAGCAGTGCAGCCACAAGTGATGCCGCGCTTAATTGGGCTTTCAATGTACCGCCTAGATATTAACTTCCGTGAATCGGCGATCATCGGCATTGTGGGGGCGGGAGGCATTGGCGCTACCCTCAACACCTCCATCAGCCGTTATGAGTACGACACCTCGGCCGCTATCTTACTGATCATCATTGCGTTTGTGCTGCTGTCTGAGTACGGCTCAAGCTATGTGCGTCGCTGGACCCAATAAATAGGATATCGTTATGTTTGTAGATAACTCCAAGCAGAGTGTACCTACTTGGCGCCTGCGCACCACCCGTGCCCAATGGCTGAGCTATGTAGCTTGGCTGGCGGGTGTCTGTCTTTTTTTACTGTGCTGGAAACAAATTTCTGACAACACCATGTGGGTGTTTGTGGAGGATGCAGGTAGCCAAGGTGTCGACTTGGTTGGCCGCATGCTGCCACCCGAGTGGAGCTATGCACAGCATCTCTGGCAACCGATGTGGGACACGCTTAATATCGCCACCCTAGGCACGGCACTGGGGGTGGCGATGGCCTTTCCAGTAGCTTTTTTAGCGGCCCGCAACACCAGCCCGCATCCTGCCATTCGCAGTGTGGCACTGGTTATTATTGTGGCCTCACGTTCTATCAACTCATTAATTTGGGCCATGCTGCTGGTGACCATTCTAGGCCCGGGGGTGTTGGCGGGTATTATTGCCATCGCCCTGCGCTCAATAGGTTTTGTTGGCAAACTGCTTTATGAAGCCATTGAAGAGATAAACCCAGCACCGGTAGAGGCAATCAGTGCCACCGGTGCCAGCCAAGCACAAGTTATGAGCTACGGTGTATTACCCCAAGTTATGCCTGCTTTTGCTGGGATCAGTGTTTACCGTTGGGACATCAACATCCGTGAATCCACCGTGTTGGGCATGGTCGGAGCTGGCGGCATCGGCCTACAACTCAATGCATCTATCAACACCCTAGCGTGGAGTCAGGTAAGCGTGATCTTTATGATGATACTGGCCACCGTGCTAGTGTCAGAATGGGTGTCAGCCCGAATACGCCACGCCACTATTTAAACCTGAAAACAGCCTTCTGTATTTATCAGTCTAAGTAGCCGCTCGCTTGATCAGCAGAGCGGCACTAAAAATAAAGCGAATAAAAAATTAAAACTAACGCCAATAAATATTGAGTCTGTAGTGGTCAAGTAAAAGTGGCCACCATATTTTACTCCTTCCTCTCCTCTGCCACTTTTTACGACTTTCGCGAATTTTCATAGGGATAAAGTCGTCATTCTCACGGCTCCCTAGCTACAAAGCCTCCACCTCGATAAGCCTCTATAAATTTTTTGACATTACTTATGCGAATATCAAGCTAAGCACTAAAACAGCGCAAATCACGCGCCTAATCAGTGGTATTGCCGAGCGCGCTAAGTTCTGGCCTATTTTGTACGCTTCGTCTTTGTCGGGAGCGCTGGTCTATCTCTTTTTTGAAGGCATAGTCTGGAACAATAACTCTGGCTTGCACTACTCGTTAACTGCGACCTTTGGCGCCGCCTTTCACGACCTTTCCGGCTCGATCGTCGTCCATTGCGTAAGCGGCTGGATTGTCTAGTTGCCATCTTGCTGCTAAGCGTAGATAAGACATGACCGTAACGCTAAACGGGTGGTTTTATTTAGCTCTATAACCGAGACTCTCTCCCCATAACCTGTAGTAACGTCGAAAATAATACTCATATGGAGATATTTTTAAAAAATCCTGAAGAATGATATACTTAGGTAATAAATTAACAGCATTATTAAGTGTAAACATAGACAATCTGAGGAAAGATAAAGAAATGAAAATTGTAATATTAGAATCTCTAGGTATTAGCGATGAAGAGTTCAATATAATATCAAAACCTTTAACTGATAGTGGCCATGAGTTAGTTGTATATAACGATGGTAAATTAGATGATGAGACTATTAAAGTCAGGATTAAAGATGCAGAGGTTTTAGTGCTCGCTAATACGGCACTGAGTAGTGAAGTGATCGATGCAGCAGAAAAATTAAAATATATTTCAATAGCCTTCACCGGTTACAACCATATCGACTTAGGAAAATGTAAAGAGAAAGGCATTAAAGTCTCAAATGCCGCAGGTTATAGTACAAACTCTGTAGCAGAACTTACTTTTGGGCTAATAACTGCACTATTACGTAATATTGTACCTTTAGACGCTGTAACCAGAGAGGGAGGTACAAAAAATGGCTACCGACAGATTGATTTAAATGGTAAAACCTTAGGCTTATTAGGTACCGGAGACATAGGTAGCGCAGTAGCTAAATTAGGTTTGGCTTATGGCTGTAATGTCATTGCTTATAATCGAAGCGTAAATACAGAACTAATAGACAAAGGTGTAGAGTATAAGTCGCTAGATGAAGTATTAAAAGAAAGTGACATTGTCAGCCTTCATATACCACTCACAGATGAAACCAAAAACTTAATTAATAAAGATAAGCTAGCATTGATGAAAACTAGTTCATTCTTAATCAACACCGCCATTGGCCCTGTGGTTGACCATGATGCATTGGCAGAAGCACTGCACAATGGGACCATAGCGGGTGCTGGTTTAGATAGAGTGGAGATGGAGCCCCCAGTTCCTACAGATTACCCTATCCTAGCGGCTCCCAATACTGTGCTTGTTCCGCACGTAGGGTTTGCCACAGAGGAAGCCATGGTAAGAAGAGCCAAGATTACATTTGACAATATTGTTAAATGGGAACAAGGCGCACAAGAAAATATCGTTATTTAAAAATATTAAAACAAACCTATCGTCACGGTAGGTTTGTTTTATTTATTAGAAGAAAAGTGCGCTGTTTCTTAAATCAAAGCCGATATTCCATCTTCAGGATACAGCGCCGCGCCCTGGCTCACATAGCAGTGCAAGGTATGATGCTGGATCTGAAAAGGTGTCGCCATGGCCGCCTCAATGCAGGCCATACTTTGCTTGACGCCCTCAGCGTCTTTCACCTGCGTCAGCAGCGCTACAAACTCATCTCCGCCCATACGCGCCAAAGTATCTGAATCTCTCAACAGCAGCTTAACTTGCTGTAGTAAGCAATCTCCTACTTCGTGACCATAAGTATCATTTACCTGCTTAAAGCCATTTAAGTCGATGAACAACACTGCCAAAGGTATCTCGATGCGTTGAGCCAGAGTTATCGCCTGTTTAAGGCATTCTTGAAGCATTGAACGGTTGGGCAAGCCAGCGAGGCTGTCATGATGAGCCAGATACTACATCTTTTCTTCAGCCGCTTTGCGATCGGAAATATCGGTCAGAATATTGAGTGTGGCGGGCTCTCCCTGCCACACAATGGCCCCCCACTCAACTCAATGGGATAACGGGTACCGTCTTTTTTTAAAATAGGCTTTCGTAACGTTGCGATGCTGGCAACCCTGCTAGGCGGCGCTGGTAATTCACCAACATAACATCGCGCACAGAAATTCGCAGTGAACTGACCACTATCAACGAAAACATCCCTCGATAAGCCCCTATAAATTTTTTGGCATTATTTATGCAACTCTCTCCTTACGATGCGCTTGATAAAGGCTAAGCGCCTGCATGGCGGGGAGAATATTCCGCTTTTATCCTTCTCAACCCACGGCTAGCAGGTGTTGAGTGCTACTTGGCCAACTCGCCCAAGCACCATTTTGAACAGCGACTATCAAGCTAAGCACCAAAACAGTGCAAATCACGCACCTAATGAAGGCATAAAGGAGAACGCATTCATGGACAGTATCAGTAGTGCCATAGATACCTTGGCACAAAGTGCCAACACGCTATTTTTATTAATGGGCTCGGTCATGGTGTTTGCCATGCACGCCGGTTTTGCCTTTTTAGAAGTTGGCACAGTTCGCCATAAAAATCAGGTGAATGCCTTGGCTAAAATCATGACCGATTTTGGCTTTTCCGCCCTCGCCTACTTTTTTGTTGGCTACTGGGTCGCCTATGACGTCACCTTTTTTCGAGACGCCGAAACGTTGGCCGCCGGAAAGGGCTACGAGCTGGTTAAATTCTTCTTCTTAATGACCTTTGCCGCCGCTATTCCTGCCATTGTCTCCGGTGGTATTGCCGAGCGCGCTAAGTTCTGGCCTATTTTATGCGCGTCGTCCTTGTCGGTGGCGCTGGTTTATCCCTTTTTTGAAGGCATAGCTTGGAACAATAACTTTGGCCTGCAAGATTGGTTAACTGCGACCTTTGGCGCCGCCTTTCACGACTTTGCCGGCTCGGTTGTCGTTCATAGCGTAGGCGGCTGGATTGCCCTAGTGGCCATCTTACTGCTGGGCGTACGTAAGGGCCGTTATCGTAACGGTAAGCTGGTGGCCTTTCCGCCCTCCAACATTCCTTTTTTGGCGTTAGGCGCTTGGATTTTGTCTATTGGCTGGTTCGGCTTTAATGTGATGTCGGCTCAGACACTGGAGGGGATTTCCGGTCTGGTCGCACTCAACTCCATGATGGCCATGGTTGGCGGTATTATCGCCGCCCTATTACTGGGCAAGAATGACCCCGGCTTTATACATAACGGCCCCTTGGCCGGTTTGGTGGCCGTGTGTGCGGGATCCGATCTTATGCATCCGATTGGCGCACTGGTGGTCGGCATGATTGCCGGCGCTTTGTTCGTCTGGATGTTTACCCTGCAACAAAACAAATGGCAAATTGACGATGTGCTAGGTGTGTGGCCACTACACGGAATTTGTGGCGCTTGGGGTGGTATTGCTGCAGGTATATTTGGTCAGCAAGCCTTAGGCGGCATGGGTGGTGTGAGCTTTTTCTCGCAATTGATCGGTACACTGGCAGGAATTACGATAGCCATTTGCGGCGGCCTGCTGGTCTACGGCAGCATCAAATTATTGGTAGGGATCCGCTTAACGGATGAACAAGAGTTTAACGGTGCCGACCTCAGTATTCACAAAATTTCGGCCACCTATAACGATTGATATTTGTGGGTGATGATCGGCTAGGTGCCATTAAGGTTACAGTTTTCGGCAAGGGCAAACAGGCTGCTACGGCAATCTAAAGCCGTAAGTATAAAACGCTCCCCGCGCTCAACTGCAAGCTTAGGGAGCGGCCTTAGAGGGAGGTTTTACGGAATAATCGGCGTAAGAGCGACGGCTTTTTCCGCTGCTAATTCCTCACCGAGTTCCGCTTTAACTGAGGTGAACAATACCTCGGCCGGTACCGGCTTACCTAACAGGTAGCCTTGTAAGGTATCGCAACCTAACTGGGTTAGCAGCGACTGCTGCTCTGATGTTTCTACACCTTCCGCCACTATCCTCATGCCCAATGTTTTGCCCAGCGCAATGATCGCCTGCACTATGGCTTCATCATCGTTCCCCTGCGCCAGCTCAGTAATAAAGCCACGGTCGATCTTCAGCTCATTGGCCGGTAATTGCTTAAGATAGAGCAAACTGGAGTAACCGGTGCCAAAGTCATCGATGGAAATAGAGACGCCCAAGGCTGACAGATTATTCAGCACCTTGAGACTAGTCTCGGCATCGTGCATGGCGGTAGATTCGGTAATTTCCAGCACCAATTGGGTGGGCGTTAACTCATGCACCTCCAACGCCGTGTCCACCACCTCCACTAAGCTAATATGCTGCAGTTGCACTGCGGACAGATTCACCGCCACACTACAATCGTTATGCCCTTGATCACTCCACACTTTCATTTGTCGACAAGCTTCATTAATAACCCAGTTACCGATGGGAACAATTAAACCCGAGCTTTCTGCCTGCGGTAAGAAGCGATCCGGGGTCATAAAACCATGCTCGGGGCTTTGCCAGCGTATTAAGGCCTCAAGTCCAATCATAGGCCCATTAGGAGCCTTAAACTTGGGCTGGTAATGCAACACCAGTTCGTTGTTATCAATGGCTTGGCGTAGGTCTTGCTGTAACTGCATCTGCAGCTGTACATCGGCGTTCATGGCATGTTCAAAAAAGCGGTAGCCATTGCGACCCTGCTGTTTAGCGTGGTACATGGCCGCATCGGCGTTCACCATTAGCTCGTGCTCGGTCTTACCATCCTGCGGATAAATCGCAATACCGACACTGGCCGATATATGCAAAGGAGTATCCGAGATGTGGAAGGGTTGCGCTATGGTATCGATTAAGCGCTGTGCCAATAATGCCGAATTTTCGGGAGAGTCCGGCTCCATTAATAGCACAAATTCATCTCCACCCAGCCTTGCTACCGTGTCTTCTTCTCGCGAGATTTTCAGCAAGCGCTGCGCGACTTCCTTCAGTAACAGATCACCCGCATGGTGACCGTTCATGTCGTTGATGGCTTTAAAACCATCTAAATCCATAAAGAGCACCCCAAACTCGCCATTGCTGCGCTCGGCCCTGTGTATCGCTTGCTCTAAGCGATCGCCCAACAGAATACGGTTAGGTAAGCGTGTTAAATTGTCATGTAAGGCCAACTCAATCAGCTCATTAGTGGCCTCATCGAGCGAATTGGACAAACGTTCGGTACGCACATCGAGCATCGAAATAATGAGCGCAATGGCAAACACCGCTAGGCTGACAATAATCACCAATATCGCCAGCCATTTAGTATCAATTCCGCTGTTGGCCGCACTACAAAAGCTGTTTAAAGGAAACTTAGAGGCAGCCATGCCGGTATAATGCATGCCCACAATGGCGCACCCCATCACCAGCGATGCTCCCATGCGGGTAAAAGTGGTCCGTTTAGAGTCTTGGCGCAGACGAAAGGCCAGCCACAGGGCTGCTATGGAGGCAACAATGGCAATCACAATCGACAGCACAAATATCCAAGGCACATAAATAATGCGCGGGGTCATCAGCATGGCTTCCATGCCGGTGTAGTGCATGCAAGCGATACCCAGCCCCATCAGGGTTCCCCCTGACACTAGCCGTCCCGTAGGCAGGGTATCTTTGCACACTAAATAAAGGGCAAGTGCTGAGGACACAATCGCAATTAACAGTGAAATTAAGGTAAGGGGAACGTCATAGCCCAGCGCTATGGGCAGATTAAAGGCGAGCATGCCAATAAAATGCATCGACCAAATGCCAAACCCCATCGCAAAGGAGCCACCAATCAGCCACCACATCGCCGTTTTGCCAGAAGTACTGGATACTCGGCTGGCCATATTAAGGGCGGTGTAAGATGCCAAAATAGCAACAATAATAGAAAAGGCAACGAGGACCTGATTGTGGCTGCTTTCTAACATTAAATACCTGTTTTATATGAAGGATATTAAAAGGTGAGCGGTGTCATGCCCAGTGGTTGCAAAAGGATTTCTGCTCTAGGCCAAGGTTGCTGTGTTCCAACCAAAGGTGTCGACGGCAGGCATTCGCTGATTTTTTCAGCCAAAACTTGGCTTTCTAGGCTAAATTCGATGACGACCACGGAATGTTCGAACGTCTAGCTGGCACTCGATGAGCTTTATAGGGTTAGAAATGGCCAAGATAGTGATTTCTTTACGAAAAATCGATTGGCACAGGTTTCATTTACAGACTTTATCTTGTTGTTACGCATCTGCTTCGGCCTGCTTAGCTATTCTGTGATACAGCTATCCTTAAAATAAATAGCTTCACAGATAAATGTGATGTTAAGCGCGTTCTTTTAAAGGAAGCCAACACTCATCAACTTAAAATAAAGTAACACTCCAGCCGCCCTGCCCTAATTAAAATAAAAGTCATACCTTTACAGTTAACAAGCACGCATTTTTAGCCATTAAACAAAACGAGGCTTTCACCCCGTTTTGTTTAATTAGCCACTCTCTTATATACCCGCAGCATAAAGTCCGCCTCAAACATGAGCTGAGTGGCGGCTTGTAGTTGAGTACGCAGCTCGACTTGGGCTTTCCAGGCTAAGGGCGTCATTTGTAATAAATCGTCCGCTTGTTCACCGGTTAAGGTCATGTCGTAATTAAGCTTGGCTTCTTCTACTAGCTCGAAACCATGAATGCTTTCTGCGGCTTCGTCGTGCAGGTGCACGTTATCGTAAATCAGCGCTTTAAGCTGATAGAGATGACGGGCGGCGGGGGTGACGGTAATAATCACGCCTGCTGTGGTTAATACCCGCGCTAATTCGGAGGCTTCGCAAGGGGCATAAATGCGCACTACGGCGTCTAAGCTGTGCTCAGCAAACGGTAGGCGCTGGCTGGAGGCCACACAAAACTGCATGTGTTGCGAGGTGTAGCGCTTGGCGGCATAGCGAATGGCCACTTTGGAAATATCTAAGCCATAACAAGTGGTACAGCTGGAAAGCGCGGCCAGTTTCTCGGCAACATAAGCGGTGTAATAGCCTTCGCCACAGCCAATGTCTAAGATTTGTCGGGGGGTGTTTGCTGTGTGTTTTATACACAGCTCGCTCACCGCTTCACGCAGCTTATGATACTGATCGGACGCTAAAAAGCGGCGTCGTGCTTGCATCATGTCGACATTATCACCCGGCTCCTTCGAGCGTTTATGCTGCACGGGCATCAAGTTAACATAGCCTTCTTTAGCGCGGTCAAATTGATGGTTATTTTCACATTCAAGACCACCTTCTCGGGTAGTAAGAGCATGGTGACAAAGCGGGCATTGATAAGACATGTAAACCTACGAATGAAAAGAGCTGAAGCGAAAAAACGTAGCGCAGTGTAAGTGTTTTTAGACACAGATGCGATGAGAACGGTTTACCTTATCAAGCGAAAAAAACACCGGTATAGCCCTGTTAGGAATGATAAACCGCTGAATTTAATTCTTCAAAAACGGCTGACCTATCATAGACCTCTTAATAGAACAGAGGCCGTCCTAAATAGAAAAACACAGTATTGTTACCTCCCTCAGCTTGGCCAACGCCAAGATAAACGGGCCCTACTGGTGTGTCGGCGCCTACAAAGACGCTACCTGCAGCAATGCCGTCGTTCCCTATATCTTGCTTGGTCTCCCAAACACCGCCATATTCTAACGAGCCCCCGATATACCAGTCCAATATGGGGGTAGGTTTAAAGCGACGATAATAGAGCGCAGACGCGACTGCCGCCTGCTCGCCGCTCAGTGAGTTATCCGTAAAGCCGGACAGATTGAGGAAGCCACCTAAGCGATAACGATCTTGCACGTCAGCCGTGCCGCTCACCGTGGTATTGAGTAGGCCGCCCAAACCAAACACATGGCCGTCACCCACGGTGGCAAACTTACTGGCGCGAAGGGTGAATTGATCAAAATCCGCATCACTGCCCAAGTCTTCGCGAGCACTCATATATTCGAGGACGCTTAGCCAACCTTGATTGGGGAAATTGTAATTATCGAGGCGGTCGAAAGAAAGACGCCCGTAGAGTTTAGCCGTATTGAAACTGAATTCTGGCAATTGTGGCAAACCGGTCTGCAACTCAACCTTGCCGGTATTGTAGCGATAACCCACTCTCGCTTCGCTATAAACACTGATTTCTCGGCCTAAGGCAAGATCCGCTTGGGCATCGTAAACGCGATAATCAGCCAGGTTGTTTTGGCCGCCATCGTAAAGACTAATATTGTAAGTACCATAACTGAGACTGGTATCGACGAAATAGCGCGATAGTGTATCTAGCGGTTGATACCACTCGCCCGCAATCTGTGGCTCAGCCCCCAGCTGAGAGCCTATCCTAAGTTCACCGTTCAGCGCATTGATACCGGTGCGTAAGTAGGCAAGACCCAGATTGTAGCTATTCTCGCCCTGTTCATCACTGGACAGCTCAAGACCAAGCTGCAGATAGTTAGGCCCCCAACTGCGTGCATGGGCATCTACTAACAGTCCGGTTTGATCATCCTCTTCGATAATGTCGTATTGCACGGTTTGGAATAGCTCCAACCCATAAATATTGCTGAGATCCTGTTGCAGCAATAATGGATCCAATGGCTCACCAATAGGTTGATGCAGTCGGTCACGCACCATGCCATCGGCCACCTTGGAATCATTCTTGATGCGGATGAAGTTTACCACTGGCATACCTTTAGGGGGCCGAGCATTACGCATTGCTAGATAGTCATGATACTGGCTCTCAGATAAAGACAAACGCGCTAGCTGCTCGCGGTGCGCATTAGTGGCTTCAAAGCCCTTGGCTATGGCCTCTTGGGAGCGCGAAAAATCACTGCTGGTAATATTACCGAGCTTTGGAACAATCAGGATGTCTTGTTCGGTAAGGGTGGCGATTTGGCGGTCAGCATTGGTGCGGGTCAAAATCGAGGTCAGCTGTAAGGTTATCTTAAATAGATTATTAACATCCGCCGCCGGCATATAAGGGCTACTAATATCGACCGCAATCACGATGTCGGCCCCCATATCTCGCACTACATCTATGGGTATGTTGTCGGTTATACCACCATCGACCAAGAGCTTACCGTCGATTTTAGTGGCGGCGAAAGCACCGGGTACCGACATACTGGCGCGCATGGCGGTGGCAAGATCCCCTGAGCTGAGCACCACTTTAGTGCCGGTTTCAATATCGGAGGCCACCGCACGAAAAGGAATATACAAACGATCGAAATCGGTCGTGGTCGAGATGGGTAATGTCAGCTCTCGTAACGCTAAATCGAACTTTTGCCCTTGAATAGCGCCGGTAGGAAATTTCAGTTCGCCTTGATCGGTAATACCCGGCTTGGCTTTTATTAGGTACAGATCATCGTCACGTTTGCGACGAAACGAGCGATCTTGACGGGGCGGTTCATCATTAAAAATATGATCCCAGTCCATGGTCTTGAGCGCGGTTTCAATCTCCGCCACCGGCATGCCAGACGCGTATAGCCCGCCGATAATAGAGCCCATGCTGGTTCCGGCAATGTAGTCGATGGGGATATTCATACTTTCGAGCACTTTGAGCACGCCGACATGCGCCGTGCCGCGCGCCCCGCCGCCGCTCAACACCAAGCCGATTTTGGGCCGTTCAGCCGCTTCGGTTGCTGCCTGCACCGAAGGGTGAAACAGTGCACCGAGTAAGATAATGCACCAGCCAAACGTTAACCCGCGACTGGCCAAATTCATGGTGTGCTTAGGCGGCATGGCTTTCTCCAGACCATATGTACTCAAATAGCTCAAAGCCATGGCTGAACTCTTTAATCCTGCTATTAACATGCGCCGCTCGCTAAAAACCTGAGCGAACACAGAGTGGGCTAACACCGTGTAACTCACTGCACACTATAACCACGACCTTCAAGACACGCCGCGTAGGCGCGGTCGTAGTCACTTTTATGCACAGTTGATGAGTTTACCTGCGCGGCTTGCCCTTGCTGATTAGCTCGGCCTTGCCTGACTCCGCCAATGAGGGCTCCCGTGGCGGCGCCACGCGCGGTGGCTTGTGAACTGTCGCCGGCGATGGCACCGATGGCAGCCCCGCCAAGTGCACCACGGGCAACCCCACCCGTATGTTGATTCGCCGAGGCATTACTTGCAGGCGTGTTGTTGGTTGGGTCATACCCCGTGTTGGTCTTCGCCCAGTTATAACACTCGAACTGGTCTTGTTCTTGCAGCTCAGGTGACTGCTCTTTACTGGGATAGATAAATACTTCCTGCGCCAGCACCTGCTGCGAAGTCACGAATAGTATGGCAACCATCAAACCGTGCTTAATTTTGTGCATCTTATCAGCCTCTAATATGGCGGTAGGGAAAGAGCTGCGTATGATTAAAACTTAATACCCAATCCCAGGTACGGTCCGCCCATGGTCATGTCCCATACGGTGCCATCTTTTTCGTAGTCCCAATAGAGTTGGCGATAGCCGACTTTGGCGGTGAAATCTTTGGCAAACTCCCAGTTTGCACCGAGCATAAATTGATAAGTTAGATTAGAGCCGCCGCCGCCAACATCTGCATAACCCAATAACGACCATTGTTCATTGAGCGGCTGTAATACTCGCACACCAATCACCGCATCCGTCCAACCATCAGAACCACTGGCACTTTTGCTACCACCAGGAAAGACAATGCCAGGTGTGGTGGTAATGGCCACATTGGCCTCGGTGTCTAACTTGGTGTAGCGCAGTGCCCAAATCATGTCGAGGGCCGTGCTGGTGTCCAGTACTCGATAAGCAACCGAACCCTGAGTGATAGATATTTCACTGGTCACATCTAGCGCACCGTTAACCGTTACCTGACCAAAAGGCCCAGTGACACTTTTTGCCTCTTTATCTGACAACTTAACGTAGATAGTTTCTAGGCCATAAGTCCAAGGCCCTTTACGGGCGGTAATTAAGCCCATAAAGGCCAAATCTAGGTCATCCACTATGTCACTGAAAGACGCATCTATATCACTGGTCACGCCGCGCACGCCTACTGTGCCGTCGATACCGGCGGCGAACAAATAAGGGGTTACTTCAAATTGCCAGCTATCACTTTCAGCCGAGTAAGCTGCTTGGCTCGCGCCGTAGCTCAACAAGGCCAGTAACATAGTCCATGGTTTTTTTATGTGCATACCTGCATCTCCAACCCACTTAGGCATTTTTTACACTAAGGGCAGCCCCAGCGTTATGCTCAGCTGAGCACCCACTAGGGCTGATTCGTTAATATGGCTTAGCTTGTGCTCGTGGCTTAATTTATTCGCCTGCACCACAGCGTCACTGCCAACACTCCGATTTTAACCATGTGATAGGCAATACCCAGTACGCGGCGGTGACTTGCTACGCACTGGGTGATTGAGCATGTATCAGCAGATTAAGATGCGGGGGTGACCTTGATAGCCACCGACTCTTGATAGACCGCATCCACTCGGTCACCCACTTTGATAGTGGACATATCGATGGACTCATCCACCGCCAGCTTAATGGTGTGCTCAGCACCTTGTAAGGTAACCGTGCGGGCTGTCGCATCCATAGCCTGTACTACGCCTTCGGCCTCAACTGTTTTACGAATAGTTCCGCCGGGCTTTTGGCCAAGCGCGGCACGGCTAAGCGTGTCTGTTTCTACACGCTCACGCAGTTTATTCGCGGTATCCGCAGGGCTAAGCGCCAAGGCAACACCCACATTGTAAGTAGCTGTAACTCGGTCACCGACTTTTACTTGATCCAAATTACGAGCTTCTTCACCCACCGCCATCTGCGTCACCTCACCCTCTTCATTGCGCAGTGTGACCACACGATTATCTAAATCGATAGCCTCAATGGTGGCAGTGGTCGTCATGTGCATACCCGCCATCACGGCTGGCTTTTCAGTGCCTTCATTAACACCGTCCATCGGTTGTGCAGCAAAAGCCGGCGCCGTTAACATGGCGCAAAGCAAACCTGCACTCCAACCTAGTTTTAAATTTTTCATTAACTGCTCTCCTTAGTGGTTTATTAAAAAATAACGCTTAACTTGTTATTGCTGTGATAACTCTAGTGCAATTTCTCGGGTTCGAGTACGCCTCTTCTAATCTTCTCTGCCCGCCCTAAGGCATTGTCTTTAAGGTAAAAAGACTGCATGGCGAGCACAGAGATCTAGCTTGGTCGAGCACAATTAAAACTGTACCAACCTAATTTTTTTCAGCAGGAAAAATTTGGCGCCAGTCCTGCTCCATGCTGATCACATGCCAGCCGTATTGAGGTGCAGCATCAAGCGCCTGGTCTAACTTGCCAATGGCGGACACACGGTCGTACGCCCACTCACGCTTCGCATCATCGTGGTGCACTAAAATACCGAGTCGTGGCGTCGTATCTTCGCTGTTACGAGCAATAGTGGTGTACTCGAGCATCTGCATATCGCCATCGGAATTACCCGCTGCGAAGATCGGCCGACGGCCAATGTGGCGATAGATGGCCACGGGCTTCTCTACATTGTCATTCATCTGGATCAAGTCGCCGGTCTTAACGATAGTCGGGATGCCGTCGCGCATCTCGTACGTCGCATGGGCGGTCGAGCCGACCACATTCTCGGGCGGAACTCCGTAGACCGATTCGGCAAATACGCGCATAAAGTCGATGCCGCCGCCTGAGACGATATAGACATCGAAATCGTTGGCGCGAAGGTAGTTCAGCAACTCAAGCATCGGCTGATAAGCCATCTGTGGGTAGGGCACATCCCGAGTTGGGTGTTTCGCACTCGCCAGCCAATCCATTACCGACGCATTGAACTGCGTCTCGGTCATGCCTACATGCGAGGCAAGGAGCAGTTTAACCAAGCCTTCCTTGCCCGTCGCCATGACACCTTTAAGATCACCGGCAAGAGCGCTCTTATAAGGCTCCGTCGTCTGCCAATCTGGGTGGTCCGGCGCCATGTCCTTCACGTTGTCTATCGCAAACTGGGCTTGGAAATAAACCGGTTGCTCGGCCCAGAGGGTGCCGTCGTTATCGAACGTCGCAATGCGATCGGGCACTGGCACAAAATCCGCCGTACCCGGCTCAGTCACGCGCTGCACGAACGCCATGATGGCTGACTTGGTAGGATTACTATTCCACGACGGCAAAGGATCCGCCGGCGCTGGAGCTTGTGCCACCGCAAGGCTGGTGGTGGTGTACATCAGGCAGGCAATAAAAAATCGACTACTGAATTTTTGCATCAGGCTACATCCTTATGGGCGAGCTACTGCTCGGCACTTGATGATAGAGCTACGGCTCGGCTCTTAATGATAAGTAGGCCAACTACCAGACAGACCCGCTGCCTCATTGTTGGCCTAAACCTAATCTATCTCTCAAGTGTTATTTACTTCACCTTTACCACTTTTGGCATCTTGTAAGTGCCATTGGTGAGCGGCGCATAAGGTCCGTAGTAGCGCGAAGTAAAGCGGAACCCTTCGGCAGGCGCGGGCAGCCAGTTCTTGGCTTGTTCTGGATCGGTGGGCTTATCGTGCTGCACATAGATCACTAGCTTGCCGTCTTTAGCCACTAAATCACCGGCATCCAACATGAAGCTGTTGACGGTGTAACGATTAATTTCATTGGCAACGAAATAGCCGTTCGCGTCATAGATAGGGATTGACCAAAACTGGGTGACCGGCGGCAGGTCGTCCATGTCAAAGGTCAGCGTGTATTTCTCCTTGCCACTGAACGGTTTGCCATCAGCATCCGTGAACAAGAAAGCACCGCCGTGTGAAACGTTCTTGTCCGGTGCACCCCAGGCTGCATCGGCAATGATGGCGCGATCCATCCAGCGGGTTTCAAAGCCACCGTCATTACGTACCACTCCCCAGCCGTTCATATCAATCATGTTCGTTTTCAGCGTTTTACGCACACTATCGAATCCGGCCTTGAATCCGGTCTCGAGAGCCGTTTTCTGCTCAGCCGTCAACTTGCTCCAGTCAAAGGTCAGACCCTTACCAATATTGAACACCTCAAGCTGCTTGAGCATTTCCGCCTCCATCATTGAATCTACAATGGGTGGCGTGGTCGGGTCATTCAAGATGACACTGAGCAGCGTGAAATATTGTTCAGCAGTCTGTTTATCAACCTGACCGAATTGATATTCAGGCAAGCCATTCGGGATAGGGAAATCACCCTTAATCACCTTTCTATCTGCTTGAGGGATACCCTTGTTACCATTGGCCAGCCAATCAGCTAAAGGCGTCATGGTCACTTGATCCTGATATCCGTTAATGGTTTTGATTTCAGCATCGGTCCCTGTCATAACGGCCATCCGCGCCAGACCAAAAGCGGTCTGAGCCGGCCACTGAATGATGTCGGTGGTGGGGAAATCGGCCGGTATATTGCCGGTAAAGGCCGGCGGCACCAGAATGTATTTACGCGCTTTGGTGCCATTAAAAGGTGAGCCGACGATCATCCGAAAAATACCGTACTGATCTTGGACCTGGACACTAAAGTAGCGATCTGTGATCTCGGGTACTTCAATAACCACAGGCCCCTCACGCAGATCAAGAAAACCAGCGCCATAAAGAGTGGTCGCATTGGGCGTAACCACCGGATAATCGGGGGTGATCTGCTTGCGTACCCAAGCAAACTGGTTCAGACCAGCATAGACATCATTGCCCTTAACGTCGTTTTGGGTGTAGGTCCAGCGCTGGCCGTAGTAAATCGCCTGCTGAAGTCCGTAAAGATAGGCACGCTCCGCAACGGCTTCCAGTGTTAGTGCGCCAGGATCGGTTTGTGCGGTTTGTGCCGATGCGTCGATGTTGATAGCTACGGGGTTGTTGCCCGCAGCCGATACCTCTTTAGCTGTTGCCGCCAATGGGGCGAGAGCCAGCGTACAGGCCAGTGCGATAACAGTGTGGGGAAAGAATATTTTCATAGTTAATGACTCCTAGTTTCGAATATTGGTAAACAGATTGATGCGTTACTTAATCAGTTCGATCTCACCTGGTTGCCAGCTCTTATCAAACCACGGCTGCAGCGGGCTGTAGACGCGTAATATAGTGAACCAACCTCCGTCGGGCACGGTTTGCACCCAGTTCGATTTTTTACCCTCTGGCGCTGTCGGCCCAAAGTAAATATCTGTAGAACCATCCGCGTTCAGCTGGACTGCCCCGTTGGGGCTGCCGTCTTTCGGGAAGCCTGCTCCTGCGCCGATTGCTGGGTACGGATAGTCCGTTTGCAGCAAAGAGCGGGTCTGGTTGTCGTAGATGGTCATCGACCAGAAGTTCTGTTGCGGAATATTGGCCGGCAGGGTCAGTTTGTAGGTTTTGCTGCCGTCCAGTGCATGGCCCTCTTTATCTCGGGTGGCTGCCGCATAGACGGAACCCTCACCCACTTTGGGTGTGGCCATGGCCGGAGTAATACCGGTGGCAAAGTAGTGGAATGCGGTACGCGCATCCAGCACCCGTGCACCGTCTAATAGAAATTCAGACCCACCAACAAAAGGCGTGTACCAAGCGGATTCTTTACCATAAAGATAAAACTCTTCGCCTCTAGGCGTGAGGGAAATGGTTCTCGCTGAGGCATTCCCTAACGCGGCCGCTTCGGTGAGAATTTTTTTCATCCGTGCATCTGGGTTGAAAGGTTTGCCCTTGATGATACCGATAGCGGCTATCTGACCGGTCAGCTCAGGGCCGAATGAGCCGGCAGGCTCGGCCTGCACGATTTCATTCAAATATTCATAGAACACATAAGTACTGGGTGGAATGGTATTCAGCTGCACATAACTGCCGTTCTTGTTTTGCACGGTTGCGTGAGTCTTTCCTGCCTCGCTCAAGGGGTAAATACGTGCATATTTTTTAATGTTCTCAAGGGCCGGTTTTACGTCACCATCAACGGCAAAATTACGCCATGCGCCCCACAGACCATTGGTGGGTGATTTAACAACAAAATAGCCATCAGGCACTTCGCCTGTATAGTCGGGTGGCAGAAAGAGGTATTTTCCGCCCTCGCCCTTATCAGGTCCGGTAAAGCCAATATCGGTGACCCATCTAAACCAAGCGTCATCAACCGGCCCAAGCACCTTGGGTGGCACTTCCATCACTATCGGCCCCTTAGTCAAATCAAGAGAAAACCATGACTGGGGGGTAACGGTATTCGGGGTCAGATACATACCCGTGGAGTCCATCATGGTTTCCATGGTCATGATGGTGTTATCTGGTACGCCAGCATCGCGCGGGCCTTTGCGCGCCGCGTAGATGCTTACCCCTGGCAGCGCATTCAAATAGACTTCAACCGCGCGGGAAAAATCTAAATGGTCCCAGATCTTATCTTGGGCTGCTTGACTCGGTATGCCCTTGGTAAAGTTCAGAGTGCCAAGGCGTGTTTCCACTTGCTCCGGCGTGGTGATATCCGATGGTATGGGGGTGGTCATTTTCATATTTGGCGACGGTTGAGCCCAAGCCTGAGACAAATAACAGGTCGCTATTGCACTGAATAAAATAAATTGGTACGACTTCGTTTTCATGCGCAATCCTTGCTTTTTATGTGGTCTTGTCGCTCGAGATTTTTTGGCTGGTAATATATTAATTAACGGGCAACGCCTGAGCGCCGCCCGTCACAATCAGCCTATCAATTCGAGTTACTTAACCAGCTCAATCTCACTTGGGCGCCAGGTTTTGTTGATCCAAGGCTCCAGTGGGCCGTACATGCGCAGGATCACAAACCAGCTCTTGCCTGGCACTGTGGCTAGCCAGTTGTTCTCTTTGCCTGCGGGTGCCTTAGGTCCGAAATAGAGATCGTAAGAACCATCCGCATTCTTTTCGATACCTTTATCCTGACTGCCGACAGTCGGAAATGCTTGGCTAGTCTGCAGCATGGAGCGGGTTTGGGTGTCATAAATAGTGACCGCCCAAAAATCGTTTACTGGCACATTAGGTGGCAGATGTACCTTGTAGGTTTTAGCACCGTCGAATGCCTTTTTATCAGCATCGAGATTGGCTAGCGCATAATCCGAGCCCGCACCCACGTGGCTGGTAGCCATGGCTGGCGTCACACCACCGGCGTTAAAATAGAACAGCACCCGCGCATCTAGGCCCATAGTGCTATCCGCCTCGAAGGAGGTGTTGTGGTTGGCAAAGGCCGTGGTCCAAGAGCTCTTGGTATCGGGATAGATAAATACGCCATCGATTCGTGGCTGATAAGTGATAGCGCGGGCGGTGGCGTTGCCGATAGTGCCCGCTTCAAGCAGTAACTTTTTCATGCGCGCATCGGGTGCGAATGGCTGGCCTTTGACTATGCCAATGGAGGCAAGATTACCGCGCACCTCAGGGTCGATGGCGTCAATAGGCTCGCGCTGAATCATGTCATTGAGGATTTCAAAATAACCGAGATCATTGGGGAACACAGTATTGAATGCCTTGCCAGACATATTAACGAATTCGGTAGCTGCCGGTTTGGCCGCATCTTTCAGCGGATATATTTTCAGCCCAGATTCTATGTTTTTCACTGCAGGATCTAAGCCATCAGCAATCGAGCCGCGCAGGAATAGGAAGTTACGGTTGGTCTTGGGCTTTAGCACAAAGTAGCCGTCCGGCACCTCGCCGGTGTAACCCGGTGGCAACACCAGATACTTACCGCCCTTGCCTTTGTCAGGCCCGGTTACGCCCATATCGCCAACAAAACGCTGCCAGCCATCATCGAGAAAGCCCAGCATACCCGGTGGGATCTCGATCACAGTCGGCCCATCTTTAGCCAGATCGGTACCCGCATAGGCGTACAAGGTAGAGGTGTTGGCGGTAACTACTAAGCTTTGCGAGTCCATCAAGGCTCCAAACAAAGCTATTTTATTCGATGCGTCAGCACCGGCTCTTCCCAGCCCGTCAAGCACGCTCTGAATGGACACGCCGCCCATATTATCGAGATAAGCCGCTACGGCGCGCGAGCGATCCAGGTTGTCATAAAGGGTATCGATGGTGGCGTCGGTGGGTACGCCATCAAAAAACTTCAATTCGCCAAGCGGCGTTGCAACGCTATCGGGTATTGAAATCGCTTGCAGCTCGGCCTTACTGACTTGAGCAGAAGCTGATTGCGCCAGCAGCGCAATGACAGCAAAACACAGAGGGATAGGTCGTAATTTCATGTTCGGGCACTCCTGTACCAAAGAGGGTGTGAATATTATTTCTACTCACATTAATGCGTTTAAAAATCACGCTAATTGAGTTACAAAATACTTTTTACTCTTAGATTACTTAACCGGTTCAATCTCACTCGGGCGCCAGCTTTTATCAATCCAAGACTCCAGCGGGCCGTACATACGCAAAATCGCAAACCAACTCTTACCCGGCACCGTCTCTAACCAGTTGCCTTCTTTTCCTGCGGGCGCCTTGGGTCCAAAATAGAGATCGTAAGAACCATCCGCATTCTTTTCTATGCCTTGGTCCTGACTACCGGCGGTCGGGAATTCTTGGCTGGTCTGTAATAACGAACGAGTCTGAGTGTCATAAATAGTGACCGCCCAAAAGTCGTTTACCGGTACATTCGGCGGTAAGTGCAGCTTGTAGGTTTTTGAACCATCGAAGGCTTTCTTGTTGGAGTCTAGATAAGCAATGCCGTAATCGGAGCCCGCGCCGACATGCGTAGTCGCCATGGCAGGAGTGACGCCAGTGGCGTTGTAAAGAAACAAGGCCCGTGCATCTGGGCTCATAGCGCCATCAGTTTCGAACGAGGTGTTCTTACTGGCATAACCCATGGTCCAAGCACTGTGCGTGTCCGGATAAATTTCTACGCCATCGATGCGGGGCTGGTAGGTGATGGCACGGGCGGTGGCCGCACCTATGTCGGCCGCCTCAATCAACAGTTTTTGCATGCGAGCATCGGGTTTGAACGGCTGGCCTTTCTTAATACCAATGGCGGCCAAGGTGCCGCGCATCTCCGGCCCAATCGCATCGATCGGCTCTTCCTGCACTACTTGATTGAGGCCTTCGTAAAAGCTTAAACCTCTGGTGACCAGCGTGTTGTAACTGGTGCCAGAGAAATCGACAAACTTAGTGGTTGGCGGATTGTTAGCTTTAGACAATGGATAAATTTTGAGCCCAGATTTAATGTTCTCAACGGCGGGCGCTAGCCCTTTAGCGATCGAGCCCCGCAGGAACATCAGGTTATGATAAGTCGGCATCTTGACCACAAAATAGCCCTCGGGCACGGTGCCCGTGTGACCAGGTGGCAACAGCAGATATTTCCCGCCCTTGCCTTTGTCTGGCCCCGGCACACCCATGTTCTCTATATAGCGAAACCAAGCATCATCCAAAAAGCCCAACATGCCCGCCGGCAGCTCGACCACCAGTGCCCCGTCGGCTTGCAGATCAAGGTAAGACAGCGCATACAAAGTGGAGGTGTTGCCGGTTAGATACAGAGAATCCGGCTTGAGCAGTTGCTCGGTGATGCTGACGGTATTCGACGTCGCGCCTATACCGGCATTGCCCTTGCGCATGGCATATAAGGATGCCGCGCCTTGGTGGGCGAGATACACATCAACGGCGCGCATACGGTCGAGGTTGTCATAAAGGGTATTAATAGTGGTGTCGGTGGGCACGCCGTCGAAAAACTTCAATTCGCCGATCGGTGTTGCAACGCTATCGGGTATTGAAATCGCTTGCAGCTCGGCCTTACTGACTTGAGCCGAAGCTGCTTGCGCAAATAGCGCCATAACAGCAAAACACAAAGGAATAGGACGTAATTTCATAATTTGTTGATCCTGTGCAAAAAGGTAGTGTGTGCTCTTTTTATAGCTGTGCCTTGCTGTGCCGGTGTTAATCTGCTGCTTTAATATACTGATGGCATTGCTCTCGTTGTTTCATCAACGGGAGCAATGCCATCCTTACCGGCTCTGATTTACTTAACCTTAAGTAGTTTTGGTTGGGTCCAAGAGCCATCCAGCGCGGCTTGTGCCGGCCAGTACAAACGCATATAAGTAGCGAACGGCCCTTTAGGCGCGGGCAGCCAGTTAGATTCTTTGTCTGGGCCGGGTGATTCGTTTTGGATATAGAGCGTTAAGCCGCCATCTGCGTCTTTCTTCATCTGTGGCAGCATGGGCGAATTAATGAGATAGCGGTTGATCGGATTAGCCACCAGCAGGCTGGAGGGTAATTCGTACATGGTCAGTGACCAAAAGGCATTAACTGGCGGATACTCATTCGGTGCAAAGCGCAGTGTGTAGCGATTAGCTCCGGTTAGCGGCTGGCCTGCGCTGTCCATCCGATAAACCGGATACATGGCTTCTTCTTTGGCGTTGCCATAAATACCAATAGTGCCCAGCCAACGGTTGAGGTAATTGTCGCCGAGAAACTCGCGGCTGCCGAAGACGTCACCGGAAGTGATCTTGCCTTCGGTCAGCTCTTTGACGCCACCCGCAAACTCTTGCAGGGCATCGGCGCGCCCCTGTTCGATGGCTGTCTTGATTTCAGGTGAGAGCGCGGCTTGGTCAAAGGTCTTGCCGCCCTCGATACCAATTTTGGCAAAGCGATCCCTTAGCGCCACTTCGCTCGATACCGCAGGGCTGTAGTTCAGCACGAAGTTCATGATATTGAAGAACTCGAGCGACGTTTTCTGCTCTTCTTTGGTGATAGGTTTAATGAAGTCTATGGTCGGTGCTGCAGGTGGCGGCGCTGTACCAAGAAACGCGGACAGCGGCTGCACTTGGTATTGAGCTTGGATGTTCTTAACCTTGTCCATGTCGCCAGCATTGAATAACTGGGTACGAAACACGGCGAGATCGAAGTCAGTATCAGAGAGGTACACCTTATCAATGCCCTTGGGCGTTTCGCCCTTCCAGCTTGGCCCCGCCACCATGAAATTGCCCGCATCGTTGCCCGTGGTTCTTGAGCCTGCGTAACCGACGATATAAGTGTAAGCGTCGAAGATCTGGATAGAGTAGTAGCGCTCTTTTTCAATTTTTGGCACCGAAATCACCACCGGCTCGGCGCGCAAATCCAGACCCGCCCAAGAATACGGCGTGTCCGAATTAGGTGTTTGTATGGCTTTGTCGTCCGGTGTATAAACTTTGGCCAGATTCTTGATCTGGTTCCAGGGCGCCATGTATTCAGGATCATTCTTATTCACGAAATACGAATACTGGACGCGGTAATTGTCCACCATAGGGTAACCGTAAATGTAGGCTTCCTTAGCGATGGCGCGGGCTTCCTCTGAGGTCATATCAGAGGTAGCGGCGGTCGTGGTTAGCGGTAAACCGATCACCAAGCCCATCAGTAGGCTCATTAATTTTTTTTGATAAAGCATGACGCATTTCCTTATGCACTTAAATGTAAATGCTACGCGGCACACCCATTAGGATCAGGAATGACTATGCCGCTGTAGTTTTATGTTGCTGATCAATGAGGCCGAACTACTCCTTTACCATCACTATGCCAGGCATCTGCCACGTCCCTTTGCCAACCGGTAACACAGACAATGACTCACTAGCGGGTTGTGGCCAGTACAGTCGCATTACCAGATAAGCGGTGTCATTAGGTGCTGGTAGCCAGTTAGCTTCTTTATCTTTACCGGGCGAGTCTTTCTGGATGTAAATAGTCACAGCGCCGTTGGCGTCTTTCTTCATCTCAGACACCATGGCGGTGTTGATCAAATAGCGATCGATGGGGTTTTTGATCATTAACTGCGACTTGCCGTCGTACATAGTCACGGACCAAAAGGCATTGACTGGAGGCATCTGGTCTTTAGTGAAAGTGATGCTGTAGTTGTGCTTACTGGTATCAATAGTTTGACCATTAGCATCTAGGCGGCCGAACAGGTAAACCGCTTCATCGGCATCATTACCATAAATACCCGCCTTGGCGGCAGCAGCACGCATCAACCAGTCACCATTATAATGCGCCCTATCACCGGGCAAGGAGCCGAGCTGCCAGCCGTTAACATCGGTGAGGCCCGAGGCAAGATAGGTGTCGATCTTAGTGTCACCGGCTTTCATCGCCTCTAGCATGGCTTGTTGGTGTTCGGGTGACAGAGATTTTAGATCGAAGGTCTTGCCAGGACCCACGCCAATTTGTTCCAGCTTGGCGCGTATGTCCTTGTCTTCGTCAGCTTGTGGAATGTATTCGAGCGCGGCCCCAAGATAGGTCCAAAAGTTGCCTTTTATGCCAGCCGTTGTCGCGGGCAGAAAGTTAGGGTTAGTCGCAGCAGCAGGAGCTGGTTTGCCAAGGAATGTCGACAGCGGCTCTGTTTTGTACTGACCCTGAATTTTTTCCACATTGGGCATGTCCGCAGGATCCAGTAACTGGGTACGAAATGCCGCTAGGCTGAAGGGTGTGAGCGAGTGAAATAATCCATCTATGCCCGCCGGTTTTTCGCCCTGCCAATCAGGTCCCGCCACCAAGTAGCTGCCGCCCTTACCGCCAGTGGCACGGCTACCCAAATAACCGTAGTTGTAGGTATGTCCATCGTTGAGCATCACAGAATAGTAGCGATCGGTAACGGTGGGGATAGTGATGACCATGGGTTCGGCACGCAGATCCAACCAAACCAAGGAATACGGCGTGTCGCTGTTGGCTGTCACTACTGCCGTGTCTTTGTAGGTAAAAACTCGAGGCTCGTTCTTCACCTGATTAAAGGGTGCCTTGAACTGACTCGACTTAGGATCTACCGCGTACTCATTCATGATGGCGTAGTTCATCACCAGCGGCAGGCCGTAAATAAAGCCTTCTTCAGCGATGGCTTTAACTTGTTCGGTGGTGAGCTTATCTGCAGGTGCCGCGGTTGCTGTAGCGCTAACCATAACGCCAAAGGCGGCGGTGGCTAATGTCATTCTAATATTCATCATAGCTCCATAAAAAAGGGGATTTCACCGACTGAACCGGTGTCATACGGACGGATAACGTTTAAACAAAGTGCCTGTTTAGTGTTACGTATGTATGTACCTCCTTGTACATATAACCCCCTTCATTGTTAGCTCGCAGTGTTTAGCTGCTGAGTATTTAGCTGCTAAATTTTGAGCTAACAATAAAGTCTCAAACTAAAACCTTAAGGAGCCGCATCAATGGTGCCCATAATGGTTTGTACATCCACCATCGCCTGTTGACTGACGGTAATAAAGCCACGTTGCGGTCGATCAAGGTCCACCACCAGCGCGATCAACACCGCAAACGCTATGTTCAACGGCAGTACCGCGACCAGCCTGCGCTTGCCATAAAAACCAAGCTGCAGCCCTAACATCACCATGGAAAGCAGCGTGATCACCAGTAGCCCGTACCAGACATTTTCTGGGATCTGACTGTGCACGGCCGCCACTTTTCTTTGCTCGCCTTGGCTAATCACTTCTATGATGGATTGCACCACCATAGCCGTAATATCGTCAGGCTTGTTTTCAGCGGCGGCAGTGGCGTGAACCCACAACAATTGATAAATTTCATGAGACTGCGACAACGCAGTTTGCAGATCGCGATCTTGAATAACTTGCAGACGAACTTGGATGTACCTGCGCAATTGGCGTTTCATCTCTAGCTTTTGCGGCGTGGCGACTAAGTCTGCGAGCAGATATGCGCTTTGCACCGCCGCCGCTTCGGTCACCACGTTCTGGTTGCGGGTTTGAAACTGAGACACAGTAATGGAGAAAATGAGCGCGAGGATAAACGCCAGCATGCTAAGTAAACCGGCGACCATCGCACTAATCGAGTCCGGCGTTTCTTTACTTAGTCGAGCACGACGCCGACCAATCAAATAACCTGCTTCGCATGCTATCAAGGCCAGTACCACAGTACCCAAAAAGATGCCGGGTATAGACGCCGAGGTTATCCATCCGGTGATCATTGCCCTTCTCCCGCCACAGACCCGTTAATTAAGCGCTAGCTCTAGCTCTTATTCGGATACAACAGCGTAACGGTGAAGCGCAATCCCCACTCCGCTGCATTGTCTGGCGCTTCTAGGTAATAGCGAGCACCGCCTTGAAAGCTGACCATTTGCGGGCCAATTTTAGTGACTTTGCTGTAGGCAAGGTTTAGCGGCACTGTCCACTGATCGTCTTCCCAGTTATAGGTAGACTCCAGTGCAGCATTGATGGTGCGCCCTTGACCCAGGCCTTTGGCCAAAAATGGCTGCAAATAAGTGGCATTAATATCATTGCGATTGCTGTCACCGGCAAATGACCAAATATGATTGGCGAGCCCACCATAGGTCCAGCCGTTCGCGGTTTGTTTAAGCACTACCGCAGTTGGGCCACCGCCCCACTTTTCTCCGCCCAGCAGATCATCGGTCGCCGTTGGAATAAGCAAAGCCGGGCCCGCACCCCAAGTCCAGCCGCTGGCAGTTAACGCCTTGGGCGAAAAAAACAAGCTCTGAGTGACATCACCGAGACCAAATTGATTGCCTGCCCCGGGATAGATGTCTTCTTGAAAAGCAATGGGCAGTATGGTGCGCGAAATCATATTCCAGTCATCACTAATCGAGACAGGAATAACAGGCTGCACATTGAGGGTAAACTTGTAGCCTTTATCGAGCGCGCCTATGCCATCGTCGTAGTTCAACTGCATAGGTACACTAATGAGGCTAGCTATAGGGTTGGCTAATTGTTTGGCCAGTTCATCGGCAGAGCCTTGGGCGTAGGCAACTGAACAGCTGGCGCTGAATAGTGAGGTGAAAATGCTGAGTGTGTAGACATGGCGTAAACGCTGGCTTTTTTTCAATGATGAATGCATCGTTCCCTCTCTTAATTTGTTAATGGATGTCCTTCTCCGTTCATCAAGCTTAATCGCTTTCTCTCTGATTGCGAAAGTATTTTTATCTTTTTGCTAAATTAATTTTTTACTAATGTAAGGACTTGAAATATATAGGCACCCAGCCAGATTAGCTTAATTGGCTTAATTGGCTTAATTGGCTTAATTGGCTTAATTGGCTTAATTGGCTTAATTGGCAAGCGTGATCTAATTGCAATACACCCGTCATTTAAAGCTTAAATATCGGAGTTAGATAGCTGACGCAGAAATAAACGCTACCGTTACTCTCTCTGGCCGCCCTGTTCGCACTAAAATTTGCTGTTATTGATAATACGAACGTTAAGCTGCACAAAATTCCGTCAAAATTGTAATCAAACCTCTCTTATCTCGGCAAAATACTGTATTATCTGGCCTCGTTTTTTGACTGTAGCTACTCTACAGAGGATCTCTTATGCAATTTTCATCTTTAGATTTAGCCCCCGATCTGCAACGCGCTCTGGTTGCCTGTGGCTACAGTGCTATGACACCCGTACAAGAGCAGGCCATAGTGCCGGCGCGTCGGGGTAAAGACTTACAAGTGACCGCGCAAACCGGTACCGGTAAAACCGCCGCCTTTGCTATTCCCGTATTGCAGCGCATGCTGGATAAGCCCAAAGACACGGTCGCCTATCGCCCACGCACACTTATTTTAACGCCGACTCGTGAATTGGCCGAGCAGCTTGGCGACTCTATTAGTGCCTATGCCCAGTTTTTGCCAATCAGTGTGACGGCACTTTACGGTGGCGTAAAAATGGGTGGCCAAGCGAATAAGTTAAAAGCCGGCGTTGATATCGTAATAAGCACCCCAGGGCGTTTGTTAGAGCATATGACGCTCGGCAATCTTGCCTTAAGTGATGTGGAATTTGTGGTGCTCGATGAAGCGGACCGTATGTTAGATATGGGCTTTATCAATGACGTGCTGAAATTGATGCAACTGACTGCCAAAAATCGTCAAACCTTATTGTTTTCGGCCACCACTTCTCCGGCGGTAAATGAGCTGTCTCATAAAATTTTGCATGATCATCAGCAAATTCGTGTGACTAAAATCAACAGTACCGCTGAGACAGTGACCCACACTCTGTATCCGGTAGAAGAAAGCCGTAAGATTGAGCTGTTTGAAGCGCTATTGGCCGAGCATAACTGGTTTCAGGTCTTGGTATTTACCAGCACCAAAGAACAAGCAGATCGTTTATTAGAAGGTCTGAAGAAGAGCAAGGTAGAAGCCGCCGTGTGTCATGGCGATAAGAGCCAAGGCTCTCGCCGCCGTGCCATTGCCGACTTTAAAGCCGCTAAAATACAAGTGTTGATTGCCACCGAAGTGGCCGCTCGTGGCTTGGATATTCAAGGCTTGGATTATGTGGTGAACTTTAACCTGCCATATTTAGCTGAAGACTACGTACACCGCATTGGTCGTACCGGTCGTGCTGGCGCCACCGGTACTGCAATCTCGTTTGTGAGCCGTGAAGAAGAGCAATCATTAGAGCGCATTCAAAAGCTGATTGGTGGCGAGATCCAACGCATCATCAAACCCGGTTTTGAAGTGACCAGCCGCGCCTCTTTGCTGAAGAGCTTGTCACGCAAGGTGATCAGTGGCCGCTCTAACCGCGCCAGTGAAACCACCATTGAGCTGGTTAACTCCGGCGACAGCCAGCCTAAAGGCAAGCCGCGCCGCGCCCGCCCAAGTGGTGAAACTGAGCACAAAGTAGCAGCTAAGCCGGTGCATTATAAAAAGAACCAAAAGCCTCAAGAAGCGGGCCCCAAGAAGAAGAAATTACGCGGTAAGCGTGCACAGCAGCATTCTCGTTAATCGCTGTTGGCGTTAATATCCTGAGGTTTTAATAAGGATTAACCGCACACAAAAATGCCGCCTGTGAAGTGATTCACAGGCGGCATTTTAATAGGCTCACCTTTTTGCTTAAACCTATAAAGCGCTACTTAAATAAATGGCAATTACTGAGTAGCCAGTTGACGCATGCGGCTGTCGAAGCGGTCTACACCGTCGGTGCCATTGCTGGCCATGTTCAAGCTCACAGTCGCAGGAGTGGCATGCGCGTTGTCCTCTAACTGCAATGACACAACCCGCTCTTGAAAACGATCCACACCATCGGTGCCGTTACTGCCAACATTAAGATAGATTTTGGCTGGCACACAGTCTGCGGTACTAATGCCGGCGCGCTCAGCTTGAAGTTTGGCCATTTTGGCTTGGAAGCGGTCTACGCCATCGGTACCTTGGCTCATGGCGCTAAAGCAAACGCCGCCGCTTGTATTTTCAGCACTGGCAAACGCGGCTTGAGCAGACAATAAACTGGTGGCGGCAATAATAAGCAGTGAGGTAGTTTTCAACATGATGTGTGTCCTAGATGACCGGCCTGTCCGGTTGATAGACACAGCATACCTTGATCACACTGACGAGAAGCTGACAGCTAAATGACATTCTTGTCATCTTGGTAAATAACGGCTGTCACCTTAAACGAACCAGCATGGCACGACCCACATTGGCAAAAAGATGAGGATGTATGACATTAAATATCTTGGTGTTTTTAGGCTCGGTACGCATCAGCGGCCCACCCACTCCGGCGCGATTAGGCCAACGGGTGGCGTTATGCTGTGCGCAACAATTAACGGCCCTGCAGCATAATGTGACTGTGATTGATCCTCTGGATTATGACTTAGGTGCTAGCTTCAAACCTTGCTTCTCTTATAAAGCAGGCGCGGCACCTGAGCCATTGCAGCAACTGGCGGAGCTGATTAAGGCGGCGGACGGTTTTGTGATGGTGAGCCCAGAATATAATCACAGCATGAGCCCCGCCTTAGCCAACTTATTGAATCACTTTGGTAGCTCGCTGTTTTCCTATAAGCCCTCGGCCATCGTCACTTATTCGGCGGGCCAATGGGGAGGCGTGCGCGCAGCCATTAATATGCGCAGCTTTTTATCAGAGCTAGGCTGTTTGCCGGTGTCCGCCATGATCCACCTGCCAAAAGCACAAGAGGTACTGACCGCCGAGGGCGAGTATTCAGCAGGCGTGAATGCCAGCGATTGGGACGGATATTTTAGTCGTACCTTTAGCCAGTTAACTTGGTGGGCCAGTGCCGCCAAGCAGTATGAGCAAAGCGAGGGCAGTAATCTTAAGCCCGGCGCTTTTACGCGTAACCCAGCCCAGCGCAATGCGCCAAGTTCGAGTTAAAAAGATAAGACTACTCAATTTTAGCGGTAATGCATTGGCTGAGCAGGGTTTCGTAGTGGGTGGTGAGAGCAGCAAGATACTGCTCCGCGTCATCGTTACTTGCCATGGCCTCCCCAATAACGACATCGCAGTTAAAAGGCACCAAAAGCGCTTCGCCCTTCGGCAGTGCCTTGCCTAAGCCTTGTAAGATAATCGGCACCACTTGGGTGTCGGGATACTGCTGGCTAAGGTGATGAATACCGCGCTTCAGCCTAAATACCCGCTCTTCGGTAAGGGAGCGGGTACCCTCTGGGAAAAACACGATAATTTGCTGATTTGCTAACGCCGTATAGCAGCCTTGAAAAAGCTCCTCGCGGGGCACTTTTCCGGCGCGCTCAATGGGAATGATGTCTAGGCAATGAATCGAAAACCACGCAATCCACTTGTTCTTCATAAAGTAGTCGGCCGCCGCCACTGGGCGCACTCGGTGCAACTGCGACAAGGGGTACAAGCTCATTAACACCAGTGTATCGAGGTGGCTGGTGTGATTGGCGGCCAAAATGGCGGGGCCCGTTTTAGGCAGCCCTTTGCGGTTAATAATATTTAGGCCCAGTGCAATCAGCACCACCGGCTTAACGATAAGTAGAAAAAACAATATTTTTAGCCACTTCTGCTCGGCAATGCTGTGTGCAGACTTTTTGAGCAATGGCTTTTTCATAGCTGGCTGACTCATAGCTCATCCTTAGGCGATAAAATCTTTGGTGATGTAATAAAAGTAATGGAAAAATATTGGGGTGCTGTACATCAAACTGTCCATTCTATCGAGCAAACCGCCGTGCCCTGGGATCAGTGAACCTGTGTCTTTAATGCCAATATCACGTTTGATGGATGACAGCACCACATCGCCAATAAAGCCCACGCAGGCAATCAAAAAGCCCGCTACCAAGCCTTGCTGCCAGCTTAAAATGGTCAACCAAGGCGCCAGCACTGTGGCTAATAGGGTGGTAGTGACCACGCCACCGATAAAGCCTTCCCAGGTTTTATTGGGGCTGACCTTAGGGATTATCTTATGTTTGCCAAATTGCTTGCCGAATACGTATTGGCTCACGTCGTTACTCTGAGTGATAAATAATAAAAACAATACCAAGCCAATAAAGCCGGATTGTTCATGAAAACGCTCTAAGTTCACCAAATAAGCAATATGGCTTAAGGTAAACACCGCCAACATTAAGCTCCATTGAATGGTCGCGTTAGCCTTGATATAGCCTTTAGTTTCGCCAATTAAGGTGGCGCGCATGGGCAAAAACAAGAACATATACACGGGTATAAAAATAATAAACATGCCATACCACTGGATATAGGCAAAGTAGTATTGCACCGGAATGGCTAAGTAAGCCCAAAACACTAATCGCCTATCCACGGCGCGCAGCGGTGCTATGGAATAAAACTCTTTTAAGGCTAAGAAGCTAATAAATGCAAAGAAGATGGTGGTGGCTAATTGCCCCATATAGAGTGCCGCCAGCACTAAGCCGATGATCCACCACCAAGAACGGGTGCGCAGTAGCAGCTCTTCATAATCTCGCTCTGGATATTTATATTGCTTAAATAAGGCAATGCCCGTGGCGATGGCTAAAGCGACGAGTAAAAATAACGCCATATAAGTTGAATGCTGCATGGTTTATCTCGTGTTATGAGTTTTTTCGCGGGTAACAGCAGTCAGTATAACGACTGCTGTGTGTCACACCTTTGTCTGCGCTGATTGGCTGCGCTGGCTAGGTTAAGGTTTATCTCGCTCGGCGGCCTCACGTAGTCCACGGCGCACCCGGTTATAAAGGGTGTATACCAGTAAGGCGAGCACCAACCACAACACCACCGTCACCCAGCGGATATCAAACAGGCCAATAGCAACAAAAGCGCCGAGCAAGCCAAACACGAAGGCGCGATCACTCTTGCCCATGGGCCCGTCGTAACGCCGGGTCGCGCCCACCATCAAGCCCAGCACTCCGGCATATTCCACTAAAGCAGCCATGATCACCACACCAATTACCAGTAAGGGCGGGACGCCCGAGAGCAGCGCAAACGGCAGATACAAGGCGCTGTCGGCCGCCACATCACATAACTCATTAAGATAGGCGCCCAGTTTAGATTGCTGGCCAAATTCACGCGCCAACATGCCATCTATGGCATTCAGCGCCATGCGCAGCAACATCCAAATGGGGATCAAGATAAATATCCATTTATGATCTGCTTGCCACGCCACCAACATGGCCACTAACAGAGAGATGCCGGCTGCGGCCAATGTCACCTGATTGGCGGTAATGCCCCGCTCGGCTAAACGGACCACCGAGGGGCGCAGTAAGTTTTGAAAGCGCGGTTTAAGTGAGTAGATAGAAATCATGACCTTCCTTGTTTGTTAGCTTCAGGCTTACTAACTTCAGGTTTGTTAACTTCAAGCTTGTTAACTTTTGATTAGATTACTCTGCACACCTAAGTTAGTTAAGCTCACATACATAAAACCCGAACTTGCGGGCTCGGGTTTTTCTTTATCTTAGTGCTCAGTACAGCGGCTATTGTTGGATCTTAAAGCGCCCGACTAAGGTTTGGTGCTGTATGTGTACAGCAGTGTTTCCTACGCTCAGCTAAAGCTCACTTCATAACCGGTAAACTTGCGCAGATTAATGACTCCAGTATCGAGTAATAAGTACTGCCCTTTAATACCTTGTAAAATGCCACTCACCACGGGGTTTTTATCGAAATTATGGCTGGCAATTTTGCTTGGGTATTCGAGTACCGGAAAACTTAGGCTTATTACCGACTCATTCAAAACCTTAATGGCGTCGGCGCCATATTTCAGCTGCAGCTCATCGATTTTATATTGGATGGCGGGCAGTAAACGGGCCGCTTCGGCCGTTAAGTCGAGATCCGCTTCGCCGCCTCTGAGCATAGTGCGCCAGTTAGTTTTATCGGCGACCAATTCCGCTAACGCCACTTCCACTAAGCCAGAAATTTGGCGAGTTGCCACCCACAACATGGGCAGTGCTTGGGTGGCGCCTTGATCAATCCAGCGAGTCGGCACTTGAGTTTGTCGAGTAATGCCTACTTTTAAGCCAGAGGTATTGGCCAAGTAAACAATATGCCCCACCATGCAGTGCTGCTCGCCCCATTCAGGCTCACGGCAAGTACCCGCAAAATAATGGCAGGTTTCTGGCTTCATAATGCACATATCGCAACTGGCCAGTTTTCTCATGCACGGGAAACAATGACCCTGAGCATAACTCTTATTGGTTTTGCGATTACAGGCGTTGCAAAAAATCTGCCCGGTGTGAGTCAGGGTAATCAGTTTACCTAAATGGGCATTAAGGCTGACTCTGTGCTCGCCTAAAGCCAGCTGATAATGGACGCCGTCATCGAGTTGCGCCGGCATTTTAATTAAGGTGCCGGTGAGGCTGGCTGCAGCCGACGTATCGGTAATACGCGGATCGGAAATAAGGCTCATGGGGTCTCTGCTGGCTGGTAAATTTGCGACAACTTTAACAGCCTCGGCGGTACAAGGCACCTACACCGGCACTTTAGAGCCAGATGTGACCCTACATTTACTCATTCTCTGATCGACATCAATGACTTATCGCGTACAAAATGATAAAAGATTGTAAACAAGCATTAACATAATGAGAACAGGGATGAATCGACTTTCCATTAAGCAAAAAATACTCTTACTGGCTTTGCTGCCGTTATTACTGCTGGCGGCAGTGAGTACTTGGGTTAACGTTAATCAATCACTGCGCCTTAATAAACTCAGTGGCGATAGCCTTTATCAGTCGTTGTACGATGCTCGTAAGCAGCAATTGGCCAACTATGCGGAGTTGGCCATTAGCGGCATAACGCCTTTGTTGCAGCGTAATGAGATTGTGGCCACTAAAGCCCACTTACGTGGCCTGCGCTTTGATGAAGGGACCGGCTACTTTTTTGTCTATAACACTCAAGGAGCCCAAATCGTCAGCGCCGATAATCCGGCCCGCGAAAACAATAACTACCTCAACTCCACCAGCCCAGATGGCCGCTATTTAGTACAAGAGTATGTGGCTTTAGCAGCGCAAGGCGGCGGCTATATTGAATACAATTGGCCTAAGCCAGATACCCAAGTTAATGCCCCAAAGTTGGCCAGTATTACTCCGGTTCCCGGTACCGACTGGATGCTGGGCGCGGGCTTCTACATAGATGACTTGCAAGCCACCGTGGCCATCTTGGAAGCAGAGCTGTCTACGGCAGTGCGCCAAGGGCTGATTAACTCTGCCATATCTGCCAGCTTATTGTTTCTGCTGATCGCCGGTGCGGCTTTGATGTTGGTACGCAGCATTCATTCGCCCTTGAGCCAAGCGGTGTCTACTATGCAAGACATTGCCGAAGGTGAAGGCGATCTCACCCAGCGGTTGAATAACCGCCAAGGCCATGAATTGGGCAGCCTTGCCAACGCCTTTAATCTATTCGCTAATCAAATGAGTATGTTGGTGCAAAATACCCGTCACTCGGCGGATTCTTTGCAAGCAGCCAGCGCTCAGATGCAGCATTTTATGGATGACACTAAAACCGGTATCGGCCAACAGCATCATGAAAGTGATCAACTGGCCACCGCCATGAATGAGATGTCCGCTACCGCTCAAGAGGTAGCCGCTAGTGCAGCGCAAGCCGCCCAAGCCGCGCAGTTGGCACAAGAGCAGGTGGCTGCAGCCCAACAGCTGGTGCAGGGCACCATCAAGGTGATTGACGGTTTAGAAACTCAAATCGTGAGCGGCGTGGACATTATTCAGCGCCTAGGTAAAGACTCGGAGCAAATCGGCTCTGTGTTGGATGTTATTCGTGGTATTGCCGAGCAAACTAACTTGTTAGCGCTCAATGCCGCCATAGAAGCCGCGCGGGCCGGTGAACAAGGTCGCGGTTTTGCGGTGGTGGCCGATGAAGTGCGCACCCTTGCCGGTAGAACCCAGACCAGCACCGAAGAAATTCACACTATGATCACTCGCCTCCAGCAAGGGGCACAACAGGCGGTGCATGCCATTGAGCAGATCCGTGAGGGCAGCAGCCAAACGGTCAATGAGGCGCGACGTATAGATGGAGCCTTACAAGATATAGACGGCGCTGTGAACACCATTAATTGCATGAACGAACAGATTGCCAGCGCCGCCGAGGAGCAAACTCAGGTGTCGGAAAACATTAACATTAACGTGCACCAAATTGTGTCCATCGCCCAGCAAACCGATGCAGGTTCTCAGGCAGCCAGTGAGGTTAGCCTGCAAGTAGGTGAGCTGGCCGCGCAGCTGCAACTATTAGTGAGCCGCTACCGTACTCAGTAATGTTTAATTGCCCTCCGAAGATGAGGCGTGAGGAGTAAAGGAGAAATATTTTTACTCCTCACTCTTTACGCTTCACCCTTTACTCCTCTCCCCCTCCATTGCGTAAGCTTTTGCTATAAAACCTAAACTATCGTTAGATAGACCAGACGGCAGCCGCTTATACTCATCTCGCCACTGACCTCTCAGATTAGTGGCACGGCAGAGTCAGCTGGCGGACGTTAAGTTTTATGTCATAGCGAAAATATTCGCCGCCACACTTACCACATCTTTTAGACATACGAGGTTAGGGAAGCAATTTATGCGCGACGTAATGGAACGGCGTTCTTTTCTTTTGTTGCTGCTTTTAGTCAGCCTGTTATTCGTGCTGCTACTTAAGCCATTTTGGGGCGCTATTTTTTGGGCTTGCGCCATCAGTATCATCTTTCATCCAATGCAAGAGCGACTGCGTAAACACTTGGGCGATAAGCCGAATCGGGTGGCACTGCTGACGCTGTTGATTTGTGTGGTAATAGTGGTGCTGCCCATCTTTTTGATTGCCACCGCTTTTGCGCAAGAAGGCTTGGCGCTGTACCAGCGCGTTGATAAAGGGGAAATAAATCCCTCCGAGTGGCTGGAACAAATTCGCAATGCTTTTCCTACGATACCGCAGTGGTTTGATAGGCTAGGTATCGACTTAGGCAGCGTGCGGGAAAGTATTGCTAAGGGTGCTGCATCTACCGGTAAGCTCATGGCAGAAAAAGCTCTGGGCGCGGGGCAAATTACCTTTAGTTTTATTATGAATTCCGCCTTAATGCTGTATCTGACGTTCTTCTTATTACGCGATGGCCGCACCCTAATTGAGCTGATGATCAAAGCCCTGCCCTTAGGTGATGCCCGCGAGCGTAAGCTGTTTACTAAATTTGCCGAAGTAACGCGCGCCACCGTTAAAGGCAACTTGGTGGTGGCGATTGTACAAGGGGCGCTAGGCGGCTTTATCTTTTGGGCACTCTCGCTACCCAGCCCCATATTGTGGGCCGTAGTGATGGCGTTTTTGTCGTTGATTCCGGCGGTGGGCGCGGGAATTGTGTGGTTGCCGGTAGCCATTTACTTGTATGCCACCGGGGACTGGGTATCGGCCACCATATTGGTGTCTTTTGGTGCGTTAGTGATTGGCATGGCGGATAACGTGCTGCGCCCGTTATTGGTGGGCCGAGATACTAAGCTACCGGATTACTTGGTGCTGTTTTCAACCTTAGGCGGCATTAGCTTAATGGGCATCAACGGCTTTGTGATTGGACCTTTAATCGCCGCACTATTCTTAGTGGTGTGGGATATTTTTATGCGCGAGTTTAACGGCGAAAATCCCCATGTGATCACAGAGCGCAGCACTGAGTCTAATCATAAATACGAAAAAATAGCGGCCAGCAGCGTGAAGGATGAGGCGTGAGGAAAATACAGCGCCGAGCTAAACTAAAACACCCGCGGCTTCTTGTTCACTAGGGTGCTCCTAGCTATGGCCCCTGCGGAGATCAATAAGCCGTAAGCTATAAGCGGTAAGTTAAACAAAACGCAAGAGCGAGATCCTGACGTGCGTCAGGAAGACGGCATAAAGATAGGCGGCTCCGGCATTCACAGCGTGCACGAAGTAGGCACGCGCTCGTAGTCGCTGCTTTAGCTGCGAGGCTTTGCGAAAGCCTGCGTAGCAGGTTCTGATGTACAAGCTAACCCGAGATGGGTGAGACCTGAAGCGTGAAAATAAAAAAACCTCTTGCCGCAGGGCAAGAGGTTTTTTAATTCACTGTGGGTTGAAGCCGACTTTAGTCGAGTTCAACTGTCATTTGAATGGATTCGTCGAAGAAGAATTCATCACAGTTGTTGCCTGGACCGGTGCGGTCTACGACTAAGAATTCGTCGTCATCGCGCAGTGCCATGATTGGGTGGTGCCACACGTTTCTGTGGTAGTTCACACCTTGGCGAGCATTAGCACGGAAGCAACGCACGGTAGCTGGGTCAATGTTCATGGTGCCGTCGCCCACAGGGGCAACCACTAACAAGAACTCATGACCAAACAAAGGGATAAAAGACTGAGAACCAAATGGGTGACGCTCCAGCATTTTCACTTGCAGCGGGTATTCCAACATTTTAGCGCGGAAGATGCTGATGATGCCTTGACCATCTTCGTCCAACTGCACTTCACCCACATTGTGGTAGCGCTCAGTTGAACCACTGTTGATCATAAAGTGGTCACGGCCAACAGACTCAATAACGTCACCAAAATCGGCGAACGCTTCTTTGGTCAACGGCTCTATTTTAAGAGTCTTGATCATTACTGCCTCCAGATATTTATTAAAACGGGGTGTTAAGATCAATCGACCCTAGCCACCCCGTATTTTATTAGGTACTGATATGCCGACTACATAAGGTTAGTCAGGCAAACAAAATTACATGCCGCTTAAACGGAACTCAGCAATTCTGTTGATCTCTTTTACCGCACGCGCAAATTCAGTGTCGTAGTCGTTGTTAATACGCTCTTCAAATGCGGCCAGGATCTGGTGACGGTCTGAACCTTTAACAGCCATGATGAAAGGAAATTGGAATTTTTCCTTATAGGCGTTGTTCAGGTGAGTGAAACGGGCAAATTCTTCCGCGTTGCACTCGCTGATGCCAGCACCCGCTTGTTCATTGGTAGAAGCTTCAGTCAGCTCGCCACGTTGGGCAGCTTTACCGGCTAAGTCTGGGTGAGCATTGATAAGGTCAAGCTGCGCTTTCTTATCTGCATTGCTCATCACTGCCGCCATACGGCTGTGCAAGTTAGCAATGGTGTCATCTTCGCTGCTCAGACCTTGGTCGAACGTCTGCTCAGCAACCCAAGGAGAGTGCTCGTAGATATCGGCGAATGCAGCCACAAACTCATCGCGGCTCATGGTGCTAGGCGTACAGGTAGTAAAACGGCTCATTACTTGCTTCCTTTATAAGGGTGATTCTCATGCCAGTGGTTAGCAATGTCGATACGGCGGGTAAACCATACGTGGTCGTGGCTGCGCGCATATTTAATAAAGCGCTCAAGACCGGCCATACGACCCGGGCGACCCAGAATACGACAGTGCATACCAATGGAAAGCATCTTGGGTGCTTCTGCACCCTCTTCGTATAACACATCAAAGGAGTCTTTCAGATACTGGAAGAACTCTTCGCCGTTGTTATAACCATTCAGGCCAAAGCGCATGTCGTTGGTGTCCATTACGTATGGGATCACCAAGTGGCCTTTGCCGTTATTGTCTACCCAGTAAGGCAGGTCATCGGCGTAAGAGTCGGAATCGTACAAGATACCTTCATCTTCCATCACTATCTTGCGAGTGTTAGGGCTGTCGCGGCCGGTATACCAGCCTTGTGGACGCTGACCACACACGCGCTCAAAAATTTCCATCGCTTTGTGATAATGCTCGCGCTCTTCTTCTTCACTCATAAACTGATATGAGATCCACTTGTAAGCGTGGGAGCAAATTTCATGACCTTCAGCCTGAAAGGCCTTGGCCAGTTCAGGGTAACGCTCAATGGCGGTGGCCACGGCAAAGATAGTCATAGGAATATTGTAGCGCTTGAACAAACGCATTAAACGCCACACACCGGCGCGGCTACCGTATTCGTAGATGGATTCCATGCTCATGTGACGAGCATCAGGAAATGCCACTGCAGTGGGCATTTCTGACAAGAAGGCCTCAGACTCACCATCACCGTGCAATACGTTACGCTCACCACCTTCTTCATAGTTCAGTACAAAGTTAATAGCGATACGGGCCTTGTTCGGCCACTCAGGATGCGGCGGATTTGCGCCGTACCCAGCGAGGTCGCGGGGATAGTCGTTTTTTTGGCTCATCAGAAAACTCCTTGAAACGCGGGTTAGAAACCAGCCGAGACAAGAATTTGCAGAGGGCTGGCTAGTAGAATATCGATTTTATTGTATACAATAAAATCGATATATGTAAATAACAGGTTTGATTTTTGTATCAGATCTTGCAGCTTATCTTGCTTTGGTGCTCTAAAGCAAAGACAATCCTAAATCATCAAGGTAAAGCGACGCTCGTGCGTTAACTAAAAATGTGACCGTGCGGTCATGTTTTTGTTAATGAGATGTAGACAGCTAATATTATCTTGATGTAAAATTAGTTCTGTCGTCGCCGCTGTGATCGCCGTGCGGTGTATTTGAAAAACGCCGTGAGAAATCAGCATTATGGCGACGACAGTGCCTTGAATTAATGGAGACGCGTAACTCGCGCAAGGTAACTGAAAATGGGCAGATTAACTACACATATCCTCGACGCTTCTAAAGGCCAACCAGGTTCAGATATTAAAATTGAACTGTATCGTGTTGAAGACGGTGAAAAAACCACTTTAATCAACACAGTGTACACCAACGCAGATGGTCGTACCGATGCACCTGTGCTGGAAGGCGACGACTATGTGCCAGGTAAATATCAGTTGGTATTCCATACTGGTACTTACTTACGCAAGCAAGGTGTTGAACTGCTTGAGCCAGCTTTCTTGGATGACGTTGTTATCCGTTTTGGCTTGGCTGCAGGCCAAGAGCACTACCACGTACCTCTGCTGATTTCACCTTATAGCTACTCTACTTACAGAGGCAGCTAACGGGTAATAGGCAGTCGCATCTGTCAATGCCGAATAGCAACTTCGTTCGGCATTGACAGTTTGCCACCATACTATTCGAGGATATCCCGTTATGGAAAACGCCAACAACGATAACACTCAGCGAGTAACCACAGCTGAAACCTCCCCCCCAGCTTCTGGCCTGCTAGAAAAAATCTTCAAATTAAAAGCCCATGGTACTTCGGTAAAAACTGAACTGCTCGCCGGTTTAACTACCTTTATCACCATGGCGTACATTATTTTTGTAAACCCCAATATTATGGCCGCCTCCGGCATGGATCCCGGTGCTGTGTTCGTGGCCACCTGTATTGGTGCCGCCCTTGCCACTCTTATTATGGGCTTATACGCCAACTGGCCGGTGGGTCTTGCGCCTGGCATGGGCTTGAACGCCTTCTTTGCGTTTACCGTGGTCGGTGAAATGGGCTACAGCTGGGAAGTGGCACTGGGTGCCGTGTTCTGGTCTGGCATAATTTTTACCGCCATGAGTTTTTGGAAGATTCGCGAATGGGTGCTGGACGCCATTCCCGAGTCATTACGCTATGCCATGACCGCCGGTGTTGGTTTATTCTTAGGCTTAGTGGGCCTGAAAACTGCAGGCATAGTGGTAGCAAGCCCCGCCACCTTAGTGACTTTGGGTGATTTCACCCAACCCAGCGCTTGGCTGGCTGCCGTGTGCTTTTTAGTGATCTCAATTTTGGCTTATCGCAAAATATTTGGCGCCGTGTTAATTGGTGTGCTGGGCGTGAGTCTGATTGGCCTCTTGATGGGCATAGTGGAATATAACGGTATCTTCGCCATGCCACCCAGCATAGAGCCGACCTTTATGAAGCTCGACATTATGGGTGCGCTTAACGTCGGTATGATTACGGTGATTTTAGCCTTCTTGTTCGTCAATATGTTTGATACCGCCGGCACCTTAATGGGCGTGGCAGAGCGCGCTAACTTGCGCAATCCCGATGGCTCTATTGAAGGCTTAGGTAAGTCTCTCAAGGCGGACAGTGCCTCTTCGGTGATTGGTACCTTCGTGGGTTGCCCGCCGGTCACCAGTTATGTGGAAAGTGCTGCCGGTGTGGCCGCGGGTGGTCGTACCGGTTTAACCGCCGTGACGATTGCGGCACTGTTTATTTTGGCGATGTTTTTAGCGCCATTAGCCGGCATGATCCCGCCTTATGCCACTGCTGGCGCGCTGATTTACGTGGCGTTTGCCATGATGAGCAGCTTGGCTAAAATCGACTGGGAAGATTATACCGAGATGGCGCCAGCCGCCATTACTGCACTGATGATGCCGCTGACCTTCTCCATTGCCAACGGCATCGCCATGGGCTTTGTCAGCTATGCGGTACTTAAACTGGCCACCGGCCAAGCTCGCCAAGTCTCGATTGGTGTCTATGTATTAAGTGCGATTTTCATCGCTAAATTTATATATATGTAGGCTAGCTTGGTCTAGTTAAGCTTTACTAAAACCACCGCCCGTGCGGTGGTTTTTTTTATGGAAAGTGAGGAGTGAAATGTGAGGAGAATGGCATAACACCCAACCTAAACCACTAAAAACATCTTCTGCTCTCTTATTTTTACCTGATTACCCACAAAGTTTAGCTATGTTTCAGTGAATTCAGCACCAATAAATTCAATAGGTTACAGGGAAATGCCCACCTCTTGGGTAAAAATATGAGGCTCAGTTTGGTATTTTGACCTTGTAGGGGCCAATTTATTCGGCCCGGTTTGGTGTTTTGGTTTAAATCTAAACCTCAGTAACAGCCAGCAGAGCTGGCCTGCCGAATAAATTTGGCAGCTACAAAGAACAAACCGAAACAGGGTGCATTTTGGCTGAGGTTCATACGTAATCAGGTATTTTTATTACTTCCGTAGGTTCCGTGGCGAAAAAATCCTTATTCTTTAAGATCTCCTCACGCCTGACTCCTTACGCCTCACTCTTAATCAATAATGTATACTCAAGCCTAAGACTCAGCAGACGCTATTCATGGCCAAGGGAGCGCACTTTCAGATGTCAAACCAAGCGCAAGGCAAAACTAAAAAGTGGACTCGACTACTGCCATTCTTGCAGTGGACCCCCATGGTTAATGGCGCCAGCTTGCGCGCCGATGCCCAAGCCGGCCTCACCAACGCCATTATCGTATTGCCGCAAGGGGTGGCCTATGCGCTGATTGCCGGTTTGCCGCCAGAATACGGCCTGTATGCAGCCATAGTGCCGGCCATTATCGCCGCCCTATTTGGCTCGTCTTGGCACTTAATTTCTGGCCCTACGGCTGCGATGTCGATTGTGGTGTTTACCTCGGTCAGCCCGCTGGCTACGCCGGGCACCGCGGAGTTTATTGCGCTTGCGCTCACCTTAACGCTGATGAAAGGGGTGTTTCAGCTGGTGTTGGCTTCGGCCAGATTAGGCATCTTGGTCAACTTTGTATCGCACTCGGTAGTGATTGGGTTTACCGCCGGTGCGGCAGTGGTGATCGTGGTCAGCCAATTGCAAAACCTGCTGGGCTTATCGCTGCACACTAAGGGCACCTTTACCGATAACGGCTGGCAAGTACTGAGCCATTTAAATGATGCTAATCCTTATAGCTTGGCGGTTGGCTTAACGACCTTAGTGGCGTGTGTACTGATCAAAAAATTATTACCGCGCTGGCCAAATATGCTGATGGGGCTGGCGCTCGCCAGTGGCTTGGCGTTTTTACTCGACCCTCGCCAAGAGCACATTGTCATGGTGGGTGCCATACCCGCCAGTTTGCCGCCGTTAAGCATCCCCGACCTAAGTTTTAGTAATATCAGTGCCCTCTCGTCTGGAGCGCTGGCCATTAGCATACTCGGCTTAGTTGAAGCTTCTTCCATTGCGCGAGCCATAGCCAGTCGCTCCCATCAGCGCCTCGATGATAATCAAGAGTTTATTGGCCAAGGCCTATCAAACGTAGTGGGCGCTTTCTTCTCTAGCTATGCTTCTTCCGGCTCTTTTACCCGCACCGGCGTTAACTTTACTTCCGGCGCCCGTACGCCGATGGCCGCTATTTTTGCCTCGTTATTTCTATTAGTCATAGTGCAGTTATTCTCTGGCATTACCGCTTGGTTACCGATCCCCGCCATGGCCGGATTGTTGCTAATGGTGGCCTGGAATCTGATCGACTTTCATCATATAAAAATGATTATGCGCGCCGCCAAGTCAGAGGCTACTGTTCTGATCGTGACCTTTGCCGCCACTTTATTAGTGGCACTGGAGTTTGCCATTTATGCGGGCGTAATCTTGTCGTTAGTCTTTTATCTTAAGCGCACCTCACACCCGCGCATCGTCACAATTTTGCCGGACCCTAATGCTAAGCATCCGCTGTTTACTAATGCAGAAAAAAAACGCCTGCCTTATTGCCCGCAGCTGCGCATTATTCGCATTGAAGGTTCGTTATTTTTTGGTGCCGTCAACCATGTGCAGGAGTATCTGCAAAGTGTGCGCGAACCGCGGATATTGATCGTGGGCAACGGGATGAACTTTGTCGATATGGTGGGGGCCGAAATGCTGCTGCAAGAAGCCAAGCGCAGGCGCGCCGAGGGTGGAGATCTCTATCTGAGTAATGTAAAAAGCGGCGTACTGCGTATTCTTAATCGCAATGACATTCTTAAGCAGCTGGGCCGTGACCATATTTTTACAAATAAAGGCCAAGCCATACATCGTATCTACCAACAATTAGACGCCAGGGTTTGCCAAACCTGTACCGCTAAAATATTCCAAGAATGCCATATAGCCCCTCCTGGCGAAAAAGATCCTGATGCATCCACTATTAGCAGAGCAGAAGCCGTGAAGGTTGAGGTACTTGCACAGACGCCCTCTACCACGGATATCCCCCCTACCACGAATATCATAGTTACCGCACCGGCTAAACCCACTTAACGCACCCATAACCGCTCTGCGCGCGCATCTAATGGTTTCGCGCGCGATGACTTTTGATATAGTGAATCAAACCGATTCGCTCGGCGTTGTTTTTGGTATCTTCATTAAGGATGTGTCTATGTTGCCGAAAATTAATAAAATTTTGTATTGTACCGATCTCTCAAAGAACGCGGCATTTGCCTTTCGTTATGCGGTGTATCTCGCCCAGCAAACCGGCGCCAACATTCATATTTTAAGTGTGATTGAGCAGCTACCCAGTGATGAGCGCTTAACCTTGCAGTCGTATATCTATAACCAAAGTGGCAGCGAGGAGTTTTTGCAGCAACGCCTCAGCCAAGCCCAAGCGGAACTACAACAGCGCTTAACAGATTTTTGGGCTAGTTTGCCCGTAGAAGATCAAGGTTTGGCACAAAAGGTAGTGAGCTGTGACCTCATAGAAGGCCATCCTACGCAAACCATACTCGAGCGCGCAGAGACCCTAAACTGCGATATGATAGTGATGGGCGGCCATGAGAAAGGCTGGCTGCAAGCTTTGCTCGGCAGTGTGGCCAGAGAAGTATTACGCGACTCACGCATTCCCACGCTTATTGTGCCTCAGCCGAAGGAATAGCGACTTATTTTGAGCAATGCGCAAAAAGCGGAGCCTAATTGGCTCCGCTTTTTATTGGTAAATATTGCATATGCTTGAAGTAAATAATCTTAGTCGCGACGCGTAGGCGGCTGCTTTTTGACTACGTCGGAAAATACCACGTGCAAGTCGGTAGAAGCCGACTCATTGTCGAGGTTCAACTTATCCTCAATATGATCCAGATGCTTTTTCATCATGGCCATGGCGCGGGCCGGATCCCCAGACTCTATGGCTAGCAACAAAGCTTCGTGTTCATTACAGGAACACTGCGCCTGATGCCCCACTTCGTACTGAGCAATAATCAACGAGGTTTGCGACACTACGCTGCGTTGAAAATTCAGTAGAGGCATATTGTTAGCGATGTTGGCTAACTCCAAGTGAAACTCACCCGAGAGGCGAATACCGCTGCCGATATCGCCACGGTCAAAGGCATCTTGCTCAGCCTGCACCATGGCACGAATGCGCGCCAAGCTTTGGGGGGTAATATTTTTTACTGCCAGCTCAATGACCGCTAATTCCACCACTCGGCGCGCGGCAAAGATTTGTCGAGCTTCATCCACACTGGGCGAGGCCACCACGGCACCACGGTTGGGCCGAATGCTCACTACTTGCTCATGTGATAAGCGCAATAAGGCGCGGCGAATAATAGTACGACTCACGCCAAAAATTTCGCCCAGTGCTTCTTCGCTTAACTTGGTGCCTGGCGCTAGCCGCTGTTCAAGAATGGCATCAAAGATATATTCATAGACGACATCGTCTTGAGTATTTGAGCTCGACTTGACGTGTCTGGGCTCCAGTTGACTGAGTGAACTCATAATCTAGATTTCCAGTTAGACCGGCCTGATGGCTACAAAGCCGATCCGAATATTTGCCGGTTAGTTAAATTTTTGTAATTAAGTATACAATCTTACTGGATTTTGTACTTTTCTACAGATACAAACACCCAGAGTGTGACTGAAGACAAAAAACGCCCTGTATTGGGCGTTTTTATGTGACTTCGCTTAGGTTTATACTTATTTTTGATATTGGCGTTTGCCGTAGATATAGGTCTCACTGACCGCCCTATCGTCACCCAGCATCATCAACACAAACAGCCGCTCAAACAAATGCTGACTGTTGTTAATGCGTGCATCCATCAAAGGTGTGGCGTGTAAGTCCAACACCAAGAAGTCCGCCTCTTTACCAATGCTTAAGTTACCTATCTTATCGTCCAAACTTAACGAGCGAGCGCCGCCTAAGGTCGCCAGATACAAGGCTTTAATGGGGTGTAATTTATGCTCTTGTAGCTGCTGAATTTTATAAGCTTCGGCGATAGTGCGCAGCATAGAAAAACTGGTGCCGCCGCCCACATCTGTGCCTAAGCCCACGCGAATACCGTGGCTTTCTACTTTGGGTAAATCCAGTAAGCCTGAGCCTAAGAACAGGTTAGAGGTGGGGCAAAACGAGATCACCGAATCGGTCTCACCCATGCGTTCGCATTCTTCTTGCTCTAAATGCACCGCATGAGCAAACACCGAGCGCTCACCAAGCAGGTTAAAATGGTCGTATACATCCAGATAACCGCTACGTTCTGGGAACAAAGACTTCACCCACTCAATCTCTTGTTTGTTTTCCGATAAATGAGTCTGCAAATAAACGTCGTCATATTCGGCTAACAAGCGCCCGGCCATAGCCAGCTGAGCTTCGGTACTGGTGGGGGCAAAGCGTGGCGTGACCGCATACAACTGGCGGCCTTGCTTATGCCAGCGTTCAATCAGCGCTTTACTGTCCGCATAGCCGGACTCTGGCGTATCCAGCAGATAGTCAGGCCCATTGCGGTCCATCATGACCTTACCGGCAATCATGCGCATATTGCGCTTATCTGATTCAGTAAAGAAAGCTTCAACCGATGCCTTATGCACGGTGCCAAAGACCATGGCGGTGGTGGTGCCGTTTCGCAGTAATTCATCTAAGAAGAAGCTGGCTACCCGCGCGGCGTGCGCAGGGTCGGCAAACTTACCTTCTTCAGGAAAGGTATAGTTATTCAGCCAATCCAATAACTGCTCGCCGTAGGAGGCAATCATTTCCGTTTGCGGATAATGAATATGAGTGTCAATGAAGCCGGCGCTAATCAACTTATCTTTAAATTCAATAATGGGCGTGGCGGCGGGTAAGCGCGCCAGCACCTGCTCAGCAGGCCCGATATCGGCAATTAAGCCCTCGCTGACCACTAATAAGCCGTCTTCATAATAGGCATAGCTGTCTTCTAGCCCCACTTGCGTGGGATCACCCAAACTGTGCAAAATGGCGGCGCGATACGCGGTGATGGCTGTCATAAAAACTCTCCAAGAAATGCAGTAATACCACGCTGTAAAATTAACTTAGCCCTTCGAGAGCTTTAAGCCTGACGCTGTAAGCCGTAAGTTAAATAAAGAGCGGTATTTTTGTGTATGCCGTCTTCCTGACGCACGTCAGGATCTCGCTTTCAGGCTTTAAGAACTCAAGAGCATTGGCAACGGAAAAATAGTAATCAGATCTGAAAAAGCCAAAACTAAGATAAAACTTAATGGGTAAGGGCTAAACATCAGCTCATCAACAAGCGGGCCCTTACCATTAAAAAGTCTTATCCCCGTCACTTTTCGCACGTAACCTCTTCCGTGGGTTCAGTGGCAGATATATCTTTAATTCCTTGATTTAGCTTGGCGCTGGGCGCTTGCTGATAAACGCTGATCAGCTCACCGGCCACAGACACCGCAATTTCAGCTGGATGCTTACCGACCACTTCGGCCAAGCCGATGGGGCAAATAATCTGTGTTAAATCCGCCTCACTAAAGCCGCGCTCTTTGAGTTTGTAATCAAAGCGCTTGCGCTTAGTTTGCGAGCCAATCACCCCAAAATAACGGGCATCTTGGCGCTTTAAAATTTTTGCACACAGCTCCAAATCTAACTGATGGTTATGAGTCATCACCAGATAGAAACTGCCTGCGGGCTGGTCGGCAATTTCACCGACCGGATCGTCACTCACCACCTGCGTTACACCACTCAGCTGCTCGGTAGGAAACTCAGACGCGCGCTCATCAATCCAAGTAATACGAAACGGCAAGGTTGCCAAGATATGCACCAAAGCTTTCGCTACGTGACCCGCACCAAACAACACCAAATGATGGCGGGCGCGCACTACCGGCTCCAGCATAATGCTGGCCATGCCACCGCAACATTGACCCAGACTGGCGCCTAAATTAAAGCGCTCCACCTTCATCAAGTGCTCGCCGTTTAACAGCATGTCACGAGCCAATTTGAGCGCTTTGTACTCAAGATGGCCGCCGCCTATGGTGGCGTAGCAGGTGTGCTCGGTGACCAGCATTTTGGTGCCGCTGTCTCTGGGCGTTGAGCCTTTATGCTCAACCACAGTTACCATCACGCAAGGTTCACCTTTACGCTCTAACTCGGCCAAGATCTGAATCCAGTTATCCTTGAACATGACGTTACCTCTATACCTCTCACCAGCGGATGCTGACTTGCTCTTCTCAGATGACTCAATAGTCACTGAGAGGCAACAGGGATTACCTCAGCCGACCATCACATGACAAGGACGTCATGTGTGAGCCTTACATGGATGTACTTGTAGCGTGTCGGAGGAGGCAGCCCTGTTGCCTCTCAAGCAGCCACACCTGCTACTTTGCCAACACTTCCTCACTAGCAGCGACTGCTTCATTTTGCTCCAGCCAAGTCTGCATTTGCTCCACCGCCCACAGCACGCGTTCTGGTGTGGCGGGTGAGTCCATGTGTGGATACTTTTTATAATTGGACACACTGGCCACCGCATCTTTTAGCGCACACCACACCGAGATACCCAGCATAAAGGGCGGCTCACCCACGGCCTTAGAGTGAAAGACGGTGTCTTCTGGATTCTTGCGGTTTTCCACTAAGGTAGTGCGAAAATCAATCGGCATATCGGTGATCGCCGGGATCTTGTAACCCGCCGGCCCTTGGGTCATCAGCTTGCCTTTATCGTTCCACACCAGCTCTTCGGTAGTTAACCAGCCCACACCTTGCACGAAGGCGCCTTCCACCTGACCAATGTCGATGGCTGGGTTTAGCGAGTCGCCCACGTCATGCAAAATATCCGCTCGTAGGATCTTGTACTCACCGGTTAAGGTATCGATCACCACTTCTGAGCAGGCAGCGCCGTAAGCAAAGTAATAGAAAGGCGAGCCGGATCCGGAGGCATGATCGTAGAAGATCTTCGGTGTACGGTAGAAACCGGTGCTGGACAGTGAAATCTGGTTGAAGTAGGCCAACTGAATAAATTCTGGGAACGACAACATCTGATGACGGATCTGCACCAAGTTATTCTTGAAGATCACTTCTTCTGGCGTCACTTGAAAGTGTCCGGCTGCCCAGTCGATCAAGCGCTGCTTAATAGTTTGCGCGGCATTTTGCGCCGCCTTACCGTTAAGATCCGTGCCGCTAGAAGCCGCTGTCGGTGAGGTGTTCGGCACTTTATCGGTGTTTGTGGCCGTGATCTGGATCCTGTCAATATCGACCTGAAACTCTTCGGCGACAATTTGTGCCACCTTGATATTCAGCCCTTGTCCCATTTCGGTGCCGCCGTGGTTCAGATGAATACTGCCATCCGTGTACACGTGCACAAGAGCGCCAGCCTGGTTTAAGAAACTAGCAGTAAAGGAGATACCGAACTTGACCGGCGTCAGCGCCAAGCCCTTTTTCAAAATCGGGCTCTGGGCGTTAAAGGCTTTGATTTCGCTGCGACGCTTGGCGTATTCACTGGAGGCTTCAAGGTCCGCCACCATCTCGTGAATAATATTGTGCTCTACCGGCTGATGGTAGTGAGTGACGTTTCGATCCTCTTTACCATAGAAATTGCGCTTGCGGATCTCCAGCGGATCCTTGCCCAAGTAAGAGGCAATTTCGTCCATCGCATGCTCTATGGTCATCATGCCTTGCGGGCCACCAAAACCTCGATACGCGGTATTAGAAGCGGTGTTGGTTTTGCATCTATGGCCGACCACGGTGGCATCACCCAAGTAATAGGCGTTGTCCGAGTGGAACATGGCGCGGTCCACAATGGAGGACGACAAGTCTGGGGAATACCCGCAGTTACCGGCCACCATAATGTCGGTGGCTTGAATGCGACCCGTGTCATCGAAACCAATTTTATAGGTATTATAAAACGGGTGCCGTTTACCGGTCATGTTCATGTCTTCCATGCGCGGCAAGCGGATCTTAGTAGGACGACCGGTCAGGTGGGCTACCACTGCCGCCATACAGGCAGGACCCGCAGCTTGGGTTTCTTTACCACCAAAGCCGCCGCCCATGCGCCGCATATCGACCACTACTTTATGCATGGGCACGCCCAGCACGCTGGCTACTAATTTTTGAATCTCAGTGGGGTGCTGGCTGGAGGTAAACACCATCATGCCGCCATCTTCTGTGGGCACCACAGAACTAATTTGGGTCTCAAGATAAAAGTGCTCTTGGCCGCCAATATGAATGCTGCCTTCAATCACATGCTTCGCCTTGGCTAAACCTGCCGCCGAGTCACCTCTTTGCTGCTTATGGCTTTCGGTAACAAAGTGCTTGTTGGCTAAGGCTTCTTCTACACACAGCACGGGATGTAAATCTTCATATTCAATCACGGCTAACATGGCCGCCTTGCGCGCCGTTTCTAAATCTTTAGCAGCAACCGCCAAGATGGGTTGGCCCACAAACTCGACAATGCCATCTGCCAACAGCGGATCGCCGGGCAAAATAGCACCTATGTCCAACTTGCCTGGCACATCTTGGGCGGTGATCACCAAGGTAACGCCCTCAACCTCATAGCAAGGGCTGACATCAAGCTTGGTGATGCGCGCGTGGGCGCGATCCGACATACGGGCATACAAGTGCAACTGGTTAGGAAACTCCAAGCGGTCATCTATGTATTGCGCATCCCCCGCCACCTGCATGGCGGCACTGTCATGGGGTACGCTTTTGCCAACGCCAGTCTGCAGGTTTTGTTTAACCTGCGCCATCATTTCATCCATGGTCAGAGTTAATTGCGGTTGATTAGACATAAGACGTCACCCTAGTTTCCAGTTGCAGACTTTGTTGCTCTAGAAAATACTTATAGAGCAGGTTAGTGGCGGTTTTGCTGCGATATTCTTTGCTGGCTCTAAAGTCAGACAGCGGCTCAAAATCGCCGGTTAATGCTTTCATGGCTGCTTTAACGGTGGCATGGTTCCACGGCTGATTGAGCAAGGCTTGCTCACAGGCCGCTGCGCGCTTAGGCACGGCTGCCATGCCGCCAAAGGCAATGCGCGCGTCAGTGATCAGCCCATCGGTAATGGTTAAGTTAAAGGCACCACAGACCGCAGAAATATCATCGTCTAATCGCTTAGACAGCTTATACACCTTGAAGTGCTGATCTGGCTGAGGCTTAGGCACGATAATCTGTTCGATAAATTCGCTGGTTTGCTGGGCCGTTTTCTTGTAATCCAAAAAGTAGTCGCCAATGGGTAGCTCGCGGCGTACCTCACCTTTGCGCAGTACTAAGCGAGCATTTAAGGCCATCAACACCGGCGGTGCGTCGCCAATAGGGGAAGCATTGGCCACATTGCCGCCAAGGGTGCCTTGGTTACGTATTTGCAAAGAGGCAAAACGATGCAGCAGCTCGCCCATATCGGGGAATACCCGATTCAAGGCCTCAAAGCTGTCACTTAAGCTGCGTGCAGCACCGATCACCAGCTGTGCATCATCTTCGGTGAGCTGCTTCATATCGCGCACGTTGCCCACATAAATCATCTTCGGTAGCTCGCGATAAAACTGCGTCACTTGTAAGGCTAAGTCGGTGCCGCCGGCCAATAACTGGGCATCGGGATGCTCGACTAACAATCTCGCCAATTCATCGCTGGACACCGGCGAGTAGCACACCTTGTCGTTTCCGTTAAGGGTAACTAGGGTGTCGGTTTCGATTTTATCCAGCTTGGCTAAGATGTCGGTTTCATAGCGCGAGAACTGATCAACAAGCTGTGGTTGCTCGGCAATGGTCTTGGCCGCATCCACTATCGGGCGATAGCCAGTGCAACGACACAGGTTACCGGCCAGTGCTTCAAAGATGTCGGGCTGCTTGGCGGCGGGCTTATTTTTGCTTAACGCAAACATCGACATAATAAAGCCTGGTGTACAGAAACCGCATTGCGAGCCATGAAAATCCACCATGGCTTGCTGTACCGGATGCAAGCTACCGTCTTTGGCTTTTAAGTCTTCGACGGTGAGCAATTGCTTGCCGTGCAGTGTAGAGACGAAGGTCAGGCAGGAGTTAACGGTCTGGTAGCGAATATGCTCATCCACACGCTCTCCCAACACTACGGTGCAGGCACCACAGTCGCCCGAGCCACACCCTTCCTTGGTGCCGGTTTTACCTACGCGAGTGCGCAAGTAGTTAAGCACCGTCATATTTGGCGACAGGTCACTTTCCTCTCGCAACTCTTGGTTAAGTAGGAACTTAATCAAGCTAACCTCCTTCAGCTATACACTGCACACCTTGCAAGACTGCAAAGCAATAATATCTTCACGTGTAATTAAAGTGAAAGTTGACCATATAGTCAATAAAATATTTACTTATTATTAACCTTATCGTGATCAACTAGGCTGCCAAATCATATTAACTCTTTTGAATCAGCGCCTTAACTTAAAATCAGCATTGTATACTTTTTGTGATTTTCACCTCACTAGTAACACTATTTTATTGTAGCTTGCGACAGTGACGCTTGAGTGATCACGCCGTTGCTGTAGGCGTAAGGCAGCGTCTGTTGGCAACAGAAAAGAGCGTGGCAGCACAAGGCAACGGCGAGTAAAAAAATGAGCAAGCAAGGAAGAGGAGAAGTGGTAATCAGTATCGTAGAGAAGAGTAAAAGCACCAGAACAGTAAGGCGGCGATCAACGCGGTTTAAACCCGTCAGTTAAGGTAGCTGGTATAAAGCACCTTAACTGACGGGTGAAGCGTTAGTGCTCCGCAGGTAAAGATTTAACGGCACAACCGCCAATCACCATGCGGGTGATAAGCTCGGCTGCGCGATCGAAATCTTGGTCGTCTAATTCTTCTTTACCCAGCGCCGTGGTGATCTGCCAATTAAAGTCCGCATAGGTTTGGGTGGAGGCCCAAATCGCAAATAACAAATGATGAGCATCAATCGGCGCCATTAAGTCTTGTGCTATCCAGTCATTAAGTTTGGTGGTCAAGGTGCGAGTTTGCTCGGCGAGTTGCTCGACAATATCGGTGGGTAAATGAGGAGCACCATGCATAATTTCATTGGCGAACACTTTAGAGGCGTAGGGGTAGTGTTTGGAGATCATGAGCTTAGATTTAATATAGGCCGTGAGTGCGACCACCGGATCCTGATATTCGATAAAAGGGGCTGACGCGGCTAACAACGGCTCGACCACACTTTCTAGCACGGCGCGATAGAGCTTCTCTTTACTGCCAAAGTAATAATAAATATTCGGCTTAGGTAATTGAGCCAACTCGGCAATCACGGCGGTTTTGGTGGCAGCATAGCCATGTTCAGCAAATACGCGGCTCGCGGCTCGTATAATAATTTCTTCGTTTTTGGCTCTGATCCGAGACATAGTGTCGTTGAACTCCCTATCATTCCGTCGGTATCTTAGCTAACCCTACCCGAGTTTGGGCTGAATTTAATCAAAAAAAAGCGCCCTATAAAATGGGCGCTCAGTAGGAGTAACATTCATTTTTTGCAAAACTTATTCTGCAATTAACATTACTCTGCTACTAGTACTTCAGATTAGCTGGTTACGACTATACACATTTAAGCTACCTTGCCGCTATGCTTATACCCGTTAATTTATGCAATCTTATTTACAATCAGCAATCAGCTCAGCCAGTTCTACACCGGCTACGGCACACAGCTCGTCTACATCAGGAGTATCGCCACTGATGCCCACGGCACCAATAATATTATTCTGTGCATCACGGATTAATACGCCACCCGCTGCTGGAATAATATGACCTTGAGCCATCACGTTAACCGCGGCGACAAAAGCAGGACGGGCTTCGGCTACTTCAGCCAAACCACGAGAGCTACGACCTAACGCTACGGCACCCCACGCTTTGCCTTTAGCGATGTCTGGGCGCAACAAACTGGCACCCTCTTGACGCTGCAGCGACACCAAATAACCGGCGCTATCTAATACAGCCACTGTCATTGGTGCAGCAGAAATTTCTAACGCACGCTGTAAAGCACCACGGGTAATGGTCAACGCTTGTTCAAGTGTTACTGAGCTCATTTCTCGGACTCCCTGTCGATATTGTAATAGTCGAATCTAGTGATAAAAATTAATTGAGCACTAATAAAACATAAAACAGGCCAAATGTTAAGATCTTTTATATGATCTTTACGTTAAGGTAACTTAACGCCTCGCTTATTTAGCCAATATTTATTCAGTCTTAAGCTTACCGATCTTTCTCTGTTTATGGGTTAAAAGACGTTAACATGGTGCTAATGGCATATATATTGCTTTAAGCCGTGGGGCTCGGCAGTGTTCTTAGCTCACAAGTCTGTGCTGACGCCCGTCCTTTTACGGAGAAAAATATGTGGGATTTACGACAAATATCGTCTTTTAATCGCTTTATGTGCTGGTTGCTGTTGAGCAGTACCTTAATCAGCTTGCTGCCTAACACGCTATTTTCCGGCGCCTTTGGCCTGTGGCTGCATGATTATCGTCTGCTATTTATCTTAGGCATGGTGGGCGCGGGATCCTACTTTTTGTCCCATGGGGCCATCATAGGATTTCAGTATGTGTTTTATCGCAAGCAACGCGTGATGCAAGAGCGGCTCTTAAAAGAGTTATTGGATTATTTGGATGCTAATGAAAAAGCCGTCTTGCGGGAGTTTGTGATCCAACGCAAAAGCGTCATTAAATTGCCAGTGACTGAGCCTGCCGTCAAAAATTTGTTAGAGCAAGGCATCCTCAGCTATGCCTTTGGTGAGCCCGGCGAAGCGGGCCTAAATGCCATTAAGCCGTTGATGATCGCCATTGCCGCCCGCCCGCTGCTGACATTTAAGGTATTAGGCCTCAATCCGGCGAACATGACCGAAGAGCAAAAAAACTTAATCATGAATGACAGACCCAAGTACGCCTACAAACAGTTAGATAGGTACTAGGGCACGTGAAATGTAGGATATGAAGCGTGAAGGGATTAACCACTAACATGAGAGGTTAATGATTTTTGCAACGGAAGAACACACTTCGCCGTCTTTTGGCTTTCTTTCGTATTCTTCCGGATTTTTTAGCAGTCAGTCGCGGTAAACGAAGGGGAGTGTCTTGGTGCTAATCTCGTCCCCTTCACTCTTTACACCTCACGCCTTACGGCTACTATTCCTTGGTTCTTTCTGCTAAATAGCCTTCGTAGTCCGGTATGCAAATACTAAAATCCGTGCTCATCTGCATGCTGTCCATTAGCATATCGGCGGTCGACACATTGGTGGCCACGGGGATATTCCATACCGTGGCTAAGCGTAGCAAGGCCTTCACATCGGGGTCGTGAGGCACCGCATTCAGCGGATCCCAGAAGAAAATCAACACATCGATTTTGCCTTCGGCAATCAAGGCGCCCAGCTGTTGGTCACCACCCATGGGGCCAGACATCAAACAACGCACCGGCAAGCCAATCTGGCGGCTCAGCATAGTGCCGGTAGTGCCTGTGGCATAGAGATGATGCAACTTAAGTGCTTCAGCGCGCCGCCCTACCCATTCCAGCAATTGGCTTTTCTTATGATCGTGAGCCACTAAGGCCACATTTTTATGGGCGGGCAGAATACGACAGGTTTCTTTCATCTGTGTTTGAGTCCTAATAAAAAGCGAACCCCATACTAGCGAAAACAAAGTCGAGCGGGAAGCCTGCCCCTTCGGAGAGCTTTAAGCTGCAAGCGGGAGTTTAATAAACAGCAAGGTCGGCATGATGCACGAATGTAGTAGCGTGCTTTAGCCGCTAAAACCTGCGTAGCAGGTTCCCATACAGCAAAGCTATTGCTTTGCGATGTCTGTCTTGTATTTCACCCCGATACACCAATGTATACCTTCACCAACCGCACAGATTCATCCCAATACGACGGCTTGGTGTAGATTTAAAAAGTGCTCGGTCACGAGAAGGGCTAGGAGTTGGGATGTTGCGTTGCAACATTGCCCAGCTAAAGCAGTGCCTACATCCGAGCACCATGTAAAATTTGGCACGGCTGGTAAGGCGTAAACAACAAAGCCCCGAAACGGGGCTGAGTGTGCTTGATGCGAGAAATATCAATAGCGGTGAGGAATCACCTTGTGCTGTTTAAGCGACTTCGTAGTACAGGCAGGTTTTGGCATTTTCTTCTGCCAAGATTGCCATGGCGACCGGCACACATTTACCACACTGGGAACCCACAGCTAGCTGTTGCTTTAACTGTTTAAATTCATTGCCGCCGTTCGCAATTGCGTCACGCAGCTGACTATCGGTAATGCCCTTGCATAAACACACATACATAGTGAGATCCTCCGCATCAATGAAGGGAATCTAAATGATATTAGTTATCAATGCAAGTCATTAGTGCTTAAATTTTAACTCACTTCACACTTTTTATACGGGAGCAGATCAAGCCGTCCTAACGCACACTTAAGGCTTATAGCGGCGGCTATAAGCCTTTTTTATCTAAGGTGTGGGTATGTAATCCGTTAAGGCAAGCTAGCTGCGATAAGCGCTTTCAAGACGAGGCGCTAGGCCCGAGAGGTCGTAGCCGGCGGCACTGGCTTGTTGCACCAGTTGTGCGCTGGGCACACTTGCGGCCTGTGATAATGCCCACAAGGTAATGGAGCGGGTACCGGTGCGGCAAAACGCCAACACCGGCTCTTTATTGCGCTCAGCTTGCTGTAATAGCTCGGCAAATTGCGCTATCTCTTGCTCACTAAACTCACCGGGCTTAATTGGCAGCCAATGCCAATGTAAACCCAGCTCTTTGGCGCGCTCAGCCAAGCTCTCAGCGGCGGGTTGCTCTGGGGCCTCACCATCCGGTCGATTGCAGATAATAGTGCCGTAGCCGGCGTTTTTAAGTGTTAATAAGTCATCGCTCGTGACTTGGTCTGTCACTGACAGCGAATCGGTTACGGATTTAATGTCCATCAAGCACCTCAACAAAAAAATGAGACCGCGTGAACGCCGTTTCAACACTCAAGCGTTACGCTAAACCACTACCCTAGATAATGGTTTGGCGTAACGCCAGTACAGGCATAAAAAAAGGAGGCCTAAGCCTCCTTTTTATATACTTTTAAGCGCTAATTAAGCAACGATTTTCGCTACAACACCAGCACCAACAGTACGACCACCTTCACGGATAGCAAAACGTAAACCGTCTTCCATCGCGATAGGAGCAATCAGAGTAACAACCATGTGTACGTTGTCACCAGGCATAACCATCTCAACGCCTTCTGGCAATTCGATAGTACCGGTCACGTCAGTTGTACGGAAGTAGAACTGTGGACGGTAGCCTTTGAAGAACGGAGTGTGACGACCGCCTTCTTCTTTTGACAGAACATAGATTTCTGATTCAAAAGTAGTGTGTGGCTTGATTGAACCTGGCTTAGCAAGAACCTGACCACGTTCAACGTCTTCACGCTTAGTACCACGCAGCAGAACACCAACGTTCTCACCAGCACGGCCTTCGTCAAGCAACTTACGGAACATTTCAACACCAGTACAGGTGCTCTTAACGGTGTCTTTCAGGCCGATGATTTCGATTTCTTCACCAACTTTAACGATACCGCGCTCAACACGACCAGTTACAACAGTACCACGGCCTTGGATTGAGAAAACGTCTTCGATTGGCAGCAAGAATGCACCGTCAACCGCGCGCTCTGGATCAGGGATGTAAGAGTCAAGTGCGTCAGCCAGTTCAAGAATCTTTGGCTCCCACTCAGCGTCACCTTCCAGACCTTTCAGTGCAGAACCTTGGATTACTGGAGTGTCATCACCTGGGAAGTCGTACTCAGACAACAACTCACGGATTTCCATCTCAACCAGTTCCAGCAACTCTTCGTCATCAACCATGTCACACTTGTTCATGAACACGATGATGTAAGGAACGCCAACCTGACGGGCCAACAGGATGTGCTCACGAGTCTGTGGCATAGGGCCATCAGTTGCAGCAACAACCAGGATAGCGCCATCCATTTGAGCAGCACCGGTGATCATGTTTTTAACATAGTCAGCGTGACCTGGGCAGTCTACGTGTGCGTAGTGACGTGCTTCAGTATCGTACTCAACGTGAGAAGCGGCGATGGTGATACCACGTGCTTTTTCTTCAGGAGCGTTATCGATCTGAGCGTAGCCGCGTGCGGTGCCGCCCATTTTCTTTGCTAATACAGTAGTAATAGCAGCAGTCAAAGTTGTTTTACCGTGGTCAACGTGGCCGATAGTACCAACGTTTACGTGTGTTTTTACGCGTTCGAATTTTTCTTTAGACACGGACTAGTCCTTCCTAATTTGTTCCCACTTCACTTTTGTAAGCGGGTAATTAAAACAAAAAGATTAATAACCTTTACGAGCAGCAACCAACGCTTCAGCCATGCTTGCAGGTACTTCGCCGTACTTCTCAAACTCCATGGAGTAAGAAGCACGACCTTGCGACTGTGAACGCAGATCTGTAGCGTAGCCAAACATTTCCGACAGCGGGATCACGGCGTTGATAACTTTGCCTGACGGGCCATCTTCCATGCCTTCGATGATACCACGACGACGGTTTACGTCACCGATTACATCACCCATATACTCTTCTGGCGTCTCAACTTCAACCTTCATCACAGGTTCAAGCAACACGGGGTCGCAATTCATGAAGCCTTCTTTAAACGCCATAGAACCTGCGATTTTAAAGGCCATTTCTGAAGAGTCAACATCGTGATAAGAGCCATCGTATAATGTGACCTTGATATCTTCAATCGGATATCCGGCCAACACGCCCTGTTTCATCTGTTCTTGAATACCTTTATCTACCGCTGGGCAATATTCTTTAGGAACAGTGCCACCGATGATTGCATTCTCAAACAGATAACCCGCACCGGGTTCGCGCGGTTCAATTTTAAGCCATACATGACCAAATTGACCACGACCCCCTGATTGGCGGATAAACTTACCTTCTTGCTCCACGCTAGTGCGGATGGTTTCGCGGTAGGCCACCATGGGTTTACCCACGTTAGCTTCCACACCAAACTCTCGCTTCATGCGTTCGACAAGGATATCAAGGTGCAGTTCACCCATACCGGCGATAATTGTCTGACCAGACTCTTCATCGGTGTTAACACGGAAAGACGGATCTTCCTGCGCTAAACGCGTCAAAGCCATGCCCATTTTTTCTTGGTCGGCTTGAGTTCTGGGCTCTACAGCCACAGAAATAACCGGCTCAGGGAAATCCATGCGCTCTAAAATAATAGGCGCACTGGGATCACACAGGGTATCCCCTGTGGTCACGTCTTTGAGACCGATAGCCGCGGCGATGTCGCCTGCACAAACGGATTTAATTTCTTCGCGCTTGTTGGCGTGCATCTGCACGATACGACCCAGGCGTTCACGTTTCCCCTTGACTGAGTTCAACACGGCATCACCGGTATTTATAATGCCAGAATACACGCGGAAAAAAGTCAGGTTACCCACAAACGGGTCGGTTGCCACTTTAAACGCCAAGGCGGAAAAAGGGGCTTTATCGTCAGCGGGACGCGAATCTGGCGTCTCACCGTCGACTTTAAGACCAGTAATGGCATGAACTTCTACTGGAGAAGGTAAATAGTCGATAACTGCATCTAACATGGCCTGGACACCTTTGTTTTTAAAGGCAGTACCACAGGTCACGAGAATGATTTCGCTATTTAACACGCGTTGACGCAAAGCGGCCTTAATTTCGGCTTCACTCAGTTCTTCGCCTTCCAAGTATTTGTCCATCAGTTCATCGTTGGCTTCAGCAGCAGCTTCCACCATGTTCTGACGCCATTTTTCGGCTAACTCTTGCATCTCAGCGGGAATTGCATGAGTCACAAAAGTCGTGCCATTGTTTTCTTCGTCCCAGTCAATGGCTTGCATTGTCACTAGGTCGATCACGCCTTTGAAGTTTTCTTCGGCGCCGATCGGTAATTGTAACGGAACAGCTTCGCCGCGAAGACGAGTCTTGATCTGGTCAACTACACGTAAGAAGTCAGCACCGGTACGGTCCATTTTATTAACGAACGCGATACGCGGAACTTTATATTTATTCGCCTGACGCCATACGGTTTCAGACTGCGGCTGAACGCCACCTACCGCACAGTACACCATAACAGCACCATCGAGTATGCGCATGGAACGTTCAACTTCAATGGTGAAGTCAACGTGCCCTGGCGTATCTATGATGTTGATGCGATGCCGTGGATATTGGTGAGCCATGCCATCCCAAAAACAGGTGGTAGCAGCAGAGGTGATAGTAATACCACGCTCTTGTTCCTGCTCCATCCAGTCCATGGTAGCGGAACCTTCGTGAGTCTCACCAATTTTATGATTTACACCAGTATAAAACAGCACCCGCTCTGTGGTGGTGGTTTTGCCGGCGTCAATGTGAGCGCTAATGCCGATGTTGCGATAGTGCTCAATTGGAGTTGTACGAGCCACAATAAGATCCTCTTTCTAAGGTCAATGCCCTTAGTAAGTAATTAAAAGGGGTGCGCCAAACAGCGCACCCATCCAATTACCAGCGGTAATGTGCAAACGCTTTGTTTGCTTCAGCCATACGGTGAACGTCTTCACGCTTCTTAACCGCAGAACCTTTGTTGTCAGCAGCATCCAACAACTCGCCAGCTAAACGCTGAGCCATAGACTTCTCGCCACGCTTACGTGCAGAGTCTACTAACCAACGCATGCCCAAGGCATTACGGCGTACTGGACGTACTTCTACTGGCACCTGGTAGGTAGAACCACCTACGCGGCGTGATTTAACTTCAACTGTAGGACGAATGTTTTCTAAGGCTTCTTCAAACAGCGCCAAGTGCTCTTTGCCGCTTTTTGTAGCAGCTGCTTCTAGGGCTGTGTAAACGATAGTCTCAGCAGTAGATTTTTTACCGTCTACCATCAGGATGTTTACAAATTTTGCCAGCAAATCGGATCCAAACTTAGGATCTGGTAATATTTTACGCTGGCCGATAACGCGACGTCTTGGCATTGAAAATTCTCCGTAACTTCAGGGATAACCCAAAACACAATAGTGTTATTGAATAAAATGTTTGGCCTTACTTAACAGAGAACTATTAAGACTTTGGCTTCTTGGCACCGTACTTAGAACGGCCCTGGCGACGTGCAGAAACACCAGAAGTGTCCAGCGCGCCACGAATGGTGTGGTAACGCACACCTGGTAAATCTTTAACACGACCGCCGCGGATCAGCACTACGGAGTGCTCTTGCAGGTTATGGCCTTCACCACCAATGTATGAGTTAACCTCAAAACCATTGGTCAGACGAACACGACATACTTTACGTAATGCAGAGTTAGGCTTCTTAGGGGTGGTGGTATATACACGGGTACATACGCCGCGTTTTTGCGGGCACGATTCCAGCGCAGGTACGTTGCTCTTTGCAGCAGCGACCTTACGCGGTTTACGGACCAGCTGGTTAATAGTAGTCATTAACAGCTCCTGAAAATGTATCGTTCTACAGTTGTGAAAAACGGTCCTCAAAAAGCGAGGACGCAAAATTCTATGCTTGCTACCGCTCTGAGTCAAGATTTATACAGTTTTAGCGGTACAATTTATGTGCATCGTACTACCAAGCTTGGGGACTGCCCAATTTTGCGACTAAATCGACCCAATCGAGCATGCTAATTGGCTGCCCGATTGCCTGACTTAAACCACGCGCTTGTAAGTCTTCTGCCATCACATACAAACGCTGGCTGCTCGCCAGCATTTGTAATGGTGCTTGCCACCAGGGGACTTGCCCCCAGGATGCTTGCGACTGGGCTACCGTAGCCGCAATTACGCCATCTTGCCATAACAACAGCCGATCATCGGGCTGCAATTCGCGCAACGCGTGTGCTAATGCCTGATGACTAAAAGGCGAATATTTTACCGTATGCAGCATGTTTTCCCTTCGTCACTCAGCTGGATGCTTAAATGCTGATGACTCAAAAGCTCAGCCGAACGTTAAAGCCTGCCAGTGCCAGTTGCCAATCATGGGGCGCCAGCACCTGAGCAGGAATAGTGATGTGTTCCAACCTTATGCCTCGCTCAGTCATGGAGCGCTGGCACACGTATACTTGCTCTACATCGTACAAGTCGAGCAAACCAAAGGTAGGCGCATAGTGGCGGCCTAAAATAGCGCGGGGATCTTGCTCAGCCAAGAGCTGATACACACCATCATCGCTAAAGAACACCCCTATGTCTTCATTGAGGGCGGACGTAGCCAGCACCGCATCCAAGCCCTCTCGACCTGACGCCGAGCCATGAGGCGCGGTACGAAACAAAAAGGCGACGTTATTCATAAGCAAGCTCCTTTCTGTGCCAGAGCCTGATGCTCGTTATATATAACGCACCTCAAAACTGCACCACCCGATCGGCGGTCAGTGCCGCCTCGGCAAGCTGGCCTAACCCACTCAAATAAAAGGGCTCGGCCAAGTTCCATTGGCTCAAACCCGCTTGCTCGGCACTTGCTGCATCGCACACACCGCGGCGTAGCGCGGCGGCCACGCACACATCTAAGCGCAGCCCCTGCGTCTGCGCCAAGGCAACCCAGGCTTGTTGCAAGTTAGTTTCATCGCTGGCCGGCGCCACCAAGTGATTGGCGTTATGCACACCTTCTTGATAGAAAAAAACATGGCTCAGCACATGAGCCTGCGCTAGCACGGCTTGAGCGAAGCGATAAGCATCACTGGCAGCTTGCGTGCCGTAACTTGGCCCGGTCACTAATAAAGCAAAGCGCAGCGCTGTGGGTGCCGCCTCCGGTGCTGGGTTCACATCCATCACTGAATTAATCGAGGCAGACAATGGCTTCCACTTCTACTAACACGTCTTTCGGCAGCCGCGCCACTTCTACGCAAGAACGAGACGGCGCACCCAGCGTAAAGTAGCTGGCATAGACTTCATTGAAAGGTACAAAGTCGGCCATGTCCTTCAAGTAGCAGGTGGTTTTGACCACATGGGTGCTGTCGGCGCCAGCAGCGTTTAGGATAGCCAATAAGTTATCCATTACCTGCTTGGTTTGTGCCTCAATGCCGCCGGCTACCACTTCCATAGTGACCGGATCCAGCGGGATCTGGCCTGAAGTAAAGAGCATGTTACCCACTCGAGTCGCTTGCACATAAGGGCCGATTGCAGCGGGGGCGTGTTCTGTGGCTATGATGCTTTTAGTCATGATGTCTCCGGGGTGGGGGGCGATAGCTCTTCGTCATCGCGTTTTTTTTGCCGAATATAAAGATAAACGGTGTGTTTTGAGATATTGAGCTTGCTCGACACCATCGCAATGGCGTCTTTGATGTCGAAAATGCCCTTCTCATATAGCGTGGTCACTATATGTTTATTTTTAAGATGATTGGCCACCAGCCCATTGGCGTTAATGCCCTCTATGGTGCGTTCTACGGTCAAGGTCACCAGCTCTTCAACGTTATTATTGAAGTTTTCCGGTGACACTTCGACGCGCTGAGCCACTTGCGGCTTAGGCATTAACTCGCCCAGCAACTCATGAAAAGGGGCGCCTAAGTGCAGATGGATACAGAGCAAGCCTAACGCCTCGCCCTGTGCATTGAGCAGCAATTGCAAAGAGGTCTTAATTGGCGCGCCTAACCTAGTGTGCGCAAAGTAAGTAACATGGCGCACCGAGTCTGCAAGCAGCGCGATAACATGCAGTGCCAGCGACTCCGGCATGGGCTCACCGACTAAGTGTGTGCCCTGCTCGCCTTGCACCTGCTTTAGCAAAGGTTGGCCGGGTTCCGTCAGCGAGTACAAGCTTAGCTCACAGTGCTGGCCAAACATCTCAGCCAGCCCTTCCATAACGCCGCCATAGCGATGAACAAGTACCGACTCGGTATTATTCTGCTCGACACTTTCTTGCTCTATTGGCTGACTCAGAGACTCGACAGTCTCTCTTTGCGCTGGCATTGCTGGCTCCATAGCACCAAACATCTGCTGCTGATTTTCAACTGCTGAGGTTAGATGTCAACTTATTTTACGAATGGTGAGCGGTACTGTGAAGTGAGAGGTGAGGGAAACGCCTTACGCTATACGCCATAGGCTCAAGACCTACAACCACGCCAAATTTCACATGGCACAGTAAAACGGTTACTTTACGATGTCTGCTGTAGTCGCGCGCTTTAGCCGCGAAAGCCTGCGCAGCAGGTGCTGATGCAGCATCTCCACCCTGAGCTGTGTTTGCCTTTAATGTAAGGAGTGATGAATGAGGCGGCCAACAAAAAACCGCCCGGAGGCGGTTTTTGAGATGCATCACGCTTAGCTCAATTACGAACGCAGTGATTTTTCGCCGCGTGCAATACCGCACACACCGCTGCGCACCACTTCTACCACTTCGGTGCTTTCACTCATATTGCGAATAAATGCATCGAGTTTATCGCTGGTGCCCACCAACTGTACCGTGTACAGGTGCGGTGACACGTCGACGATTTGACCGCGAAAGATATCGGCGGTACGCTTTACTTCATCGCGATTCGCGCCATCAGCTCGCACTTTCACCAGCACAATTTCGCGCTCTATGTGATCGCCTTCACTCAAGTCACTCACTTTGAGCACATCCACCAGCTTGTTCAGCTGTTTGATGATCTGCTCAATCACCCGCTCATCACCGGTGGTCACTATGGTCATGCGCGACAGAGTGGGATCTTCAGTGGGTGCTACGGTCAAGGTTTCGATGTTATAAGCGCGCTGAGAAAACAAGCCCACTACACGGCTCAAGGCACCGGACTCGTTTTCCAGTAACAGGGATATAATACGCCGCATTAGGTTCTCTCCGTTTTACTTAAATACATGTCATCCATGGCACCGGTTTTAATCTGCATCGGATACACGTGCTCTTCTGGATCGATAATAATATCCATAAACACCAGTTTGTCGGTCATCGAGAAACACTTCTCGAGCGCCGCATCCAGCTCTTTAGGATCCGATACCCGAATACCCACATGGCCATAAGCTTCTGCCAGTTTTACGAAGTCCGGTAAAGAGTCCATATAAGAATGGCTCTCACGGCCTTCATAAAACATCTTCTGCCACTGCTTTACCATGCCCAGCGAATGGTTGTTCAGGGAGATGATCTTCACCGGTATGTTGTATTGCATACAGGTCGACAGCTCTTGAATATTCATCTGAATAGAGCCATCACCGGTCACACAAATAGAAACCGCATCGGGTCGTGCCATTTGCGCGCCCATGGCGGCTGGTAAACCAAAGCCCATGGTGCCCAAGCCGCCTGAGTTGATCCATTGGCGCGGCTTATCAAACGGATAATAGAGCGCGGCAAACATCTGATGCTGGCCCACGTCTGAACTGACGATGGCTTTGCCTTCGGTGATGCGATAGATAGACTCAATGACTTGCTGCGGCTTAATGTATTGGTCGCTTTTGGCATAGTCTAAGCACTTAAGTGCACGCCACTCGTCAATTTGCGCCCACCAATCCGTCATGGCGTTAGGGTCAGTCTCTAAACCCAGCTCACGAATGGTAGCCAGCATCTGCTCTAATACCGCATCCGCTGAACCCACAATCGGAATGTGCGCCTTGATATTTTTCGAGACCGAGGTCGGGT